>NZ_JBPVWS010000036.1:0-2040 GCF_053470365.1 Stutzerimonas tianxiuensis | reverse complement strand
AGTTCAAGCGTGGTCTCCGGGGCATCGCCCCGGATTCCCTCCTGGCTAGCGGACAATATTGGATTCGGACGTGCTCCTGCTTGGCTAATCAATGCGCGAGAAGCAGCCAGCTCACGTCTTGCAGCAGCCAGTTCAGGGCTTGCAGAGCTAGCGAGTTCCAAGGCGCGTACAAAGCTTATGGAGTCGACAGACTCAACGGGGAAGGTATTTGACACACTGACAGGTAAGGTCTGTGTGAAGGTCGGCAACTCTAAAGGCTGCGCAGAGGCGAGGTTGCACGACAACATCGTCAACCCCAGCGGTAAAAGAACTTTTCGCACCGAAATCTCCTAGAAAAGGGAAGGTTCGGTGAGACGTCAGATACAGATAAATGGCGTCCTACTGGTTAATCTGGCGTCTCACCGGCTTTGCACCGATGCGCCAATTAGGTTTTTCAGGACGCCCGGCTTCAGCCGATGCGTAGCTAGCAGAAGAAAACGGTTTCAAGCTTATTGATAATACCGAACCGGGAGAAATCCCTTTCGTTATAAGCGGCTTGATATGGTCGCCATGAAAGACACAGTCTCCATCCAGACTGATTTTTTTTGCGGCTTTTGACGATCCTTCCTCGTCAGCACCCAGAGACTCGTGCGAATGTTCGTGATGTCCAAGATGATTTGCTGCCGAACCATCCTCATGTCTGCAGCTCGTGCTAACAACTGCCCATGATGATTGCAATGGGAACAGGGCTAGCAACAACAGCAGAACTATTTTTCTCATCCAAGGCAAAACGATGACTTCCTGGTTTAGATGTCGAATCCAATCATAGAGCTACCCCCGCCAAGACGCGGAACACAGCGCCGCTACTGCGACAGTGATTCGTCCTGGGTTTAGGACACAATACACGAAAGCGTTTTTATCAGCCTCGCCAAGCCGGGGAGATAACTGATGGCCATGGGGCTGACTTTAAAGAAGAGTGGATAACGACCGCGTGACCGCAACATTACAAATCTGTAATCGAGGATATGCGCGATTGCTTGCCTCTCAGATAACAAAATAGTAATTTGCCGCTAATCCTGCGGTCATCTGCAGGGAAGAACTTGCCTAAGCGCTAAAAAAAAGCGAAAGGCGTCATTTGAGCACTGACCTGCCGTACACCAGGAGCATCATCATGAGCAAAATGGCCGTTTTTTCACTAACAGCCCTTTCACTGGCATTGGGCAGCGCCCCGGTCTTTGCCCAATCGGAAACAGCGGAGGGCTTCATCGAAGGCAGCACGCTATCGCTGATAAATCGCAACTATTATTTCAATCGAGATTTTCGCGACGGTGAGAGTGCGACCGGCAATGGCTACTCTGAGGAGTGGGCTCACGGGCTGATGGCCTTCTTCGAGTCCGGATATACCCAAGGCTCGGTGGGGATCGGCGTCGACGCCTTCGCCATGCTCGGCCTCAAGCTCGATTCTGGATCAGGACGTTCCGGTGCTGGCGGAACCGTCGATCTTCTCCCCTACAATAGCGCCGGCGATGCCGAGGATGACTTTTCTCGAGTAGGGGGGGCCGTGAAAGCACGGTTCTTGGGCACCGAGATCAAGGCAGGCGATGTATTTCCCGCTACTCCTGTCGTGCACTTTGGTGACGCACGGCTGCTGCCGGAGTCTTTCAAGGGTGTCACCGTTGTGAACAACTCGCTGGACGACCTCACCCTCCAGGGCGGCCGCCTGCACGCGATGAGCCAGCCCAATACCAGCAACACGAACGATGACTTCGTCACGTTTTATGGCGGCGGCGTCGACTCGCCTTGGCTCGGCTACGCAGGCGGCGACTATAGCGTCAACGAAAATCTTAGTCTTAGCCTGTATACCAGCCGGCTCAAGGATGCCTGGAACCAACATTACTTCGGTCTATCGGCCACCTATCCGCTTTCCGATGTCGTCGCGTTGCTGGGCAGTTTCAACTACTACAAGGCAACCGACGAAGGCCGCGAGTTGCTGGGCGAGTTCAACAACAACATCTGGAGCTCCAGCCTGGGTGTCGCCTTCGGCGCGCACACCGTCACGGC
>NZ_JBPVWS010000035.1:0-2457 GCF_053470365.1 Stutzerimonas tianxiuensis | reverse complement strand
AGTTCAAGCGTGGTCTCCGGGGCATCGCCCCGGATTCCCTCCTGGCTAGCGGACAATATTGGATTCGGACGTGCTCCGGCTTGGCTAATTAATGCGCGAGAAGCAGCCAGCTCACGTCTTGCAACAGCCAGTTCAGGGCTTGCAGAGCTAGCGAGTTCCAAGGCGCGTAGAAAGCTTATGGATTCGACAGACTCAACGGGGAATGTATTTGACACACCGACAGGTAAGGTCTGTGTGAAGGTCGGCAACTCTAAGGGTTGCGCAAAGGCGAGATTGCACGACAACGTCGTCAACCCCAGCGAGAAAAGAGCTTTTCGCACCGAAATCTCCTAAAAAAAGGGAAGGTTCGGTGAGACGTCAGATACAGATAAATGGCGCTTACTGGTTACTTTGGCGTCCCACCGGTTTTGCACCGATGCGCCAATTAGGTTTCTCAGGACGCCCCGCTTCAGCCGATGCGTAGCTAGCAGAAGGAAACGGTTTCAAGCTCATTGATAATACCGAACCAGGACAGATCCCTTTCGTTATAAGCGGCTTGATATGGTCGCCATGAAAGACACAGTCTCCATCCAGACTGATTTTTTTTGCGGCTTTTGACGATCCTTCCTCGTCAGTACCCAGAGACTCGTGCGGATGTTCGTGATGTCCAAGATGATTTGCTGCCGAACCATCCTCATGACTGCAGCTCGTGCTAACAACTGCCCATGATGATTGCAATGGGAACAAGGCTAGCAACATCAGCAAAACTATTTTTCTCATCCAAGGCAAAACGATGACTTCCTGGTTTAGATGTCGAATCCAATCATAAGAACTACCCCCGCCAAGACGCGAAACACATGCGCCTCTACTGCGATAGTGATTCGCCCTGAATTTAGTAGACAAATACACGAAAGCGTTTTTATCAGCCTTGCCAAGCCGGCGAGATAGCTGATGGCTATGGGGTGGTGACTTTAAATAAGTGTGGATAACGACCTGGTGACCGCAACATTACAAATCTGTAATCGAAGGAGTGCGCGATTGGGCTTCCTCAGATTACAAAATAGTCATTTGCCGCTAATCCTGCCGTCATCTCTAGGGGAAGAACATGGCCAAGCGCTAAAAACAAAAAGGCGAAAGGCGTCATTCGAGCACTGACCTGCCGTACATAAGGAGCATCATCATGAGCAAAAAGGCCGTTTTTTCGCTGACAGCCCTTTCACTGGCATTGGGCAGCGCCCCGGTCTTTGCCCAATCGGAAACAGCCGAGGGCTTCATCGAAGGCAGCACGCTATCGCTGATAAATCGCAACTTCTATTTCAATCGGGATTTTCGCGACGGTGAGAGTGCCGCCGGCAATGGCTACTCCGAGGAATGGGCCCACGGATTGATGGCCTTCTTCGAGTCCGGATATACCCAAGGCTCGGTAGGGATTGGCTTCGACGCTTTCGCCATGCTCGGCCTCAAGCTCGACTCCGGTTCGGGGCGCTCCGGTGTGGGCGGCAGCATCGACCTGCTTCCCCACGACAGCGCTGGCGATCCTGAGGATGACTTCACACGGGTGGGGGGCGCGGTGAAAGCACGCTTGCTGGACACCGAGATCAAGGCCGGCGATGTATTTCCCACTACACCTGTCGTGCACTTCGGCGACTCTCGGCTGCTGCCGGAGTCTTTCAAGGGTGTCACCGTTGTGAACAACTCGCTGGACGACCTCACCCTTCAGGGAGGCCGCTTGCACGCGATGAGCCAGCCCAACACCAGTAACATGAACGAAGACTTCGTCACCTTCTACGGCGGGGGCGTAGACGCGCCTTGGCTCGGCTACGCAGGCGGTGACTACAGCGTGAATGAAAATATCAGTCTTAGCCTGTACACCAGCCGCCTCAAAGATGCCTGGAACCAGCATTACTTCGGTGCGTCGGCCACCTATCCGCTCTCCGATATCGTCGCGCTGCTGGCCAGCTTCAACTATTACAAGGCAACCGACGAAGGCCGTGAGTTGCTGGGCGAGTTCAACAACAACATCTGGAGCTCCAGCCTGGGTGTCGCCTTCGGCGCGCACACCGTCACGGCGTCGTATCAGCGAAACAACGGTAACAACGACTTTGACTACTTGCGCCAGGCGGACTCGATCTACCTGAACAACTCCATTCAGTACAGTGATTTCAACTCACCTAAAGAGCAGTCCTGGATGCTGCGCTACGACCTGAACATGGCGGAGTACGGCATACCCGGGCTTACTTTCATGACCCGCTACGCCCGCGGTTGGGGCGCCGATTACAGCAACGCGAACGAGGTGTACATGCGCCAAGACGATAACGGTGCGCCGCTGACGGGACAGAACCGCTGGGAACGCGACGTCGAAGCCCGCTACGTTGTACAGACTGGCTCTCTCAAGGATTTGTCTCTGCGGGTGCGCCAGGCTACCACGCGGGCGACTGCTTTCGAGTCCGACCTCGATGAGGTCCGATTCATCGCCGA
>NZ_JBPVWS010000034.1:0-5192 GCF_053470365.1 Stutzerimonas tianxiuensis | reverse complement strand
GCTCAAATAGTGGGCAATTCGCTTTGTCTTTGTCGCGCTCTGTCCATTTATGAATTCAAGTCCGACAGGCTGCTAGTTCCGTTCATCCTGAAGTTGGTGCCGGAGTCCATGACCTACCTGATCGCTCAGCGTCGCAATGGTGAGCTAGCCGAAGTGGCACGCCATCTCCAGCCGGGCGGCAAGCACCCGGCGGACGCCCAGTTCTTCGTGCCGGCAGCTGACCGCATGGCAGGTGCACCGGTTACCCGCCTTTTCCAGGACGGGCGGGGCCTGAGCACGGCGCTGTTCTGGGTCGCCTTCTTCTCGGGTCTGTTCATGGTCTATGCGCTCAGTAGCTGGCTGACCAAGCTGATGGCGATGGCTGGCTACAGCCTGGGGTCTGCCCTCAGCTTCGTGATCGCGCTGAATGTTGGCGCGATCATCGGTGCCGTGTGCGGCGGGTGGCTCGCCGACAAGTTCAACATCAAGTGGGTGCTGGTGGCGATGTATGCGCTGGGCGGCGTGCTGCTGTACCTGATGACGTTCCAGACCTTGACCGAGGTGCGCTATCTGATCATTGGCGCGGTCGGCGCCTGCACCACTGGTGCGCAACTGGTGGCCTATGCCTTCTGCGGGCAGTTCTACCCGATGTCCATCCGCTCGACCGGTATCGGCATGGCCTCCGGCGTAGGGCGCCTGGGTGCTATTGCGGCGCCTCTGCTGATCGGCCAGATCGTCGCACTGGAACTACCGCTGGAACAGAACTTCCTGGTGATCGGCGGTTTCGGAGTCCTCGGCGCAATCGCCCTGGCGTTTATCAAGTACGGCGGCCCGACGTCGGCGACTCCGCAAGAGGCCGTGCCAGAACTGCGCCCGTTGCAGCCGACACCGCAAAACGCTTGATCGCTACCATCAAAGGAGTCCGCCATGTCTGTCTATACCGCGCCCTTGCGCGACATGCTGTTCACGATGAAGGAAGTCGGAGGCCTGGAAGCGATCTGCGCCCAGCCCGGCCATGAAGAGACCACACCCGACCTGGTCGAGGCCATCCTGCAGGAGGCAGCCCACTATGCCGCCGGCGTGCTGGATTCACTCAACCGTACGGGCGATGTGCAGGGCGCGCGCTGGCACGATGGCGAGGTCACGCCCGCCGATGGCTTTCGCGAGGCCTGGTCCAGCTTCTGCGAGAACGGCTGGATTGGAATGCCGGCCTCCACAGAGTGGGGCGGTCAAGGACTGCCCACGCTGGTGTCCACCGCCGTGCTGGAGATGTGGAAATCGTCCAACCTGGCCTTCAGCCTGTGCCAGATGCTCACGCTCGGTGCCGTGGAGGCGATTGCCCACCACGGCAGCGAGGCGCTCAAGCAGCGCTTTCTGGAGCCCATGGTCGCCGGCCGCTGGACCGGCACCATGAATCTCACCGAGCCGCAGGCCGGATCCGATCTGGCCGCGCTGCGCAGCCGCGCCGTGCCCGAGGGGGATCACTACCGCATCAGCGGCAGCAAGATCTTCATCACCGGCGGCGAGCAGGATCTGACCGAGAACATCATCCACCTGGTGCTGGCCAAGCTGCCGGATGCACCGACGGGGCCCAAGGGCATCTCGCTGTTCCTCGTGCCTAAGATCAAGGTCAACGCCGACGGCTCGCTGGGCGCGGGCAACGCCGTGAGCTGCGGTTCCATCGAGCACAAGATGGGTATCAAGGCCTCGGCCACCTGCGTGATGAACTTCGACGGTGCCGAAGGCTATCTGATCGGCGAGGAGAACAAGGGCCTGGCGGCCATGTTCACCATGATGAATTACGAGCGCCTGTCCATCGGCATCCAGGGCATCGGCTGTGCCGAGGCGTCCTACCAGAGCGCCGTGGCTTACGCCCGCGAGCGCATCCAGAGTCGTGCGCCCAGCGGCCCGCAAGTCAGGGACAAGGTCGCCGATCCGATCATCGTGCATCCGGACGTGCGTCGCATGCTGCTGACCATCAAGGCCATGACCGAGGGCGGTCGCGCCTTCGCCAGCTACGTCGGCCAGCAGCTCGACCTGAGCAAGTTCAGCGAGGACGTCGCCGAGAAGCAGGCAGCCGAAAACCTGGTGGCGCTGCTCACCCCGGTGGCCAAGGCGTTCTTCACCGACAGCGGGCTGGAAAGCACGGTGTACGGCCAGCAGGTGCTCGGCGGCCACGGCTACATCCGCGAATGGGGTCAGGAACAGCTGGTACGCGACGTGCGCATCGCACAGATCTACGAGGGCACCAACGGCATCCAGGCGCTCGACCTGCTCGGACGCAAGGTGGTGGCCAACGGTGGCGCCGCCCTGCGCCAGTTCACTGCTGAGGTCCGCGCCTTCGCCACGGCGGACGCACCGCATCGCGATGCCTTGCTGGACGCGGTGCAGCGCCTGGAGAACACCACCGACTGGCTGCTGCTGCAGGCCAAGGGAAATCCCAACGAAGTCGGTGCGGCCTCGGTGGAGTTTCTGCACCTGTTCGGGTACGTCGCCTACGCCTGGCTGTGGTCACGCATGGCCCAGGTCGCCGCGAACATGCGTAGCGAGGACGCGGCGTTCTACGACGCGAAACTGGCCACGGCGGGCTTCTACTTCCGCCGTCTGCTGCCACGCATCCTGAGCCTGGAAGCCGCTATCCGTGCCGGCAGCGAGCCATTGTTCGGCCTGGGCGCCGAGCAGTTCTGACGATTGGGCGTTGCGTGGCCTCGTCTCTGGGGACTGCGTTTTTTATTCGCGATCCAGACCCGCCGGGGTGGATCGAAACACGGGAGTTTCTATGCGTGATGTTGTGATTGTCGCCGCCACCCGCACGGCCATTGGCGCGTTCCAGGGTAGCCTGAGTCGGGTTCCCGCGGTGGAACTCGGTGCTACGGTCATCCGCCACCTGCTCGCGCAAACCGCTCTCGATCGTACCCAGGTCGACGAGGTGATCCTCGGTCACGTGCTCACCGCAGGTGCCGGGCAGAACACGGCCCGGCAGACCGCACTCAAGGCCGGACTGCCTCATACCGTACCCGCGATGACCCTTAACAAGGTATGCGGTTCGGGCCTCAAGGCTGTGCAGCTCGGCTATCAGGCCATTGCCTGCGGCGATGCCGAGGTGATCATCGCCGGCGGCCAGGAAAACATGAGCCTGGCGCCCTATGTCATCCCGCAGGCGCGTACCGGGCTGCGCATGGGTCACCAGGCGATCATCGACACGATGATCCAGGATGGCCTGTGGGACGCCTTCAACGACTACCACATGGGCATCACCGCCGAGAACCTGGCCGAGCAGTACGGCATCGGGCGCGACGAGCAGGACGCCTTCGCCGCCACCTCGCAGCAGCGTGCCTGTGCCGCCATCGACAGCGGTCGTTTCGACGCCGAAATCGTTCCCGTGCAGGTGCCCCAGGTCAGGGGCGAACCTGGCGTCTTCGACCGCGACGAGCAGCCCCGTGCCGGCACCACCCAGGCCTCGCTGGGCAAACTGCGAGCGGTCTTCAAGCCGGATGGCACGGTAACGGCGGGTAATGCCTCGACGCTGAATGACGGCGCCGCCGCCGTCCTGCTGATGAGCGCGGAAAAGGCCGCCGCCCTGCAAATGCCGGTCATGGCCCGCATCGTCGCGGCGGCCAGTGCCGGCGTCGATCCGGCGATCATGGGCATTGGCCCGCTCTTCGCCACCTGCAAGGTGCTCGAAAAGGCGGGCTGGCAACTGGAAGACGTGGACCTCGTCGAAGCCAACGAAGCCTTCGCCGCCCAGGCCCTGGCCGTCGGTCGGGAGCTGCACTGGGACAGCGCCAAGGTCAATGTCAATGGCGGCGCCATCGCTCTGGGTCATCCGATTGGTGCTTCCGGCTGCCGCATTCTGGTCACTCTGCTGCATGAAATGCAGCGCCGCGATGCCCGCAAGGGTCTCGCCACGCTGTGCATCGGCGGCGGTCAGGGGGTGGCGCTGGCCGTACAGCGCGATTAGCCCCCACTCACCAACGCTCTCCCCTCATGGGCTGCTCCGGCGGTCCGTGCAGGGATCGTCGTACCTCCAATAACAACAAAAGGACTCCACCATGTCTCACTCCGCACCACGCCACTTCCCATGTTTCCTGCTCGCTGCCAGCATCGCCGGCCTCTCCGTACCGGCCCAGGCGGCTTTCCTTGAGGACGGCAAGGCCAACCTGGAGCTGCGCAATTTCTACCTCAACCGCGATTTCCGCCAGGATGCCGCCCCGCAGTCCAAGGCCGAGGAATGGGCACAGGGTTTTCTGCTGCGCTACGAATCCGGTTTCACCGAAGACGCCATCGGTGTTGGCGTCGATGCCATCGGTCTGCTCGGGGTCAAGCTCGATTCCAGTCCGAAGCGATCGGGCACCGGCCTGCTGCAACGTGATCGCGAGGATCCAAAGCGTGCCCAGGACGAATACGCTGATCTGGGCGTGACCGCCAAGCTGCGTGCCTCCAATAGTGTGCTAAGGATCGGTACTCTGCTGCCCAAACTGCCCGTGCTGATGCCAAACGACTCGCGCCTGCTGCCACAGACATTCCGCGGAGGTCAGTTGAGCATGCGAGAGATCGAAGGACTCAATCTGGATGCCGGTCGCCTCAGCCAGGTCAACCAGCGTGACTCCAGCGACTATGAAGACATGACCATCACCACGGCGGTCGGGGTGAAGAACATCCGTACGCGCCACGCCAGCAGCGATGCCTTCGACTTTGCCAGCCTCACCTACGCCTGGAATGACAGTCTCAGCACCGGCTACAGCTATGGCGCGCTGGACAATCTTTACCGCCAGCACTACCTGACGCTCAACCACGTTCTGGCTCTGGGGGATGGTCAGTCCCTGAAGAGCGATATCCGCTTCGCCCACTCCAGCGATGACGGTGGTAGCAACGTCGACAACCGTTCCCTCGGCGCGCTCTTCACCTACGGCGTCGGCGGCCATGCCTTCGGTCTCGGCTACCAGCGCATGAGCGGCGATACCGGCTTCGCCTATATCAATGGCGCCGATGCCTATTTGGTCAACTTCGTGCAGATCGGTGACTTCGCCAGCAAGGACGAAACCTCTTGGCAGGCCCGCTACGTTTTAACTTCGCCAGCGTCGGTATTCCCGGCCTGACTTTCATGACCCGCTACCTCCGCGGTGACGGCATCGACCTAGCAGCCTGTCGGACTTTTCCCCTCGCCGGTAGAATTGCGCATCGCTCCTGGAACCTGACTGTATGAGCCGCTT
>NZ_JBPVWS010000033.1:0-5281 GCF_053470365.1 Stutzerimonas tianxiuensis | reverse complement strand
TCTCTGCGGGTGCGCCAGGCTACCACGCGGGCGACTGCTTTCGAGTCCGACCTCGATGAGGTCCGATTCATCGCCGAGTACCCTCTCTCGATCTTGTGAAACACCATGAGCAACACCACATCTTCTTTAGTTTTGCTCCCTTGGTTTGAAGATGTGTTTCAGGCGCCCATCAGGGCGCCTTTTTTCGTTTGGTGCACCCGCTCGCGCTGCGGGTCAACCAAATGACCGGTAGATTACAAATTCGCAAGATAGCCCTCACAGGGCTTTTACCGCGTTAAAGTGCTTCCCGCTTCCCTGGGCAGATCTTTTCGCCTCTGCCTTTCACGCTAGAGCCAAGCCGCTTTCGTCTTGACCTAGTTACTACATGGATTTTTTTGGTTCCGCTTACCGCGCACCTCCTTGCCGAGTTACCTCAAAACATGCGCATCCTGGTTGTCGAAGACGAGATCAAAGCTGCGGAATACTTGCAGCAGGGTCTTATCGAATGTGGTTACTTGGTCGATTGCGTAAGTGATGGCCTCGATGGGTTTCACCTGGCACTGCAGAACGACTATGACATCGTGCTGCTAGATGTGAATCTGCCAACCATGGATGGGTGGGAGGTTCTCGAACTCATCAGGCGGCGTAAGCAGACACGCGTCATCATGCTGACTGCCAATGGCCGCTTAGAGCAAAAAGTCCGCGGCTTGGAATCGGGCGCCGACGACTATCTGGTCAAGCCGTTCCAGTTCCCCGAGCTGCTTGCCCGTATCCGGACACTGTTGCGGCGAGGCGAGGCAGTCACACTTCCGAGCAACCTGCGTGTAGCCGACCTCGAACTGGACCCGGCCCGGCATAGGGCTTACCGGAGCGGTCAGCGTATCGACCTCACCAGCAAAGAATTTGCGTTATTGCATCTGCTCATGCGCCGGACTGGCGAAGTCCTCACGCGTACGGAAATAACTGCCATGGTGTGGGACATCAATTTCGACTGCGATACCAATGTGGTGGATGTTGCGATTCGTCGCCTGCGGATGAAAGTGGACGAACCCTTCGGCGATCGCCTGATACACACCATCCGGGGTGTGGGCTACGTGCTGGAGGCGCGGCCTTGAAGCCACTCAGCCTCGCATCGCGTCTCGCGCTTCAAATCACACTGACCGGCGCCGCTTTGGTCGCGCTGCTGATTGCACTGAGCTACTGGGTACTGGTGCGCCAACTGGAACTGCGCGCCCAGGAGGAAGTGACGGCCAAGCTCTCTCAGATCGATCATGGACTCCTCGAAGACACCAAAGCCCGTATGGGCCGCTCCTGGCAACACGCATTGAGCGATACCGTACTCGGCCATGACAACCTTTCGATTACGGTCATCGGCGATACAGCGAAATCACCCATTTTCAGTATCGGCCGATTCGCCAATGCGCCGCAGCAGCTGGATCTCGTGAGCAGGGACGGCGACTATCTTGGCTGGACAACGAAAGATGGCGTGCAGATGCTAACCGGGCGCAAGCAAATCCAAGTCCCGGGACTGGCTCCAATGACGCTTTTACTTTCGCAAGATCGCAGTGCCGATCAACGGCTGGTGGCTGCATTCCTGCGCTCGGCCTTAGTGACCGTGCCGATGCTACTGATATTGATCGGATTGGCTGGATGGCTAATCGCCCAAAATGGCTTGCGGCCGCTTCGCAAGTTCCGGGCCTTGGCGACTAAGGTATCTACACAGGATCTATCACCTCGAATCCGCACCGATCGGCTTCCGCAAGAGCTCCAGGCATTGGCGCACAGCCTCAACGTAATGCTTCATCGACTCGATGACGGCGTTCAGCAACTGTCACAATTCTCGGACGATGTGGCTCATGAGTTAAAAACTCCGCTGAACAACCTGATAGGCAAGGCGCAGGTGACTTTGGTGCGTGAGCGAAGCAAGGAGCATTATCGGGAGGTGATCGAGTCGTCGGTTGAAGAACTCGAACGCATGGATCGAATCGTGTCAGACATGCTGTTTCTCGCCCAGGCCAGCCACGCCAGCCCAGCACTGAAGCTCGAACAATTATCTTTAGGAAGCGAGGCGAGGCGCGTATGTGAATACTTCGAAGTCCTTGCCGAAGAAGCGGGAGTCGCTACGACAGTAACGGGCGATGCCATGATTTTGGGAAATCGACTTATGGTCCAGCGGGCCATTTCCAACCTGCTATCCAACGCGCTGCGGCATTCAAATACTGGCAGTACGGTCGAACTTAAGATCCTTGAGGAGGACGTAGACATCGTCTCGCTGGCTGTCACCAATCATGGCGCGACTATCGAATCGGATCATCTCCCACATCTGTTCGACCGCTTTTACCGCGTTAACGGCATACAACCTCGCGGGGCAGGATTGGGGCTAGCGATTGTCCGCTCAGTGATGAACCTCCACAAAGGCCACGTGGCCGTCGCCAGCAAAGACGGTCGGACCACGTTTGAACTCACGTTTCCTCGGCAGGCCTGACTCAAAGTGATACCGCACGGAGACAGCCATCACTACGAAGGGGCAAAAACCACAGGGACAAACAACCATTTCGAGGGCATGCGCGTTGGCCGGGTAACCAGGCCCGCAAGCCCCAACGCCGTTCATTTAATGCATGCGTCCTCGCTAATTCCGGCGAGAATGCCGCAAGCCTCAACTTCCCGCCCATCGTTGCAATTAGCCCGCAGTGAAACGAGTTGTCGTTCGAGTGATTGCAGAGCGGTTATCTGGGATCTGACTTGAGAAATGTGATCATCGAGTAAGGCATTGACGGCCGTACAAGGCTGGCGAGGGTCATCCTGGTAGCTTTGGAGTGCGTGAATCTCTGGAAGTGACAGATTCAAGATTCGGCAGCGCCGGATGAAAGCTAGCCGCTCGCCATGCTTCTCGGTGTAGACACGATAGCCGTTCGCCTGGCGATCAGGCGGTGGCAACAAGCCCTGCTGCTCATAGAAGCGGATCGTCTGTGTATCAATCCCTATTAGCCTTGCTAACTGACCAATGCGCATCGTGTGAATCCTCATCGGCTCTGCGTTATTGACCTTATAGTAGCTATAAGGCTTTTAATGATCCCATCTTCGATTTCAAGTGGAGCCGTATCATGAGCAAGTCCGATGGTCCCTGCGGCTGCGATGCGACACCAGCCGCTGATGCCGATATGCAAAACCCTTCCGATACGACGGGGCAATGGGTCAGTGTTTACGCCGTGCCCAAGATGGATTGTCCATCAGAAGAGCGAATGATCCGCTTGGCGCTGAATGGTTTGGACGGAGTTCGGAAGCTGACTTTTGATCTGTCGGACCGTCGGTTAGATGTCATGCATGACAGTGCCGTTGAGCCCATAACCAAAAAGCTGGCGACGTTAGGGCTAGGCGCCACTCTTCAGAAAACTGTCGCGGCAGACCCTGAGATGATCAAAGCCGCCGAGAATCCGGCGAACTCTACACAGGAATCCCGCTCCCTACGTTTACTGTTAGGCATCAACGCCTTCATGTTCGTGGTAGAGATGACTGCTGGCCTGATTGCCAGGTCCGCGGGTCTGATTGCCGATTCGCTCGACATGTTCGCTGACGCGGCAGTGTACGGCCTGGCCCTTTATGCGGTTGGGCGCAGCGTCAATCTGCAGGTGCGTGCTGCACACCTTGCTGGTGTGCTCCAGCTGATTTTGGCCCTCGGCGTGCTCGTAGAGGTGATCAGACGCTTTATATTCGGCAGCGAGCCCGAGTCGCTGATAATGATGGCCGTCGCGTTCCTGGCATTGCTCGCCAACACGGGTTGTTTGCTGCTGATTTCCAAACACCGGGAAGGTGGTGCTCACATGAAAGCGAGCTGGATATTCTCCGCCAATGATGTGGTCATCAACATGGGCGTCATAGTCGCCGGAGCGCTCGTCGCTTGGACTGGGTCCAACTACCCAGACCTGATTATCGGTACCGTCGTGGGATTCATCGTTCTCAACGGCGCTCGGCGTATTCTGGCGCTCAAGGGTTGAAGGAGCTCCCGTTACAGAAAAAGGGTGTCTTCATGCCTGTAAGCCATCCGGGTCTAGCGGCGTCAGCTAAAACTGGCGACGCCGCTTTAGCCGTTGGCGGATGGTGGGTATTGCAGAACGTGGGCTGCAAAGTCCATCAGCGAGACGAAGCCGCACTGATCGGCTTTTCCTTCACGCTGTAGGTGGTAGCCCCGCATGCCTTGCCCAATTGGACCAAGCATATCGGCTTGCAACGTGTCACCGATCATTGCGATAGCGGAGGCTTCGCAGCCAAGCTGTTCGATCATCTGACGATAGATTGCGGGCTCAGGCTTTATTGTCCCAACCTCAAAGCTCCATCCGTAAACATCGAACGACGGCAGTAACAGTTTGGCCGGAATCGCATATGGGGCTGCGAGATTGGAGCACAACGCGAGATTCAGGCCGGCGTCCTTTAGCTGATTTAGCGACTCCAACGCATCATCGAAAAGGCGAACGCTGGCCAGCTCGGTGAAAAGGTCGCTTTCAAGGCTAGCTAACTCAGAGTTGCTCAACTGCGCACCGAAATAATCGGCAGCTCCAGCCAAGCCCAGATTTCGAGTCATCAGAGTCCGTGCGTCATCCGGCCTTGGTGTTTTGCCCTGAAGCCGCAGGTTCTGCATCAGTTGGCGGAAAGGATGGCGGCGCTCACCTATCTGGAGAAGCGTGCCAAACACATCGAAAACTACTGCTTGTATCATGCCGGTACCTCTACCGTTGGAGGCGAACCGCCCACCCGAAGAGCGATGCCGCCCCTCTCAGTTTTCTGAACTGGATTTCTTCAGAGGTGGCACGAAGAAGATGGGTCTTTGCGGGGGCGCTATCAGGATATCTGTCGACTTGATGCTTGTGCCTTTTCGACGCCTTGTTTTGCCGTTCTTGTCGACCGCCAGCAGATCACCGGTCGCGACAGCAATGTCGAGTGCCTGCTTTACGCGAAGCTCGTCAGCCATGGTGTAGTTGGTCAATCCGCTCATCAGGCCCAAAAAAGGTTGCCGTTCTACCTCGTAGACCTGTTTGGGCAAGAGCTCCGAAAGTTCTCCTCGGATGCGGTCATTGGTAGCATCGTCGAAATAATGCTCATCCAACAGCAAATCGTGCTGACCTGTCACGGCGATATCCCGATTGGCGTCGTAGCCGAAAAAGCTGGAAGGCGACAGCATATGGGAAAAGTTGTTGCCGTATTTCCAGTGGATCTTCTTCATCACATCGTTAGCGCGGTAGTTGTTCGCCAGATGGATAAACCAATAGGCCATCGGGTTGCTGCCGGCCGGACGAATGAAGAAGAC
>NZ_JBPVWS010000032.1:0-5562 GCF_053470365.1 Stutzerimonas tianxiuensis | reverse complement strand
CAAAGACAAACCCCCGATCCTCTTACGAAGATCGGGGGTTTGGTGTAGAAGCTTGACGATGACCTACTCTCACATGGGGAAGCCCCACACTACCATCGGCGATGCGTCGTTTCACTACTGAGTTCGGGATGGGATCAGGTGGTTCCAACGCTCTATGGTCGTCAAGCAATTCGGTTGGGGAGTCGGTGTTGAGTCGCTTCCCCTAATTGGGTATGTGATGGTGTTGCGGTATTGGTTTGCTTTGCGAGCGATGCGTCTTTTCGGTTTGTTTGTCGACTTCAACCGTCTGACACGCAAACATCAAATTGTTTGGGTGTTATATGGTCAAGCCTCACGGGCAATTAGTATTGGTTAGCTCAACGCCTCACAGCGCTTACACACCCAACCTATCAACGTCGTAGTCTTCGACGGCCCTTCAGGGAGCTCAAGGCTCCAGTGAGATCTCATCTTGAGGCAAGTTTCCCGCTTAGATGCTTTCAGCGGTTATCTCTTCCGAACATAGCTACCCGGCAGTGCCACTGGCGTGACAACCGGAACACCAGAGGTTCGTCCACTCCGGTCCTCTCGTACTAGGAGCAGCCCCTCTCAAATCTCAAACGTCCACGGCAGATAGGGACCGAACTGTCTCACGACGTTCTAAACCCAGCTCGCGTACCACTTTAAATGGCGAACAGCCATACCCTTGGGACCGGCTTCAGCCCCAGGATGTGATGAGCCGACATCGAGGTGCCAAACACCGCCGTCGATATGAACTCTTGGGCGGTATCAGCCTGTTATCCCCGGAGTACCTTTTATCCGTTGAGCGATGGCCCTTCCATACAGAACCACCGGATCACTAAGACCTACTTTCGTACCTGCTCGACGTGTCTGTCTCGCAGTCAAGCGCGCTTTTGCCTTTATACTCTACGACCGATTTCCGACCGGTCTGAGCGCACCTTCGTACTCCTCCGTTACTCTTTAGGAGGAGACCGCCCCAGTCAAACTACCCACCATACACTGTCCTCGATCCGGATAACGGACCAGAGTTAGAACCTCAAAGTTGCCAGGGTGGTATTTCAAGGATGGCTCCACGCGAACTGGCGTCCACGCTTCAAAGCCTCCCACCTATCCTACACAAGCAAATTCAAAGTCCAGTGCAAAGCTATAGTAAAGGTTCACGGGGTCTTTCCGTCTAGCCGCGGATACACTGCATCTTCACAGCGATTTCAATTTCACTGAGTCTCGGGTGGAGACAGCGCCGCCATCGTTACGCCATTCGTGCAGGTCGGAACTTACCCGACAAGGAATTTCGCTACCTTAGGACCGTTATAGTTACGGCCGCCGTTTACCGGGGCTTCGATCAAGAGCTTCGCTTGCGCTAACCCCATCAATTAACCTTCCGGCACCGGGCAGGCGTCACACCCTATACGTCCACTTTCGTGTTTGCAGAGTGCTGTGTTTTTAATAAACAGTCGCAGCGGCCTGGTATCTTCGACCGGCATGAGCTTACGCAGTAAATGCTTCACCCTCACCGGCGCACCTTCTCCCGAAGTTACGGTGCCATTTTGCCTAGTTCCTTCACCCGAGTTCTCTCAAGCGCCTTGGTATTCTCTACCCAACCACCTGTGTCGGTTTGGGGTACGGTTCCTAGTTACCTGAAGCTTAGAGGCTTTTCCTGGAAGCATGGCATCAACCACTTCTCCTTCTAAAAGAAGGATCGTCATCAGTTCTCGGCATTAAGATCCCGGATTTACCTAAGATCTCTGCCTACCACCTTAAACTTGGACAACCAACGCCAAGCTGGCCTAGCCTTCTCCGTCCCCCCATCGCAGTAACTAGAAGTACGGGAATATTAACCCGTTTCCCATCGACTACGCTCTTCAGCCTCGCCTTAGGGACCGACTCACCCTGCGTCGATTAACGTTGCGCAGGAACCCTTGGTCTTTCGGCGTGGGAGTTTTTCACTCCCATTGTCGTTACTCATGTCAGCATTCGCACTTCTGATACCTCCAGCAAGCTTCTCAACTCACCTTCACAGGCTTACAGAACGCTCCTCTACCGCTCAACTTACGTTGAACCCGTAGCTTCGGTACCTGGTTTGAGCCCCGTTACATCTTCCGCGCAGGCCGACTCGACTAGTGAGCTATTACGCTTTCTTTAAAGGGTGGCTGCTTCTAAGCCAACCTCCTAGCTGTCTGAGCCTTCCCACATCGTTTCCCACTTAACCAGGATTTTGGGACCTTAGCTGACGGTCTGGGTTGTTTCCCTTTTCACGACGGACGTTAGCACCCGCCGTGTGTCTCCCGTGCTGACACTTGCTGGTATTCGGAGTTTGCATCGGTTTGGTAAGTCGGGATGACCCCCTAGCCGAAACAGTGCTCTACCCCCAGCAGTGATACACGAGGCGCTACCTAAATAGCTTTCGAGGAGAACCAGCTATCTCCGAGCTTGATTAGCCTTTCACTCCGATCCACAGGTCATCCGCTAACTTTTCAACGGTAGTCGGTTCGGTCCTCCAGTTAGTGTTACCCAACCTTCAACCTGCCCATGGATAGATCGCCCGGTTTCGGGTCTATTCCCAGCGACTAGACGCCCTATTAAGACTCGCTTTCGCTACGCCTCCCCTATTCGGTTAAGCTCGCCACTGAAAATAAGTCGCTGACCCATTATACAAAAGGTACGCAGTCACCTAACAAAGTAGGCTCCCACTGCTTGTACGCATACGGTTTCAGGATCTATTTCACTCCCCTCTCCGGGGTTCTTTTCGCCTTTCCCTCACGGTACTAGTTCACTATCGGTCAGTCAGTAGTATTTAGCCTTGGAGGATGGTCCCCCCATATTCAGACAAAGTTTCTCGTGCTCCGTCCTACTCGATTTCACTTCTAAGATCCTTTCGCGTACAGGGCTATCACCCACTATGGCCGCACTTTCCAGAGCGTTCCGCTAAAATCAAAGAAGCTTAAGGGCTAGTCCCCGTTCGCTCGCCACTACTAAGGGAATCTCGGTTGATTTCTTTTCCTCAGGGTACTTAGATGTTTCAGTTCCCCTGGTTCGCCTCACACACCTATGTATTCAGTGTGTGATAACCATCTTATGATGGCTGGGTTCCCCCATTCAGACATCTCCGGATCAAAGTCTGTTTGCCGACTCCCCGAAGCTTTTCGCAGGCTACCACGTCTTTCATCGCCTCTGACTGCCAAGGCATCCACCGTATGCGCTTCTTCACTTGACCATATAACCCCAAGCAATCTGGTTACTGTCTATAACGTGAAGACGACATTCGCCGAAAATCCGCATATTTGCTCTCTCGAGCAACTCGCAAATTTTACCTTGACTTGAATAATTACCAGTGAAAGTAACTACCCAAATCTACTTCTATCACATACCCAAATTTTTAAAGAACAGTTACTGGCGCAAAGACCAGAAATCAATACACTCGCTAGAGTCTATTCATTTCTGTGCTTTCAGCGATTTGTCGAGAATAATGGTGGAGCCAAGCGGGATCGAACCGCTGACCTCCTGCGTGCAAAGCAGGCGCTCTCCCAGCTGAGCTATGGCCCCATCTACAGATCGGCCACATCCCATGACAATTGGTGGGTCTGGGCAGATTCGAACTGCCGACCTCACCCTTATCAGGGGTGCGCTCTAACCAACTGAGCTACAGACCCAATCGTCTCTCTCGGGTCGAAACCCAATCGCTTTTCGCTAGTGAATCAAGCAATTCGTGTGGGAACTTATGAAGAAGCTGAAGTCTTCGATTAAGGAGGTGATCCAGCCGCAGGTTCCCCTACGGCTACCTTGTTACGACTTCACCCCAGTCATGAATCACTCCGTGGTAACCGTCCTCCCGAAGGTTAGACTAGCTACTTCTGGAGCAACCCACTCCCATGGTGTGACGGGCGGTGTGTACAAGGCCCGGGAACGTATTCACCGTGACATTCTGATTCACGATTACTAGCGATTCCGACTTCACGCAGTCGAGTTGCAGACTGCGATCCGGACTACGATCGGTTTTATGGGATTAGCTCCACCTCGCGGCTTGGCAACCCTTTGTACCGACCATTGTAGCACGTGTGTAGCCCAGGCCGTAAGGGCCATGATGACTTGACGTCATCCCCACCTTCCTCCGGTTTGTCACCGGCAGTCTCCTTAGAGTGCCCACCATTACGTGCTGGTAACTAAGGACAAGGGTTGCGCTCGTTACGGGACTTAACCCAACATCTCACGACACGAGCTGACGACAGCCATGCAGCACCTGTGTCAGAGTTCCCGAAGGCACCAATCCATCTCTGGAAAGTTCTCTGCATGTCAAGGCCTGGTAAGGTTCTTCGCGTTGCTTCGAATTAAACCACATGCTCCACCGCTTGTGCGGGCCCCCGTCAATTCATTTGAGTTTTAACCTTGCGGCCGTACTCCCCAGGCGGTCGACTTAATGCGTTAGCTGCGCCACTAAGATCTCAAGGATCCCAACGGCTAGTCGACATCGTTTACGGCGTGGACTACCAGGGTATCTAATCCTGTTTGCTCCCCACGCTTTCGCACCTCAGTGTCAGTATTAGCCCAGGTGGTCGCCTTCGCCACTGGTGTTCCTTCCTATATCTACGCATTTCACCGCTACACAGGAAATTCCACCACCCTCTGCCATACTCTAGCTTGCCAGTTTTGGATGCAGTTCCCAGGTTGAGCCCGGGGCTTTCACATTCAACTTAACAAACCACCTACGCGCGCTTTACGCCCAGTAATTCCGATTAACGCTTGCACCCTTCGTATTACCGCGGCTGCTGGCACGAAGTTAGCCGGTGCTTATTCTGTCGGTAACGTCAAAACACTAACGTATTAGATTAATGCCCTTCCTCCCAACTTAAAGTGCTTTACAATCCGAAGACCTTCTTCACACACGCGGCATGGCTGGATCAGGCTTTCGCCCATTGTCCAATATTCCCCACTGCTGCCTCCCGTAGGAGTCTGGACCGTGTCTCAGTTCCAGTGTGACTGATCATCCTCTCAGACCAGTTACGGATCGTCGCCTTGGTGAGCCATTACCTCACCAACTAGCTAATCCGACCTAGGCTCATCTGATAGCGCAAGGCCCGAAGGTCCCCTGCTTTCTCCCGTAGGACGTATGCGGTATTAGCGTTCCTTTCGAAACGTTGTCCCCCACTACCAGGCAGATTCCTAGGCATTACTCACCCGTCCGCCGCTGAATCATGGAGCAAGCTCCACTCATCCGCTCGACTTGCATGTGTTAGGCCTGCCGCCAGCGTTCAATCTGAGCCATGATCAAACTCTTCAGTTCAATACTGCTTGGGTTTTGAGAAAACCCTAAACTTGGCTCAGCAATCGCAAATCTCTTCTCCTAAAAGAAGAGCACTCAATGATTTCTCGTTGAGTATTTGTGATGCTGATAATCTTGCTGACTACCAGTCTTACCTCACAAGCACCCACACGAATTGCTTGATTCAGTTGTTAAAGAGCGTTTCGATCAAGTCTTTCGTCTCAACCGAGGCCGCGCATTCTACAGCAGCCTTGTTTCTCGTCAAGCTGTTTTTGAAGAAGTTTTTCTTTCTTCTCAACCGCTTGCGC
>NZ_JBPVWS010000031.1:7080-9136 GCF_053470365.1 Stutzerimonas tianxiuensis | reverse complement strand
GGAGCACGTCCGAATCCAATATTGTCCGCTAGCCAGGAGGGAATCCGGGGCGATGCCCCGGAGACCACGCTTGAACTGAGCCAAGAAATAGAGCTGGGTGGTAAACGTTCGGCTCGTATTGAGGCGGCGCAACGAGCCTTGGACGTAGCAGCTGCTGACCTACAGGACGCCCAAGCTCGACTGAGGGGGGCAGTGATGGGCGCGTACTACGATGTGCTTACTGCTCAAGAACGGCTGGACCTCGCTCAGGCTGCTTCAAAGCTTGCGAAGCAAGCAGTGAACGTGGCCAATCGACGTGTGAGGGCCGGCATGGTTTCTCCCGTAGAGGAAACCCGGGCGCGGGTTGCGGCTACTGGAGTGCAAGTAGAGCTTGCCCAGGCCACAGCTGAACTCGAAGCTGCGCGCACTCGGCTGGCGGCCAACTGGGGAAATCCACAGCCACGCTTTGAGCGAGTAAAAGAGCCGGCAGAGGCAGTGCCTCCTCTTCCCGAGCTAGCTGAGCTTTATAGCCGTTTGAACGATTCCGCCCAACTAACCCGCGCGCGTCGGGAGGCTGAAAGACGTCGGGCTGCGTTAAAGCTGGAAAGGACGAATCGCTTTTCTAACGTGACGGTTAGCGTAGGTGCCCAACGCTCAGATGAATATAACGGCACGCTGGGATTGGTGAGTATCTCGATGCCCCTGCCGTTGTTTGATCGAAACCAAGGCAACATCGGAGCAGCGCAGGAACGGGCCTACCAGGCGCAGGACGAGCTCAACGCCGTCCATATACGCCTGAAAAGCGAACTTTCCCAAGCGCACATGCGGCTGCGCACTGCTCGCCAGCAGTTTGAACTGTTGCGCAACGATATGCTCCCCAGTGCCCAAAGCGCTTATGAAGCTGCCAGCAAGGGGTTCGAACTTGGAAAATTCACGTTCCTTGACGTACTGGATGCTCAACGCACGCTTTTCCAAGCCCGATCTCAGTACCTGTCTGCGCTATCACAAGCTAACCAGGCGGCGGCAGAAATCTCGCGAATTGTCGGAGATGGGTCGGCCGTTATCACCTCGGCCACTCAGCCATAGGAATCCATATGAAAAGTAAATCGAATACATCTTCCTTGGCTGGTCACAAGAAGCAGATTTTTTGGATCGTCGTCATATTAAGCGTGGCACTTATGCTTGGCGGATTGCTTCTTCGCAGTAGTCCAGCTGTGCCCGATGCGGGCGACGCACATAGCGAGCATGGTGACGAATCGGAGCATGAGGATGAAGGGCATTCGGATGAGGATGCAGAAGCCGAAGGAGATCATGGCCATGATGAAGGAGGCGCCGATAGCGATCACGAGGTCGGTGCGGCAGAGAAAGATGAGCATGAAGATGAGCCCGAGGGAGCGGAGCATACTGAAACAGCAGAGGTAGAACTCTCAGAGACACAAATCCTAGCCGCCGGCATCTCACTGGCAACTGCTCAGCCCGCAAAGATAAAAAGCGCAATTGAGCTGCCTGGCGAAATTACATTCAACCAAGACCGCACAGCGCAAGTTGTGCCTCGTCTCTCAGGTGTCGTTGAAGCGGTCAAAGTCGATTTGGGCGAACAGGTGAAACAGGGGCAAGTACTTGCTGTGATCGCGAGTACAGACCTGTCGGAACGTAGAAGCGAGTTCTACGCGGCGCAAAAACGTCTTGCATTGGCTCAAAAAACCTATCGACGCGAAAAGGAGCTATGGGAAGAGCGTATTTCTGCGGAACAGGATTATTTACAGGCACAACAGGCTTTACGGGAAGCAGAGCTGACTGTTGCGAATGCAAACGCACAGCTACAAGCGCTTGGCAGTGATGCTGGCAAGCCAGACGCATTGAGCCGCTACGAACTCAGGGCGCCGTTCGATGGGATGATCGTTGAGAAGGACATCACGCTCGGTGAGTCAGTCAATACCGATGACCAGATATTCATCATTTCCGATCTCTCCACCGTGTGGGCAGATATCAGCGTTCCTGCCAATGCACTCAGCGCGGTACGAGTAGGCAGCAATGCCGTTATCGAGGCCACAGCATTCGAGTCCAGTGCCAATGG
>NZ_JBPVWS010000031.1:0-6980 GCF_053470365.1 Stutzerimonas tianxiuensis | reverse complement strand
TCCTTGTCTCGATATGGACTTTCTCAGATCACAGTTATTTTTGAGGAAGGCACTGACATCTATTTTGCCCGCCAACTTGTGAACGAGCGCCTGGGAGGGGCCAAAGATCAGCTCCCAGATGGCGTCACTCCAACACTTGGCCCTATTTCCACTGGGCTTGGCGAAATCTATTTTTGGACGGTTGAAGCTGAGGAAGGTGCCACCAAATCGGACGGTACGCCGTATACCCCTGCTGACTTGCGTGAGATTCAAGATTGGATCATCAAACCGCAAGTCCGAAATGTACCTGGTGTTACTGAGATCAATACGATCGGAGGATATGCAAAGGAATATCAGATCGCCCCCAACCCAGACACTTTGCGGTCGTTTGGACTAACACTACAAGATTTGATCGAGGCGGTTGAGCAAAACAATAACAATCTAGGTGCCGGATATATTGAAAAGCGCGGCGAGCAGTATCTTGTTCGCGCTCCAGGACAAATGCAGTCTGTGGAGGACATCCGCGATACCCTTATTAGCAACGTTGACGGTACCCCAGTGCGTATCCGCGACGTTGCGACGGTCGAGGTTGGAAAGGAGCTCCGCACTGGCGCAGCCACCGAGAATGGCCGCGAAGTGGTACTAGGTACGGCCTTCATGCTTATCGGTGAAAATAGCCGAGTAGTTTCAAGGGCTGTCGACGACAAGATGAAAGAGATAAACCTTTCGCTTCCGGAAGGCGTAAAGGCAATTACTGTCTACGATCGAACTGTACTCGTAGACAAAGCTATATCCACCGTTAAGAAGAACCTCACTGAGGGTGCCATTCTTGTTGTGGTTATACTTTTTCTCTTCTTAGGCAATATCCGGGCGGCGATCCTAACCGCGCTTGTGATACCGCTTTCTATGCTCTTCACGTTCACCGGCATGGTAGCCAATCAGGTCAGCGCCAACCTGATGAGCCTAGGCGCATTGGATTTCGGCATCATTATCGATGGAGCCGTGGTGATTGTTGAGAACTGCGTGCGTCGACTTGCACACGCTCAGTCCCATCACGGACGGGCATTAACACTGTCCGAACGGCTTCATGAAGTATTCGCTGCGGCAAAGGAAGTGCGTCGGCCTCTATTGTATGGGCAGCTGATCATTATGATCGTGTATCTGCCGATATTCGCCCTTACAGGGGTAGAAGGTAAGATGTTCACGCCCATGGCGTTTACCGTAGTGACAGCGCTATTCGGGGCGATAATCCTTTCGGTGACGTTCGTCCCGGCGGCCGTTGCGCTCTTTATCGGTAAGCGGGTTACGGAAAAGGAAAACTTTCTAATCCGCAATGCTAAACGGGCCTACGCACCTGCGCTCGATGCGGTAATGGCCAACAAGCCAGCAGTGCTCACCTTTGCGGTAGTTGTAGTCATACTTTCTGGCCTCGTAGGGTCACGTATGGGCAGTGAATTCGTGCCTAGCCTCAACGAGGGAGACTTCGCTATCCAAGCCCTTCGTGTACCAGCTACCAGTCTTAGTCAGTCTGTAGAGATGCAGCAGCAGCTGGAGCGAAAGCTTATGGATGAGTTTCCGGAGATTGAACGCATATTTGCGCGAACTGGCACTGCGGAAGTGGCATCGGATGCTATGCCTCCAAATATCTCTGACGGGTACGTCATGCTGAAGCCACAAGAACAGTGGCCGGATCCAGGCAAGTCGCGTAATCAGCTCTTAAGCGAGGTGCAAGCATCCGCCGCTGAGTTGCCGGGCAATAACTACGAGTTTTCCCAGCCGATTCAGCTGCGTTTCAACGAGCTGATTTCCGGAGTTCGTGCCGCGGTAGCCGTGAAAATCTATGGTGATGACATGGACGTTCTTAACAGCACGGCGGCGGAAGTATCCGAGGTGCTAGGACAAGTACCAGGCGCTTCAGAGGTTACGGTCGAGCAGACGACTGGCCTTCCCATGCTCACGATTGATATCGATCGCGATCAGATCGCACGATACGGCCTGAGTCTAGATACCGTCCAGCAAGCGGTTGCAGTAGCTATCGGTGGCCGAGAGGCAGGCACCTTGTTTCAAGGAGATCGGCGTTTCGATATCGTGGTTCGTTTACCGGACGAGATACGCAGCGATCTCGCCGCAATTGAGCGGCTTCCAATTGCCCTTCCAAGGGAATTAAACAGCACCATAAGTTATATCCCCCTCGGCGAGGTGGCCACCCTGGATTTGGCCCCCGGTCCGAATCAGATCAGTAGAGAAGAAGGGAAACGGCGAATTGTCGTCAGTGCAAACGTCCGTGGTCGTGACATTGGATCATTCGTATCTGAGGCAGAACAGAAAATCCAGGCCCAGGTAGATATCCCGGCAGGTTATTGGATCGACTGGGGCGGTACCTTTGAGCAGCTTGAATCGGCAACGAAGCGGCTGCAGATTGTCGTCCCCGTGGCGCTGCTCCTGGTCTTCATTCTGCTTTTCATGATGTTCAACAATGTCAAAGACGGTTTGTTGGTCTTTACAGGGATTCCATTTGCGCTCACCGGAGGCATTGTTGCGCTGTGGCTCAGAGATATCCCATTGTCCATTTCAGCAGGTGTTGGCTTTATTGCTCTGTCAGGCGTCGCCGTTCTAAATGGCCTGGTAATGATCTCCTTCATCCGTAGCCTACGGGAGCAAGGTTTACCTCTGGACACTGCGATCCGCGAAGGTGCCCTTACCCGGCTACGACCGGTATTGATGACAGCCTTAGTGGCTTCACTCGGGTTCGTTCCAATGGCCTTGAATGTGGGTACCGGTGCAGAGGTACAACGTCCCCTTGCGACGGTGGTGATCGGGGGGATTCTCTCCTCAACGGTGCTAACGCTATTAGTTTTGCCGTTGCTCTACCAGATGGCTCATCGACGCGAAGACGAATTGGAGGAGCAAGAAATCGCGTTGGCCGCTGACAGAACAAGCTAGAGATTGGATGGCGGCACACAACGCCCCGTTCTTGCTAGCTAGCGAGAACGGGGCGCGTTAATTATCGGAGCGCAGTTTCATTAGCGGCGCAGCGGACAGCACAGCCTTTGTGGCGCAGTCTGATGCATCTAAGCGGTAAATAAAAAATTGCTCAGCGCTTAGTGCGTATGACTTTCGCTACATACGCGTCCTTGACCTGATGGCTTTCACCCACGGTGAGCTGACGAAGGATTATGCAAACAGCGACTGACCTGCCCCGGTCGGCAGCAAAGGGCGATAGCTACGACAAAGCCCTGGCTGGAACGATCAGCGGGCTGTGCAAGGCCGAGCTGACACCGTCAATCATGGGCGAACCGTGAGGCCTTTGAGATAGCGACCCAGACATGGGTGCGCTGTACGCCACAGCGTCTGTTCAGCTCACTCGGACATGATCCTTGCGAAGGCTAATAACAACAGATCAGGCAATGGCGGCCTGACTTAAACGAAACGGCTTATATAAATTCCGGGCGATTCGCTGGTAGCGATGTTGCGGGCAAGTTATGGAAACAAAAAAGCGCCCCGAAGGGCGCTTAGAGTGCAACTGCTTCCAAAGGAGATTGGAAGCTGCAGGAGGCGAATATCGTTCAGATATGAAGCGGTTAGTCAGCTTTGGTTTCTTTCTTGCTTTCCGTATTGTTCTGATCTTGGCGGGTATCCTTAATCTGTAATTCGTCTATTTTTCGTTTGGCGGATTCGGTTCCGTGAATTCGTTTTTGATCTGCTCGGAATTTTTCATTAAATTTAATTGAGCGGTCGTAACCATCTTCTGCATAAGACAATGCGGAGCCGCAGATTACCAAACCAACAACAATAGCTTTCAACAGATTCATAGGGCAGTCCTCGCTAAATTCAAAGGTGGCTTGCTGAGCTTTCTCGCTGAGCCCTGCAGGTTCGAATGAATTTTGCGTGATTGAAGTTAACAGCAGCATGAGCCAAGCATTACATTATTGAAATGTAATGCTTCCATTGCGCGGTGACATGAGCGCCTTGCTTCGTCATGTCAGCACCGAGGCGCACCAATCTGCAAGGGCCTATCCTACGAAAAGAATGATTGGAAGATTACAATTTTGTCATCTTCGGATTGACGCCGCATCATCTATCATTAGCGAGCAACGTCGTTTAACGTTTGAGAGGGATCGGCCAGTTATCGGCAAGTTTCAGACGATAATGCACGAACTCGCTTGAGAGTGGTCGCATTTCTGTCAGTGTGGTTTGGAAGGCCAGATGGTATTGGTGCTAGTATTATCTATTACTTTTTTGGGCTCCCTATCCTTGTCTTATGTTATTTAAGGACGGTTAAAAACCAATGGCTCACGAACATAACCATAACACCGAAGCCATAGGCGATAAGCGTTTAATCGCTGCCATTGGCGTTAATACTGTGCTAACTCTGGCACAAGTTGTTGGAGGAATACTTTCTGGCAGTTTATCGCTCATAGCTGACGCGCTACATAACTTGAGCGATGCCGCATCACTGGTTATTGCGCTCATCGCACGTAAAATCGGTCGCAAACCGCCAGATGCTTTTAAAACCTTCGGCTACCGACGCAGTGAAACCATAGCGGCTTTGATTAACTTGGTCACGCTGATTATCGTTGGTCTCTACCTCATCTACGAAGCTATAGGTCGGTTTTTTGCCCCACAGCCCATTGAAGGATGGACAGTGGTCGTGGTGGCGGGAATAGCCTTGATTGTAGATGTCGTCACGGCCTTGCTCACCTACACAATGTCTAAGAATAGCATGAATATAAAGGCGGCATTCTTGCACAATGTGTCGGATGCGCTGGCCTCCGTCGGTGTTATTATTGCCGGAACATTAATCCTTCTGTATGACTGGTATTGGACAGATACTGTACTGACGCTGATGATTGCTGGTTACGTGCTATGGCAGGGCTTTAGCATGCTACCTAAAACCATTCACTTGTTAATGGAGGGCGCACCAGAAGGAGTTTCCATCACTGATATAATCAATGTCATGGAGCAAGTGGACGACGTTGTGAGTGTTCACCACGTACATGTCTGGGAAATTGCCGAACATTCAACTGCATTGGAAGCTCACGTTGTCATCAAGAAGGCTAGCCTGCCCGAAATTGAACGAGTGAAGACTGATTTAAAACGTGTACTTCATGAGCGATTCAAAGTCAGCCACTCGACACTTGAAATGGAGCTAGACGGCAGTGTTTGTATCGACACCAGGCAGGCCGACAGTCATCGCAGCGAAGCATAAGCCTGCTTTGCGCTCACCGCTGTTGCTAGACAGTTATCTCGATATCAACGGAGTGAACTTGCGACATCACTCGTTGGCGCTATGTCTTCGACCAGAGACATGCTAGCGGCATGTGGCCAAAGCAGCTCGTCACGAGGAGATCAGGCTAGGTCGTGGCACCTTCGGCAGGCTGCCGCGACGAGCAAGCCCCGCCAGTCGCTACCGCCGCGGACGCTCAGAGCCAGCGGCGGACTCGTGCACGGTAGCGGGCAAATGATTCGCCGAACAATGTTTCCAGCGCCCACTCTTCGGCTGGGATCTGGAAACGGTTCATGTACAGCACGAAAGCAACTACGCCAAGCAGGGTTAGAGGCGAGGCCAAGACCAGCGCCCAAGCCGCCAGGATAATGGCAAAGCCTAAGTACATGGGGTTGCGGCTGTACCGGTAGATGCCAGCCTCCACTAATGCAGAAGCCTGCTGCGGCTGCAATGGATTAACCGTAGTACGCGCGCGGCGAAACGACAGGACGCCGGCGAGGCACACGCCGAGCCCCAGGAGCAGTATTGGCAAAGCGAAGGTCAGGCGCGCGGTCCATGCCAGTTCGAAACCCGGCAATTTGGTTCCCGACAAACCCATCAGCACAGCGATCAGGCCGGCCACGAGCAGCGGTGGCACGCGGTTTTCCAGCGCGCTCATAGTGTCATTCTCGTGCCTTGGCCACTTCGCTGTTCACCAACTGGCGCAGCGGCTCCGGGCCAAACTCGCTGAGCGCACGACCATTGACAAAAAAAGTCGGCGTGCCACGAACCCCAACGGCTTTAACGTCCTGCATGTCCGTTTCCAGCACGGCGTTGACGCCAGGCGTATGCATGTCCTGGCGGGCCTGTTCCAAGTTCAAACCGACGCGCTCTGCAGCAGCCCATGCCTGCGTTACCTTGGGGTCGTCGTGCCAACCGGGTTGGGCTTCCAGCACAGCCCCCAACACTTGTTCATGGAGATTTTGCTTACGCGCCGCCTCCAGCATTCGCGCCACCTCTTCGGAGCCTTGATGGAACAGTACATAGCGCAGCACCAAACGCACGTCTTCCGGGTTCTCGGCGAGGATCTGCTTCACATAGGGGTGGAAGGCGCGGCATGCCTCGCAGGAAGGGTCAAAGAATTCGACGATGGTCACTGGCGCTTGCGCCGGGCCGAACACTGGTGAGTGGAAGCGAACCAACTGGCCGCCGTTCTGTTTGGGTTGTGTCGCGGTCTCTTGGGCTGTCGAACCGGGAGCCTGGGCCTGTTGAGGCGATTGCGAGGGGGAATAGAAGAATGCGGCGGCAGCAAAGACGGCCAGGATCACGACACTGACGATCAGGACCACGGAACGGCGATTCATGGGGTGGTTCTCCGACGGATGATTATGAGCAGGATGGCGATAAGGATAAAAGCGAACAAGGCGAGTGCCGGCAGGGGCACCACGCCGAAGAGGGTCATTCCGGCGCCTGAGCAGGATGGACCAGTGGCCGTGCAGGGCTGGATCGGCTGTGGAATCAGCCCTGCATAGAGCAGCGTGTGAACAAATGCCAGTGCCGCACCGATAGCGGTCAGCGGCAGGGCATAGTGCCAGACGGTGAAATCCGAGCGGTAGCAGGCGATGGCCAGGATCACCGCCAGCGGAAACATGAAGGCACGCTGGAACCAGCACAACACGCAGGGTGCCTGGCCCATCACCTCACCAATGAACAGCGCGGACAGGGTCGATACCAGTGCGACCAGCCAGGTTAGCAGCAGCAGGTTCCAGGGCATGCCTGAAGGTTGAGGATTCAT
>NZ_JBPVWS010000030.1:0-17344 GCF_053470365.1 Stutzerimonas tianxiuensis | reverse complement strand
GTCACCAGCGTGGCCACCACAGCCAAGCTGGTTGCGCTTGCGCGCAACGCGCCATGCCTGGCGCACCAAAAAAAAGCGACCTATAAGGTCGCTCTAGTGTATTACCTGCCCCCTGGTAGCTATCAAGACAGGTAGCGTTTCACTTAATTATCACCAAACAATCAGAGATATCAGTTGGAGTGTTGACCAATACCCTCGCCAGTCGCGGCGTCGTTCTGCGGTTTTCTCAAACCGATACCGTTGAAAAAGATATTCAAGGTGATCGCGACAATTGCCGTGAGCAGAATCGGGCTTTCCAGGATCGGCCCCAACGAGGAAGGCAACTTGCTGAAAAAGTGCGGCGAGACCACGGGCAACATGCCCACCGCCAGGCTTATGGCGACGATATAAAGATTGCCGACATTCTTGAAATCCACCCGGCCGAGCACCTTCATGCCACTGGCCGTAACCATGCCGAACATTACGATGCCGGCACCGCCCAGCACATAGGGCGGAATCGACGCCACGAAGTAGGCCACCTTGGGAAACAGACCCAGCACAATCAGAATCGCCCCGGCCAACGCGCACACCCAGGGGCTGCGCACGCCCGTGATGCTGACCAGACCGATATTTTGCGCATACGAGGTGTACGGGAAGGTATTGAAGATGCCACCCACCGCCGTGCCGAGGGCATCGGCACGAAAGCCACGAACCAGGGTGCGTTCATCCATGGGCTTGTCGACGATCTCGCCCAAGGCAATGAACATGCCTGTCGACTCGATAAAGGTCACCAGCATCACGATGCACATGGCCGCCATGGGCCACAAATGGAACGTCGGCATACCGAAATGGAACGGCAGGATCACACCGAACACCGGGGCGTCCTCGATGCCGTCCAGGCTGACCAAACCTGCGCCAGCCGACAGGGCAAAACCGAATATCAGGCCCAGCAACACCGAGATGTTGTTGAGGAAACCCTTGGTGAAACGAACGATCAGCAAGATGCACAGCAGTACCGCACAGGCGATTGCCAGGTACAGCGGGCGGCCGAATTCGGCGTTGCCAAAACCACCGGCGGACCATGCCGCGGCAACTGACATCAGCGACAGCCCCACCGCGACAATCTCGGTACCTGTGACCACCGGCGGAAAGAATCGCAGCAGCTTGCCCACTAGAGGTGCCATGGCCAGGCCGAACAAGCCGGCAGCGATGGTGGCCCCAAAAATAGCCGACAAACCAGCGCTGGGATCGGAGCCGATGGCGATCATTGGGCCGATGGCCGTGAAGGTCACGCCCATCATCACCGGCATGCGGATACCGACCGGCCCGATACCGATGGCCTGGATGATGGTCACGATCCCGCAGGCGAAAAGGTCGGCATTGATCAGAAAGGCGATGTCGGTCTTGGACAGACCCAGCGCCGCGCCAAGCACCAGGGGAATGGCCACTGCCCCGGCATACATCACCATCACATGCTGGCACGCCAGCAGAAGCATGCGCAGGTATTGCGCCTTGTTTGGAGCCGAGATTGTCTTCATAAAACCCTGCACTGGTGGCTGGGACGGAGCAGTCCGCGCTTCCTGCGAACGTCGGCGGGGTGCCCCCGCCTCGCGGCCTGATCCGTCATCACAAAGGTCGTTGGTCGAATCCTGAAATATGACCAGTTTTCATTACTGGAGTACCAATATTGAGCAACTGGTATACCAGAGCGATGACAAAAAGCATTCTCCATGCCAGATCGACAATTTGTCTTATTGGTCAGGTTACTCGCGGTGAATTTTCTGAAAAGGCGTGACCCACCACGGGGAATATGCCCCACATACGATCGCCAGACCGCTACCCATCCCCAAGATGGTGCTCAGTGAAGGCGGATAAAGGCCTGTGGTAGGCTTCGCGGCTGCGAACGTCTATTGATAGCTGGTGCCATGCTCACCCAGAAAATTGTCTCTGCCATATCGGATGCGATCTACCACCGGCGCTTGCCGCCAGGCACAAAGCTAAATGAGCGGGATATTGCGGAGTTGTTCGATGTAAGCCGGACGGTGGTCCGGCAGGCGCTGATCCGGCTTTCGCAGGATCGCCTGGTGGAGGTGTCACCCAAACGCTCGTCATCCGTGGCCTGCCCGACCTTCGACGATGCGTACCAGCTCTACCAGATGCTCCTGGTACTGGAGAGCGGTGTGATTGACCAATTGACCAAGTCGATCACCCAGAACGAGCTGGAGATATTGCGTGCCCACACCCTCAAGGAGCAGGCCGCGCACCAAGCCCACGACCATGATCTGGGCGACAAACTGGGCCGTGAGTTTCACTCGCTGCTGATCTCGTTCCTGAAGAACGACATTCTCAACAACATCCACAACCAGCTGCGCCGGCAGGAAGCGCTGATCAACGCGCTATACCGCTCGGGCTTCGATTACTGCCAGCTGCGTGACGAGCACACCCGCCTGGTGGATTGCTTCGAGCGCCGCGACGCGGCGTCTGCCAAGAACCTGCTGGCCTCGCACTACAACCTGGTGATCAAGGGTTACAAGTTCAACACGGCGGTGCCGCCGGATATCGACCTTAAAGCGGTGCTGGGTCTGTAACCCGACGCGGGAGAAGCCTTAACTGCCTCTCCCGCCCGCGCTGCCTACAGCTTGAACCCGCCCATCTGCCGCGCCAGGTCGTCGGCCAGGCCGCTCAAGGTGCGGCACTCCTGACGACAATCATTCACCTCCCCCGCGGTAGCACGCGCCAGATCGGAAATGCCTTGTACGTTGCGGTTGATCTCCTCGGTCACCGCCGACTGTTCCTCGGTAGCGGCCGCCACCTGATGGTTCATGTCGCTGATGCGGTTCACCTGCTCGGTGATCGCCTCAAGTGAACGTCCCGTGCGCTGGCTGGAGGCAACCCCTGTCCCGGTAGCCGCCTGCCCCTTGTGCATCGAAGCCACAGCGTTTTCCGCGCCCTGCTTAAGGCCAGCGATCATGCTCTGAATCTCGTCGGTGGACAGCTGCGTACGACGCGCCAATGTGCGTACTTCATCCGCCACCACTGCAAAGCCGCGGCCCATTTCGCCGGCCCGCGCCGCTTCAATCGCTGCGTTCAGGGCGAGCAGATTAGTCTGTTCGGAGACGCCACGGATCACTGCCAGCACTTGGTCGATGGAGGCCACTTGCCGGGCCAGCTCGCCCACCGCGCCCGAAGCCGTGCCGATATCGTCAGACATGCTTTCAATATGGGAAATGGAGCCGCGCACCACCTCTCGGGCCTGCAACGCCTCCTCCCGAGCGCCATGCGACGCAGAAGCCGCACTGCCGGCGTTGCGCGCAATCTCCTGCACCGTCAGCCCCATTTCATGAACTGCAGTGGCCACCATCTCAGTCATTTCCTGTTGGCGGTCGGCACGCGTGGCGGTGTTGTCCACCACCTTCGCCACTTGGCCAACCGTGGAGCGCAGCCGCTCGCTGGTATTCAGCACGTCCGCGATCATCTCGCGCTGGCTGAGCAAAAAGCGGTTGAAGCCACGGGCCAGATCCCCCAACTCATCAGCACGGCTGTCATCCAGGCGATGGGTAAGGTCACCGCCGCCGCTGCCAATTGCCACCAAGGCACGGGTAACCTGCTGGATAGGCTTGACCAGGCTCTGCGCCAACCAAACCACCAATGCCAGACACACCAGCGCCACACCCGCACCGATCAGGCTGGTCAACCACAGCGCCTGGTGCGCTTGCGCATAGATTTGTGCTTCCGGCACCTCAGCGACTAACGTCCAATTCAAATCGCGCAATGGCAAGCTGATCGCCAGATAGGGCTCGCCCTCGCGCTCGAAAGCCGCCGATGACAGCGCAGACTTGCCCAGTACGGCCCGTGCTGCCGGTGCGCCAATCTGCTCGGCGAGTTGGCGATCACCGTTCAAATCGGTTTGCGGATGGATCTGAATCAGGCCGTCGTTGCGCACCAGGTACACCTTGCCGCGCTCGCCGAAACTGAAGTTTTTGATCAGAGTTGAGAGCTCGTCCATGCGCAAACCGAGGCCGGCAACGCCCAGCAACTGACCAGCTTTTTCCACGCGCAGATCGATAAACAGCGTGAGGGCGCCGGTATTGCCGTCGGTACCAATTTCGACGACGCGGCGCTGCGCACTGTCGAGGAAACGGTAATACCAGGCGTCTTGGGCGTTAGCGCGGCTCAGCGTGCGCTCCAGCCCCTTTTCACTGTAATGGCGACTGGTTGCCGAAGAAATCACGAAAGCCGTGGCGGCCTTGTGCTGCTCCAACACTCCACTCAGGTAGCTGACAAAGCGTGGTAGATCGGCACCATTTTCGCTCTCCGCCAACCAGTCGCGCACCATTGTGTTGCTGGCAATATCGTCCGCTGCCGTCAGCGGTTGCATCAGAATTCGCTCGATTTTCGATAATTCCAAGCGTCCGCTTCTGGCCGGTTAGCGACCACCGTTCAGGCTAGCCATTCTTGTCCTCCCACACGTGGAGGACTTGCTATGAACATCATCGCTACCTGCAGCCGCCAGCCCTGGAACAAAGGAAAACTGGTCGGACAGAAAACTCCACTCCGACTGAGAGATATCTGGGCCATCCGAGTAAGGCTTCAAATTGCAGAAAGAACTCGGGATCTGGCTCTCTTCGACCTGGCCATCGACAGCAAGCTTCGAGCCTGCGACTTAACCAAGCTCCGTGTGCGGGACGTTGCCCATGGTGAGCAGGTGTCATCACGAGCAATAGTGATGCAGCAGAAAACACAGCGGCCAGTGCAGTTCGAGATCACTGAGCAAACTCGGGCGGCGCTCGCGGCTTGGATACATCAAGTACAGCTCCGCGGCGAGGACTACCTGTTCCCGAGTCGACTGCATAACTCAGACCATCTATCCACTCGTCAGTACGCCCGTATCGTCAAAGGCTGGGTGAAAGCCATTGGCCTTGACCCAGCCATGTATGGCACTCACACAATGAGACGCACGAAGGCATCACTGATCTATCGCAGGACGAAGAACCTGCGGGCCGTTCAACTGCTGCTCGGCCATACGAAGCTGGAGAGCACCGTTCGATATCTGGGAATTGAGGTCGATGACGCCTTGGAAATGACGGAACAGACCGAAGTGTGACCATGTGTAGCGACGGCCAAAGTCAGGCCGTCGCTAACCGGCCAGAAGCAGTCAATCAATGCGTTACAGTGATTTTTTGCAGCTCTTTATAGAGCCGTTAGCTGCCGCCACCAATAATCCATAGGCCTGCCAGTCGTCAGAGAGTCTTATTCTCGATCAGGCGATTTCCCCGTGGATGACCAGTAGCTCACTGGTGATGGAGCCAGAGTCCTGTCTTCGAATGCAGGACTCCTGGCTTTGCTCACTCAGCGCCGATCCCGGCCATCGGTTCAGTTTGGCCCCAGCCACCGCCCAGAGACCTGAACAGGTCAACCAGCGCAATCTGCCGTTCCGTGCTGATTTGAATTAGTGTGGTCTGGTTGCTAAAGGTGCTGCGCTGGGCGTCAAGATAACGCAGGTAGTCGTCCACGCCGCCCTCGTAACGCGCCTTAGCCAGGGCCATCGCAGCCTCGCTGGAACCGGCCAGAGCCTGGCGGGCAGCCTCCTCGCGGCGCAGGGTGTCGGTGGCGGCCAGGGCATCGGCCACTTCGCGGAAGGCGGTCTGGATGGTGCCTTCGTAGTCGGCCACCGCCGCGTCCTGGCGCACTTCGGCGAGGTCCAGGTTGGCGCGGTTGCGGCCACCGGCGAAGATCGGCAGCGACAGCGTCGGGGCAAAGCTCCAGGCCCGCGAGCCGCCATCGAACAATCCGGACAACTCGGCACTGGAGCTGCCCACCGAACCGGTCAGGCTGATCCGGGGAAAGAACGCGGCGCGAGCTGCACCGATATCGGCATTGCGCGCCTTGAGGCGGTGCTCGCTGGCGAGAATGTCCGGGCGCCGTTCGATCAGTTCCGAGCTGGTGCCGGGGGCGATGTCCTGCAGCACCATCAGGTCGTCGCGGGGCGTCGCGGGCAGCAGGCGAGCGGCATCTGGCGTGCCGAGCAACAGGACCAGGGCGTTGTCCGCCTGGCGTAACTGGCGTTCGGTGCTCTCGCGCTCGGCCCTAGCCTGTTCGGCAAGGCCGACCGCTTCCTGGTAATCCAGGGCGGTGGCGGCCCCCGCTGCACGGCGCTGGCTGACCAGCTCCAGCGAGGCCATGCGGCTGTCCAGGGTTTGTTCGACCAGGGCCATGCGGCGTAGCGCACCATCGCGGGTCAGGTAGGCCTGGATGACCTCGGCAACCAGGCTGATCTGCGTGGCACGGGTCGCCTCCTCGGTCGCCAGGTAGGTCTCCAGCGCGGCCTCGGAGAGGTTGCGCACGCGGCCGAACAGGTCGACTTCGTACTCCGCGAGGCCGAGGCCGACCTGATAGTTGCTGGTCACTTCCGAGCGCCCGGTCTGCGACAGATCGGCAGGCAGGCGCTGGCGGTTGCCGCTGGCATTGGCGTTGATCGAAGGCAGGCGATCAGCACGCTGGATGCGGTACTGGGCACGCGCAGCTTCGATATCCAGCAGCGCCTGGCGCAGGCTGCGGTTGTTGCTCAGCGCCGTATCCACCGCGCGGCGCAAGTCGGCATCGACGATGAAGGTCTGCCAGTCCAGCGCCTGGGCACGGGCGCCCTCCGCGTCGGCGGCTTGCCAGTGCGACGCGACCGGTGCCTGCGGGCGCTCGTAGGTCGGGGCCAGCGAACACCCCGCCAGGGCGGCAATGGCCAGGGGCAGCAGAGCGCGACGGAGCATGAAGTGAGAGGTCATCGCATTACTCCGCTTTATGCAGGGGATGGTTGTCGGTTTGCTGAGGTTTGGTGCGCAGCAGCGACAGCACCCAGACGAAGAAGATCGGCACGAAGATCACCCCGAGCATGGTCGCGCTGAGCATCCCGCCCAGCACCCCGGTGCCCAGTGCGCGCTGGCTCGCAGCGCCGGCGCCAGTGGCGATGGCCAGCGGCACCACGCCGAGCATGAACGCCATGGAGGTCATGATGATCGGGCGGAAACGCAGGCGCGCGGCTTCGACAGCGGCATCGCGCAGCGAGTAGCCGTCTTCCCACAGGTCCTTGGCGAACTCGACGATGAGAATGGCGTTCTTCGCCGCCAGGCCGATCACGGTGATCAGGCCGACCTTGAAGTACACGTCGTTGGGCAGGCCGATGGCAGTCACCGCCAGTACCGCGCCGAGTGCGCCGACCGGCACGATCAGCATCACCGTCAGCGGGATCGCCCAGCTCTCGTAGAGCGCCACCAGCAGCAGGAACACCACGGTGATGGCCAGCGCGAACAGCATCGTCGCCTGGCCGCTGGCGACCCGCTCCTGATACGAAAGCCCGGTCCACTCGTAGCCGATACCTTCGGGCAGCTCGGCAGCGATGCGCTCCAGTTCGAGCATCGCCTCGCCAGTGCTCACGCCGGGCGCGGCGTCACCGGCAATGCGGATCGACGGGTAACCGTTGTAACGCGCGACCTGCACCGGGCCTTCCTCCCAGCTCGTGGTGACGAAAGCACTCAGCGGTACCAGGCTGCCGCTGTCGTTGGGCACATGCAGGCGCAGGACGCTTTCCGGCGTCATGCGCTCGGCCTGTTCGGCCTGTACCACCACGCGCTGCTGGCGGCCGGCGTTGGCGAAGTCGTTGATCACCGACGAGCCGAACGCAGTGGACAGCGCGCTGCTGATCGCTTCGAAGCTGACACCCAGCGTGCGGGCCTGCTCACGGTCGATCACCAGGCGCAGCTGCGGCGCCTCGGCCAGACCTTCCATCATGGCGTAGAGGAACTTCGGATTGCCGTTGACCTTGCCCAGCACTTCATCGCGCGCTGCCAACAGGGCATCGCGGCCAAGGCCGGCGCGGTCCTGCAGGCGCAGGGCGAAACCACCCGAGTTGCCCAGGCCTTCGACCGGCGGTGGCGGCACCGCCATGATCGCGCCGTCATCGAGGTTGGCGAAGTGCTGGTTGACCGCAGCCGACTCGGCTTCCGGCGACTGCGAAGAATCTCGCTCGGACCAGTCCTTGAGCAGCGGGAAGGCAATGGCCGCGTTCTCACCCATGCCGGAGAAGCTGAAGCCGAGGACCAGAAAGGACGTCTGCACGGCCTCGCGGGCCATCAGAAACTCTTCCAGCTCCTCACCCGTGGCCGAGGTGCGCTCACGGGTAGCGCCTGGCGGCAACTGGATGTCGACGATCATGTAGCCCTGGTCTTCCACCGGCACGAAGGATTCCGGCAGGCGCAGGTAGAAGAAACCCATCAGCACCACCACGCCCAGGTAGATGAACATCACCCGCCCGGCGCGCGGCACCAGCTTGCCGTTGAGTTTGGTGTAGCGGCCGGTCAGGGCGGTGAACTTGCGGTTGAACCAGCCGAAGAAACCGGTCTTCTCGTGATGGCCCTCGGGGATCGGTTTGAGCAGCGTGGCACACAGCGCCGGGGTGAAGGTCAGCGCAAGAAAGCCCGAGAACAGGATCGACACCGCCAGCGACAGCGAGAACTGCTGGTAGATCACCCCCACCGAGCCGGCCATGAAGGCCAGCGGCAGGAACACCGCCGACAGCACCAGGGTGATACCGATGATCGCCCCGGACACCTGCCCCATCGCCTTGATGGTCGCCGGCACCGGCGCCAGGCCTTCCTCGGCCATGATCCGCTCGACGTTCTCCACCACCACGATGGCGTCGTCCACCAAGATGCCGATGGCCAGCACCATGCCGAACATGGTCATCATGTTCACCGAGAAGCCCAGCAGGTACATGAAGGTCAGGGTACCAAGCAGACACACCGGCACGACGATGGACGGGATCAGGGTGTAGCGCACGTTCTGCAGGAACAGGAACATCACCAGGAACACCAGCACCATGGCCTCGATGAGGGTCATGATGACCTTGTCGATGGCCACGTCGACGAAGCGCGAGGTGTCGTACGGCACGGAGAACTCGACGTTGTCCGGGAAGTTGGCCGACAGCTCGGTCAGACGCTGCTTGACCGCCTCGGCGGTCTGGATCGCGTTGGCACCGGGCGACAGCTGCACGGCGGCGGCAACGGCGGGCTTGCCGTCCTGGCGCGAGCCGAAGTTGTAGTCCTGGCTGCCGACCTCGATGCGTGCCACGTCGCCCAGGGTCAGGCGCGAGCCGTCCTGGTTGGCACGCAGCACGATGGCGGCGAATTCCTGCGGGTTGTCCAGGGTGCCCTTGACCGCCAGGGTCGCCGTCAGCTCCTGCTCGCTGGAACCCGGCGTGCTGCCGAAGGCACCGGCCGGCACCTGCACGTTCTGCGCGCGGATCGCGTTGTTCACGTCATCGATGGACAGGCCGTAGCCGACCAGCTTCTGCGGATCGATCCACACGCGCATGGCCGCCTCGGAGGCGAAGAACTGCAGCTTGCCGACGCCGTTCACGCGACGGATTTCGTTGTTGATGTTGCGCGCGGCGTAATCGGCCAGCGCCGTGACGTTGGCGTCCTTGTCGCCATCGGTGTAGCTCAGCGCATAGATCAGCAGGAAGCCGGCGGTGGCCTGCTCGGTCTGGATGCCGAGGGTCAGCACGGCCTGCGGCATACGTGCCTCGGCCTTCTTCAGACGGTTCTGCACGTCAACCTGGGCCAGTTCGGGGTCGGTCCCTGGCTGGAAGGTGACGGTGATCTCGGCGATGCCGTTGGCGTTGCTGGTGGACTCGAAGTACAGCAGGTTCTTGGCGCCGTTGAGTTCTTCCTCGATGACGCTGGTCACCGAGTCGGTGAGCACCTGCGCCGAAGCGCCGGGATAGGTGGCGGTCACGGTGATCTGCGGCGGCGCCACGTTGGGGTACTGCGCCACCGGCAGGAACGGGATGGCCAGCAGGCCACCCAGCGAGATGAACAGGGCGACTACCCAGGCGAAATTGGGGCGCCGGATGAAAAACAGGGACATGAGAGGTTCTCCGGCTTACTGCGCCTGGGACTGTGGAGCGGCTTCGGCGGCATCTTGCTCGCGGGGGATGACCTTGGCGCCCGGACGGATAGCCGCCAGCGAGCTGGTGATCACCTTGTCGCCGACCTGCAGGCCCTCGCTGATCTGCCAGCGCGAGCCCTGCATGGCACCGGTGGTGACCTGGCGCGCCTCGACGGTATCGCCCTGCCCCAGCAGCATCACGCTGGCCTGACCGTCAGCCGAACGCTGCACGGCACGTTGCGGCACCAGGATGGCGTTCTGGTTGAGCCCCTGCGGCGTGCGCACACGCACGTACATACCCGGCAGCAACACGCCCTCGGGGTTGTCGAACTGCCCTCGCAGGGCGATTTGCCCGGTGCTGCGATCCACCGAGATATCAGTGAACAGCAGCGTGCCCTTGCTCTCGATATCGGTACCATCGACGCGCAGCGACAACGGCTGGTCGCTAGCGCCGGCAACCTTGCCCTCGGCGATGGCCGCGCGCAGGCGCAGGGCGTCGGCAGCCGGCTGGGTGAAGTCGGCGTACACCGGATCAAGTTGCTGGATACGCGCTAGCAGAGTCGCCTCACCCTGGCCTACCAGCGCCCCTTCGGTGACCTGGGCTCGGCCGATGCGTCCGGCAATGGGTGCGCGAACCTCGGCATAGCCCAGGTCCAGGCGGGCGGTTTCGACATTGGCCTGGGCCGATCGCTTGTCGGCCTGGGCACTCTGCAGAGCGGCCTTGGCGTTGTCGAAATCCTGCTGGCTGACGGCGTTGATCTTCACCAGCGGCTCGTATCGGCGAACCATCGCCTGGGCCTGGAACAACTGCGCCTCGGCGCGGGCCAGTTCACCCTGCGCCCGCGACAGGGCCGCTTTGAACGGCGCAGGGTCGATCTGGAACAGCACGTCGCCGGCCTTCACGTCGGCCCCTTCCTCAAAGGTGCGCTTGAGCACGATCCCCGCCACCCGCGCGCGCACCTCGGCGACACGCACCGGCTCGATGCGTCCTGGTAGCTCGGCAACCACGGTGAAGGGCTCGGTCTGCACGCTGAGCACATCGACTTCACGCGCCGGCGCCTCCTCCCCTTGCTCTTCGGGCTTGTCGCAGCCAACCAGGGTCACGGCGACCAAACAGGAGATCACGGAAAAAGTGATCCACTCGCGAAATTTGTTCATATCTCACCCAAGCACGAAGCCAGTACGTAGTCGAAGCCGCGCATGATCCACACTAAAATCAAATGAGTCAATATTGACTCATTTGATTTTAGTGTGAACAAAGCTAGTATCCTCTTTGAGAAAAATGAGTGTTCTAGGCAAAATACCCGCATCTGCCTGCGATAGATAAAGAGTGACCGATGGATTTAACTGCTGCCGATGAGAAATTGCTGAAGGCCCTGGCGATCGCCATCGTTGACCACCCGCGAGCCACGTTCAAAGAAATAGCCCAGGCAGCGGGAGTCAGCAAGGCGACGCTAAACAGGTTTTGCGGCACCCGCGACAACCTGATCGAGATGCTTCTGGATCATGGTTCGGTGGTTATTTATCGGGTCATTGCCGATGCCGATCTTGAGTCGGCGCCCTTGGACGCATTGCATCGCCTGATCGAAGGCCATTTGACTCACAGGGAGTTGTTGGTTTTCCTCTCATTTCAGTGGCGCCCGGACACGTTTGATTTAGATGCAGGCGGCTGCCGATGGCTGCCTTACTCAGAAACGCTGGACGAGTTCTTTCTACGCGGGCAAAAACTGGGCGTATTCCGTATCGATATCGGTGCCCCGGCGCTTACCGAAATCTTCTCCTCCTTGATCTTCGGCCTGGTAGACGCCGAGCGCCGCGGCCGTATCGCACGCGCAGGTATGGCGGCGTTGATCGAGCAATTCTTCCTGAACGGCGCTTGCAACTACCAAACTTAACGGAAAGCAACGCTCAGTTTTTTTCCAATGGGTTGGCAGTGTCCGTTTTTGGCCGGTCGTGAGCGACCACAATAGGTTGGAATAGGCATACTCTTTTACCGGCAATCCCGCTCAGTTCGAGACAGGCCATTAGCTGCTGACGTGGTTAAAGCTGAAGTTTTACCTATTCCAGCTCAGTAGAGCTAATGGGCGCTACCTTTAGACAGTAAGTTAAGAACAGCAACGCCGCCAACAATCATTGCCATGCCGATGAACGCCCAAATATCTAGTTTCTGCCCATAAAATACCCAGGCGACAGCTGTCACCAATACAATTCCGAGCCCTGCCCAAACTGCATATGCAATGCCCATGGGAATAGTCTTTAAGGCTAGGGATAAAAAGTAAAAAGCGAGGCCGTAACCTAAAACAACTAATATTGACGGAAGTGGTTTTGTGAATCCTTCGCTTGCTTTTAAAGCAGATGTGGCTACTACTTCACCAAATATTGCAACAGCCAAAAACAGCCAATTATTCATTTGCCTTCTCCGCATGTAGGTGTATGAAGATTTTAATTTTTTTATTCAAAAAAATGCAGTCTTGCGATAAAGAATTTACTGTGAGCAAAGTTGTGTAGGCGCTGAGCATGCAAAACTGCGCATTGATTCTTGCGGTAATGTGTGCGCATCGTTCAATGCGATATAGCGCGAGGGTTCGGGCCGCAAGAAACTTCCGGAAGGTGATCTGACCACAGTAGGCAGGCGCGATTTCGAGCGATAGAACGCTAAAAAAGGGGCATGAACGACTGTCTGCTTCTGGCCGCTAGTGTGCGCTCTCTTGCTTGGATGGCATTACGTTCTGGCCCAACGTTACTGTAGCGAATCCGCAGCAGTATCAATCAAAGCCTCCTGTATCCCGCGTGAAGAAAGACGCTACGTTGCGCCCGTTCTTCCACGGCTTCGCTTGCCGCCCCGCTACGGCAGATTCGAAGCATTCATCGAAATGTCATCATTTAGAAGCAGTGCGTTAACAAGGAATTTCTACCCTTTGCATCGCGAACCGCAATTGTGCGGCCAGCAATATTGCGAAAGGTGATCAAATGACGCCCCATCCGATACAGGACGCCGTGCTGCGGGTCGACCGGTTGAGCGTCGTCTACCCAGGCGGCGTGACAGCCCTACGCGATACCTCGATTGCATTTCGGCGTGGTGAGTTCACCGTGCTGCTTGGTCTCTCGGGCGCAGGCAAGTCGACCTTGCTCCGTAGCCTCAATCGACTCGTCACGCCCACTCGCGGCAGTGTCACCAGCGAGCTCGGTGAGCTCGGCAGCGGCTCGGCCTTGCGTCAGCATCGTCGGCGTACCGCCATGATCTTTCAGCACCACCAGCTAATCGAACGTCAAAGCGCACTGGCTAATGTGCTTACCGGTCGGCTGGCCTTTCACAACACGCTCCGCTCGCTGTTTCCTCTGCCGCGTGCCGATCAGGAGATTGCGCTCAGTTGCCTCGCTCGGGTCGGTCTGGCAGACAAGGCGCTAAGCCGGGTGGACAAACTGTCCGGTGGCCAGCAGCAGCGGGTAGGCATCGCGCGTGCGCTAGCGCAACAGCCCGCGATCATTCTTGCCGATGAGCCGGTAGCCAGTCTCGACCCGGCCACTTCGGTCCGTGTTCTCGGACTGCTGCGCGACATCTGCAAGGAAGACGGCATCACCGCCATCGTTTCGCTGCATCAACTCGAATATGCCCGCCGCTTCGCCGATCGCGTCGTCGGGCTGGCCGATTCTCAGATCGTTTTCGATGCCGCGCCCTCGGAACTCACCGATGCGCAGCTTGAGCGCATCTATGCAGGCCGCTCTACGACTCAGCCAGCAACTGCTCCGGCTGAAACCCCTGTCATGCTCGCACCTTCACTGGAGATGTCCCGATGAAACGCTTATCCGCTCTCTTATTGACCTGTTTGCTGTCCGCTGTTTCAAGTCTGTCCGCCGTAGCGGCCGATGCCGATCCGGATGTGCTAAAGGTTGCGCTGCTGCCGGACGAAAACGCCTCGGAGTTGATCAAGCGAAACCAGCCGCTGAAGGATTATCTGGAAGAGCATCTGGACAAGAAGGTGCAGCTGATCGTAACCACCGACTATTCCTCGATGATTGAGGCGATGCGCTTTGGCCGTATCGACCTGGCGTATTTCGGTCCGCTGTCCTACGTCATGGCCAAAAGCAAAAGCGACATCGAGCCCTTCGCTGCCATGGTCATCGACGGCAAGCCGACCTATCGCTCAGTGATTATCGCCAATGTGGCGTCAGGCGTGAATGAGTATGCCGACCTTAAGGGCAAGAAGATGGCCTATGGTGACCGGGCATCGACGTCCAGCCATCTGATTCCCAAAACCGTGCTTCTTGAGACGGCCGAGCTGACGGGTGGGCAGGACTACGAACAACATTTTGTGGGCACGCATGACGCCGTTGCCGTCAACGTGGCGAACGGAAACGCCGATGCGGGTGGGCTGTCGGAGGTAATTTTCAATCAAGTAGCCGAACGTGGCCTAATCGATCCGAGCAAGGTGAAAGTACTTGGTTACAGCGGCGAATATCCCCAATACCCCTGGGCGATGCGCTCGAACCTGAGCCCCGAGCTGAAAACCAAGGTGCGGGATGTATTCGTCGGTATCGACGATCCCGAAGTGCTGCGCAACTTCAAAGCCGAGGCCTTCGCGCCAATCACCGACGCCGACTACGATGTGATTCGCAACATGGGATCGCTGCTCGGCCTCGACTTCGCCACGATGTGAGCACCGATATGTCTACTCATCATGACGTGCAGGCGCTGCCTGCAGAGCAACGCGAGCACATCCTTCGAGGCTTCGGCCTCGGTTGGTGGCGCCAGCTGGGGCAGGTGGCAATTGTACTCGGAGTGGTGCTGTTGGCCTGCTGGTACGTGGGGCTGCTCGATGCCACCACGCTGCTGAACGGGCTGCCCTCCATCGCGACCCTGGCAGGCGAGGCCATGCCGCCAGACTTTTCGGGCTATCGAAGCTGGATTCGCCCGTTGATCGACACGCTGGCGATGAGCATCGCCGGCACGGCCATCGCAGTGGTGTTCTCGCTGGTGGTGGCCTTCGTTGCAGCGCGCAATACGGCGCCGCACCCCCTTGTGTTCGGTGTTGCCCGGGTGCTGCTCAATGCCCTGCGGTCGGTGCCGGAGCTGATCATGGGCATCATCTTCGTTGCAGCCGTAGGGTTCGGCGCCTTGCCGGGCGTGCTTGCCCTGGGTCTGCATTCGATCGGCATGGTCGGCAAGTTCTTCGCCGAGGCCATCGAGCACGTCGACGAAGCGCCGGTGGAAGCCGCTCGGGCGGCGGGGGCTACGCCGATGCAAGTGCTGCTGCACGCGGTTTTGCCACAGGTGACTCCGCAGTTCGCCGACGTGGCGATCTACCGCTGGGAATACAACTTTCGCGCCTCCACCGTGATGGGCATGGTTGGCGCCGGCGGTATCGGCTTCGAACTCATGGGCTCGCTGCGCATCATGCAGTACCAGGAGGTTGCAGCAATCCTGCTGGTCATCCTGGCCATGGTCACGCTAGTAGACGCCTTCAGTGGCGTGCTGCGCAAACGTTTCAAATAGGACAAACCATGCTGCCGAAACTCGTTATAACTCACCGAGTACACGATGAGATCCTGCAACTGCTGGCGCCACATTGCGAGCTGATGACCAACCAGAGCGACAGCACGCTGACGCGCGAGGAAATTCTGCGCCGCTGCCGCGATGCTCAGGCGATGATGGCGTTCATGCCCGATCGGGTCGATGCAGAATTTCTCCAAGCCTGCCCCGAGCTGCGTGTGGTCGGCTGCGCGCTCAAGGGCTTCGACAATTTCGATGTGGACGCCTGTACTGCCCGCGGGGTCTGGTTGACCTTCGTGCCTGATCTGTTGACGGTCCCGACTGCCGAGCTGGCGATCGGACTGGCGGTGGGGCTGGGGCGGCATCTGCGCGCAGCAGATGCGTTCGTCCGCTCTGGCGAGTTCCAGGGCTGGCAACCACAGTTCTACGGCACGGGGCTGGATAACGCGACGGTCGGCATCCTTGGCATGGGCGCCATCGGACAGGCCATGGCTGAGCGCTTGCAGGGATGGGGCGCGACCCTGCAGTACCACGAGGCGAAGGCTCTGGATACACAAACCGAGCAACGGCTCGGCCTGCGCCAGGTGGCGTGCAGCGAACTCTTCGCCAGCTCGGACTTCATCCTGCTGGCGCTTCCCTTGAATGCCGATACTGAGCATCTGGTCAACGCCGAGCTGCTTGCCCTCGTACGGCCGGGCGCTCTGCTTGTAAACCCCTGTCGTGGTTCGGTAGTGGATGAAGCCGCCGTGCTCGCGGCGCTTGAGCGAGGCCAGCTCGGCGGGTATGCGGCGGATGTATTCGAAATGGAAGACTGGGCTCGCGCGGACCGGCCGCGGCTGATCGATCCTGCGCTGCTCGCGCATCCGAATACGCTCTTCACTCCGCACATAGGGTCGGCAGTGCGCGCGGTGCGCCTGGAGATTGAACGTTGTGCAGCGCAGAGCATCATCCAGGCGTTGGCAGGTGCGCGCCCAATCAACGCTGCGAACCGTCTGCCCCAGGCCGAGCCTGCCGCATGTTGAATCCGGTCTGGCTGAAGAGCCTGGTAGCGATCGTTCAAACAGGCAGTTTTCAGAGCGCGGCGAGGGCGTTGGGGCTGGCCCAGCCGACGGTGTCGCAGCACTTGCAGAAGCTTGAAGAGCAGGTCGGCGTAACGCTGGTGCAGCGCAGTCGTAGCGGCTGCCAGCCTACCACACGTGCGCTGGCCTTCATGCCGCATGCGACCGCCTTGCTCGACATGCACGCCCGGGCGCTAGAAGCCCTGCATGGAAATAGTGAGCGCGTCGGGGCCAGCTCCAACATCGGCACCTACCTTCTCCAGCCATTCGTGCGCAGCTATCTGACGACCGCAAATGAGAGGGGCGAGGTGGATCTGCGCATCGCCGCCAACCCGGATGTGGCCGACCAGCTACTGGCGGGCCAGCTCGACGCCGCGATCATGGAATGGTGGCTACCTCACCCCGACTTCGAACACCGCCTCTGGCGGGTCGAGCCGCTGGTACTTATCGTCAGCCCCGACCATCCGCTGGCTGAAGCAGGGTGCATAGAACGCGATCGTCTGGTGGACCTGCCGATGCTGGGAGGTGAACCGGGTAGCGGTACCGGACGGCTTCTGACCGAATACTTTGGCGAGCTGGGCGTGCCTCGCAGCGGTATGCAGCTAGGCAGCACCGAGGCAGTCAAACAAGCAGTCAGGGCGGGACTCGGCGTGTCGTTGGTGATGGCTTCCGCAGTACAAGACGAAGTTCGCAGTGGCGCGCTGGTAGCTCTTCCCATCCCGGGGCTTGAAAAGCGTCTCCAACTGATCTGGCGCAAACCGCCCGGAAATCTGCACCCGCCGGGATTTGTGCGGCACTTATTGGCCGGTTAGCGACGGCCTGACTTCGACCGTCGCTATACATGGTCAAACCTCGGTCTGCTCTGCCATTTCCAAGG
>NZ_JBPVWS010000002.1:173276-535059 GCF_053470365.1 Stutzerimonas tianxiuensis | reverse complement strand
AAAGCGGCTCATACAGTCAGGTTCCAGGAGCGATGCGCAATTCTACCGGCGAGGGGAAAAGTCCGACAGGCTGCTAGATAAGAAAAACCTATGGGCTACCGACCCCGAGGCTTCGCCACCCTTCAGGGGAGCAAGGATGCTCCGTCCGTACAGTCGCTATGAAGGTTAACGAACTCAAGGCAGCGGATTGCCCAGCCCTGGCTCGTTCGGGTCGGTAGCTGGCGGGCGCTTCGTCGGGCCTGAGGGTTGGCTGCCGTTGCCACGGTCAGAACCAGGCTGCACATCAGGATTGTCGGTAATGAAATCAGGCTCAGGCGAATGGCTGGGGTTCTGGTCCTGCCCTGGCACCGGCTGCTGGTCGTGGGGTCTGTCGAGCGGATCAATACTCATGGAGCACCTCGCATTGAACGTCGATGGTTCCAACGTTCGATGCACGCTGCGGAGATTGGTGCGGGCCGCATGTCGACAAGTAACGCATTCCTGCATCACTTGCCCCCTGAGTGGCCTGGCAATGGTCACGGGCCAATCAGCATTGTTACCGGCAATCACAACAAGACAAACTCAGGAGTTAGTCATTGCGATCGTGCACGCCGAGCGGCAGGCCCGATGAGGACACCTCCCCCGCATCTCCGTTCTGATCGGGCGAAGCGGCCATCCCCCGTTAAGACGGCCGCTGTCGTTCGCTTTAACGGGCCTCTGTCGAGCCGAGCTGCTTTCGCTTAGCACGTCGAGAAAGCATGTTCAGCATCTCGATCCCCGCCGAGAATGCCATGGCTGCGTAGACGTAGCCCTTGGGCACATGAGCGCCGAAACCTTCCGCGATCAGCGTCATGCCGATCATCAACAGAAAGCCCAGGGCCAGCATGACCACTGTCGGGTTTTCGTTAATGAACTTGGCTAGCGGGTTGGCTGCCACGAGCATTACGGTCACTGCGACGACCACGGCAATAACCATGATCGAGACATGCTCCGTCATCCCCACGGCGGTGATGATGCTGTCGATCGAGAACACCAGATCCAGCAGCAGGATCTGCGCAATCGCAGTACCGAAGCCCATCGCAACCGCGTTTCCGAGCGGCTTGCCCTCGAACATGTCCCCTCCGGGCGTTGGGTCCATGCTGTGGTGAATCTCCTTCGTTGCCTTCCACAGCAGAAACAGACCACCGGCGATCAGGATCATGTCCTTCCAGGAGAACGCATTGCCGAACAACTCGATCACCGGCTCGGTGAGTTGGACGATCCAGGCCACGGTTCCCAGCAGACCCAAACGCATGATCAGTGCGAGACCAATCCCAATCCGCCTCGCTCGTTCGCGCTGATGCTCTGGGAGCTTGTTCGTCAGGATCGATATGAAGATCAGATTATCGATGCCGAGTACCACTTCCATGGTGATCAGCGTGGCCACAGCCACCCATGTGGTGGGTTCGGAAAACAGCTGGATGAGGGATTCCATCAGGTATCTCAGGTTGTTGGCAGTCAGGACCCGTGAAGCTCAAAACGGGCGGCAGATCATATCCACATCGATCGCCGCAATAACCACCACGGCTGGTCTGATTTGTATCAAGTCATTCGCAAAAGCGCTCGACCTGCATGTAATCGGCGCTGGCACCCTGGCGATCTGCATACCGCTCGCGTGGAAACAGCGAGAAGCAGCATGCAGACCTCACATTGGTGCGGCAATTCTCAACCGGGATTCCGTGCTGCCCTGCCATGACGGATGCCTTTTATCGATTTTCCTGACCGAGACCAACTACATCCCGACAAGGTCGTTGGCCCTGCCAAACTGGCTGGGCATGTAACAGCTCCCCAAGAATAATCAGCCCAGCCGTCGCCGGTCATTTTCTGCGCCAGGCAAGAATCGCCAGCTCAGTGGCAGCGGCATCAGGTGTTGCCGCCCATACTACGGCTTATGGTGTCTGCATTGCTGTCTACGGACGGATGGCGTCTAACAGCGCCCCTACTGGCTCTTGGCATTTGTCCAAACCGCTCAGCCACCTTGGTGGCTTTTGCCATTGTTGCGGACACCTTGCAGCGCCAATATCCGGACAACCCAATAACAACAAGATCCAGGAGCCAGCCATGCGCGACCATGCCACTGCGGCCAGTGAATTCGACTACGAGCAAACGGTCTCGGCCATTCTTAGCGGCGATCTCACCTCGATGAATGCCTGTGTCGAGTGCTGTGACCGCCACGCCGATTCAGACAAGGTCGCCCTCATTTGGGAAGGTCGAGAGGGTCAACGCGCTACATGGACCTTCGCCCAGCTCAAGGAAGCCTCGGCGCGCTTCGCCAACCTGCTGGACAGTTATGGCATCAAGCCGGGCGATACTGTTGCCGGTCTGCTGCCGCGCACGCCCGAGTTATTGATCACCATCCTCGGCACCTGGCGCGCGGGAGCTATCTATCAGCCATTGTTCACCGCCTTCGGCCCCAAAGCGGTCGAGCATCGGATCAAGGAATCCGGCGCGAAGATGGTCGTCACCGATGCTGTCAACAGCGAGAAGCTGGACGCCATCGAAGCCGCGCCGCGTCGTCTGGTAGTCGGCGACGGAGCTGGCGACTTCTGGTCACAGGTCAATCTACAACCGAGCAAATTCGAGCCGGTGCTGCTGGACGGCGAGGCGCCCTTTCTCGCCATGTTCACCTCTGGTACTACCGGGCCGGCAAAGCAGCTGCATGTGCCGCTCAAGGCCATCGTGGCGTTCGTCACCTATATGCGTGATGCGGTCGATCTCCGGCCCGAAGACAATTTCTGGAACATTGCCGATCCGGGCTGGGCGTACGGTCTGTACTACGCCGTTACCGGACCGCTCGCGATGGGCCATTCGACGTTGTTTTATGAGGGCGGATTTACTGTCGACAGCACCTGTCGCATTGTCAATGAATACAAGATCACCAACATGGCCGGCTCACCTACCGCGTTCCGCCTGCTGCTGGCCGCGCGGCATGAGGTCGAAGGCAAGATCAAGGGGCAGCTGCGCGCCGTGAGCAGCGCGGGCGAACCACTCACTCCCGAGGTCATCCGCTGGTTCAGCAGCGGCCTTGGCTGCACGATTCATGATCATTACGGGCAGACCGAACTGGGTATGGTTCTGTGCAACCACCATGCGCTGAGCCATACCGTGCGCATCGGCACGGCGGGCTATGCGATGCCCGGGCACCGCGTCGTGGTCATCGACGATCAACAACGCGAGCTGGAGCCTGGCAAACCCGGCATGCTCGCACTGGACCGCAATCAGTCACCGTTGCTCTGGTTCAACGGTTATGCGGGCGGCCGAACCAAGGCCTTCGTTGGGCACTACTACCTGAGCGGCGACACCGTCGAACTCAACGCCGACGGCAGCATCAGTTTCGTCGGCCGCGCCGATGACGTCATCACCACGTCGGGCTACCGAGTCGGCCCCTTTGACGTGGAGAGCGCCCTGGTGGAACACCCTGCAGTTATCGAAGCGGCGGTAATCGGCAAGCCCGATCCGGAGCGAACCGAACTGGTGAAAGCCTTTGTCGTGCTGCATGCAAGCCATCAGGCCGGCGATGCGCTGGCCGATGAGTTGCAGCAGCACGTGCGTCAGCGTCTGTCCGCCCATGCCTACCCGCGCGAAATCGAGTTCGTCAGCGAACTGCCGAAAACCCCGAGCGGGAAAATCCAGCGGTTCCTGCTGCGCGACCGAGAAGTGGCGGCACAGCAGCCAGCGGCAGCGACCGCGGCGAACTGAAGCCAGCGCCGACGCACACGTCAGAGCATGGCCGCGACAGGCGGCCGCTGATCACTACTTCCGGCGCCGCCTGGGCCTTAAAGCTCGCAACGGCACGCGGTTTACTCAGCGACGAGGCGGCCTGCCTGAGGCCGCCATGCATAACGCTGACGCCCGGCGCAGATCGATGCCAACCAGAACCGGCGGCACAAGGATTCTCATGATCGTTTCGACGGAAGACCGCGTCCTATCCACGGCACGCGGCGACGTGTTCACCAGTCGCTGGCGCGTCCGTGATTCACGCAAATCGCCCATCGTCCTGATGCACGATTCCATTGGTTGCGTAGAACTGTGGCGCGACCTTCCCGAGCGCCTGGCTGAGGCTACCGGTCACGACGTCATTGCCTATGACCGGCTTGGCTACGGTCGCTCCGCAGCGCATCCGGGTGACTGGTCCAACAGCTTCATACGTGACGAAGCTGAGCAATTCTTCCCGCCGGTGCGGCACGCCCTGGACATCGAGCACTTCATTGCACTCGGCCACAGCGTTGGCGGCATCATGGCCGCCAGCCTTGCCGCCCATCACCCTAACAACTGTCGTGCGCTGATCACCATCGCCGCCCTCGCGTTCGTCGAAGACCGAACCCTGCAGGGCATTCGTGACACCCAGGCAGCATTCGCCGAACCCGGCCAGCTGGAACGGCTACGCAAATACCACGGGGATAAGGCTGAATGGATTCTGTGGGCCTGGATCAACACCTGGCTGTCAAAAAGCTACGCCACCTGGACGATAGAAGAAAGCGCTCCCTGCTTCGCCTGCCCACTGCTGGCGATTCATGGCCGGGAAGACGAATACGGTTCGCTGGACCATCTTCATCGTGTCGCCGCGCTGGGAACCGGCAGCGTTCAGAAGCTACCGCTCGACGGGTGTCAGCACGTTCCCCATCGTGAGCAACCTGAAACGGTGATCGAGGCAATCGCCCAGTTTCTCCGCACCTCGGTCGGATGACCGTTACGGCGAGCACTCGGCCGTGAAGCGTTAACAAGCGGCTGACGTTTGTCGTGAACGATCTAGTGCGACTTTCAGTGTTCGGTTGCCTGCGGGCGTCGCAGAGGAACTGATGCGCAGTCGCGGTCGACAATTGATCGGCCGCTCGGACGCTTCTCGACATCGGCTATGACTGTTCATACAGTCCCAATTTGCCCGCCTGCCAGAGGTAGCACAGCATGGAGCGATTCACTGGTGGTTGCCTTTGCGGCAACCTGCGCCTCGTGGCGACGGGTCTCCCGAGCCGGGTTGGCCTGTGTCATTGTCTCGACTGTCGCAAGCATCACGGCGCCCTCTTCTATGCCGCCGCAGTGTTTCCGCAGCATTCGGTGAGGATCAGTGGCGAAGCGCAAAGCTATGCCGGTCGATTCTTCTGCCCCCGCTGCGGCTCGTCCGTTTTCGCGCGCACTGCGAACGAAATCGAAGTGCATCTGGGCTCTCTTGATACCCCCAACCAACTGGCGCCCATCTACGAGTGCTGGACGGTTCGTCGCGAGGACTGGTTGCCGCTGTTCCCGCACACCCAACGCTACGAAAGGGATCGTGACACTAACGCTGACGACCACGGCACCGCTCCAGCTGCCGACCCGACATAACCGTCGCCTGACTCGATTTTGCCGACCTGAGGGCTTGCCCGGATAGAGCGTGCGGATGATGTGGCAGTCAACTCGACCAAAGCGGCACCAACATCAGCTGGTGCCCTTAGGGTGCTCTCGAACGGCCGTCAAGCAAACCGATTGATCGGTTCGGCAACCGGAGCCGGTTGCCGTTTCGGCAGTTACTCGGTGGTGCTCAGCACTCCGCGTTGGATCTGGTCACGCTCGATGGATTCGAACAGCGCCTTGAAGTTGCCTTCGCCGAAGCCACTGTCACCCTTGCGCTGGATGAACTCGAAGAATACCGGGCCCAGCACCGTGCCTGAGAAGATCTGCAGCAGCAGACGCTGCTCGCCGTTCTCCTCTGCGCCATCGAGCAGGATGCCCCGTGACTTGAGCTCTTCCACGGGCTCACCGTGGTTGGGCAGCCGCTCTTCAAGCATCTGGTAATAGGTTTCCGGCGGTGCCGTCATGAAGACTGTGCCGCCGGCCTTCAGCTTGTCCCAGGTCTCGATCAGGTTGTCGGTCAGGAAGGCGACGTGCTGAATGCCCTCGCCGTTGAACTGCATGAGGAATTCCTCGATCTGCCCGGCGCCCTTCGACGACTCCTCGTTGAGCGGGATGCGGATCATGCCGTCCGGCGCAGTCATGGCCTTCGACGTCAGGCCGGTGTATTCACCTTTGATGTCGAAGTAGCGGATTTCACGAAAGTTGAACAGCTTCTCGTAGAAGTCCGCCCAATAGGCCATGCGCCCGCGGTAAACATTGTGGGTCAGGTGATCGATGAGCTTCAGGCCCGCTCCGACTGGATGACGCTCGACGCCTTCGAGGAATACGAAATCGATGTCGTAAATCGAGCTGCCCTCACCGAAGCGGTCGATCAGATACAGCGGCGCGCCGCCGATGCCCTTGATCGCCGGCAGACGCAGTTCCATCGGGCCAGTCGGCAGCTCGATGGCCTGCGCGCCCAGTTCGAGGGCACGGGAATAGGCCTTCTGTGCGTCCTTTACGCGGAATGCCATGCCGCACACGGACGGTCCGTGCTCAGCTGCAAAATAGGCCGGAAGACCCGTTGCCTCGCGATTGACGATGGCGTTGATTTCGCCCTGACGGTACAGCGCCACATCCTTCGAACGATGGTTGGCGACATGGGCAAAGCCCATGCTTTCCAACACGGGCTCGATGACGTTCGGGGTGGGCGAGGCAAATTCGATGAACTCGAAGCCCATGAGGCCCATTGGGTTTTCAAACAGGTCGGCCATGATTGGCTCCTTGGAATAACGGTGCGTTTGGTGGTTGACGTCATGCGGAGGTCAACCCGGTGGCGCACAGGAAATCCCACGGACACTGCGACCCAGATGGTCGCCCAGCGTCAATCGAAAGCCCAATATCTTCATTTCAACAGCTCATCCAGGCGTCAAGCCTAACTACCACCATGCCCTGCGCGCTGCGCATTGGCTGGGTTGGCCGACGCGTATCGCCAGCCGCCAATCGGCCAACCGAAGCGATCAGGCTCACCGAGCGGGTGGACGCCTGAGCGGTGTGGGGACGAGCGGACTCGATGAAGCGGAAGAAAACTGATGAATCCATATTCGTTGCCATGGCTGCATACAAGGTGCGCCGCATCTGCGCAGCGCTCTATTATTTTTTTGCGTAATTCAATTACGTTTAGCGAAATCTGCGGGACCCCTGCCCAACTGTCAAGTCTTGTGTCGCACCACTCATCTCCCGCCTCGAACGATTTCCCCTCTGTTGCTGCCGAACCTAAGACCAACGAAACGAGCCATAGCGGCATCACACAGGCTCGTCAGGCTGGAGCAGCGTCTTTTGGGGCAGCGTCGCCGCCACTGGACCCGTTTCCGCCCTCGACGGGCACCACGCTCAACGGCTGATCACTATTAAAGGAATGACTATGAATCTATTCGACAAGAACGCACCGCAAAACGTGCATGGCTGGGAACGCAGTGCCTCGGTGGCAGGCGGCCTGGTGATGCTGGGCCGAGGTTTGCGGCGCGGCGGTTTGACCGGCCTGCTGCAGCTCGCAATGGGCGGCATGGCTCTGGCTCGAGGTATCAGCGGCCGCTGCGAGGCAAAACGTATTCTCACCGCAACCGAGCAGCCGCCACATCAGGTCTCTCCTGACAAGCAGCGCTACAGTCACATGCCATTGGACTCGGAAGTGCACAGCCCCGATTTCGCCGAGCCAGGTGTGACCCTTCCAGACACCACGCCGATGGGCCACGAAACGCATCCGGGCGAACGCCGTGGCACTTCGTGAAGAGTGCGATTACCGAACTGCCACACGATGCAGCCATTGAGCGCTTTTCGCTGCGGCAGTCCGGCGCGAGCGCATATCGGCATTGAGTTCGTGACTGGTTAAAAAATCAGTACCAATCTGCCGTCTGGCGGTTAATTGCACGTCCGCCGAATGGCAATTGTCGGCGTTATGACGCCGTGCTATCTATGCGACGTATTTTTGTCACGCCCCGTGACATAAGGAGACGTCCATGGATTGCATCAAGGCAGATAACGAAAGCATGAATCACTGGGGAGTTGTTTACTCCTACGGCAGCGTGCTCACGGTTTTCGACAACGAGCAGGATGCTCGAACAGAGGCCATCGGCTTTGGGGGTGCCGTGGTGCGCTTGGCGTGCAACCTTTGGAACACCCTCAATATGACCGCTGAGGTGAGCCCGGGCTCAGATTCAGCCGTGTAAGCCAGCCGATCAAGCCAGCAGGGTGAAACCATCTTCGTCGCCGGCCGATTTATCATCGGCCAATGTTGCAGACGCTGCGGGTGGCAAAGGCAGGTTTGTAGCGCGAGATTCGTGGTGATAGGGGACGAGGCCGGTTCCGGTCCGCTGAAACTCCATGAAGCCGTACCCGTCAGCCCACACCTCTGCCTCGTCCCGGGCTCTCACGGCAGGGCCTGACACAACATCGCTGGCTCAGCCTTTGTTTGAACCTGCTGCAACATTTTCTGCTGCTGCTGGAAAATGATATCCAGCACTCGACTCGGCTGAACCTCGATGTCGTCGAAGGTGATCAACTGCCCCGGCTCAACCGGTCGTTTGAGAACCGTATTGCGCAACAGACCGATAGGTACGTGGTCTAGCTCGTCGGCAAGCTTCACCGCTTCGCCGCGAACGTCGAATCCGCCGATGCCTCGGACGATCATCTCTCCCGGCTTTATTGGACGTTTGGCTATTGCCGCGACACCCAGGGTGGGCGAGACAGAATTGTTCAGCAGCACGCCGCCGCCAGCCAATACCCGGCGAACGGTTTTGCCAACTTCCAGCGAGCACAGGTGAAACGGTCGTGTCAGCACGTAGTAAGGACCGGGACCCAGCTTGAAGTATTCGATTGCTGGCGCCTGCATCTCATCGTGCCTGCATACCAGGAACACGCCGCCGGCCGAGTAACCGTTGGGCAGAACATAATCGACGATCGGCTGGCCGACGCCCTCGGCAATCAGGCCAAGAACATTGCCACTGACATTGAGATCGGTGGATGCCAGTCCCTCCAGGCCACGTCGGGTAATGGTCGCGCCAAACCCGTTGCCGACCACGACCTGCTCGATCTGCACCTTGGTGCCGTCGGTGAAGGACGTGGTCTGCTCAATGCTGATGCCCTGCCGCTTGGACCAGTAAGCCATGTCCTCAGGACTGGGATTGTGGTTCAGGTAACCCTTCATGTTGCCGTACACCAGCGGCAGAAAGCCCATCTGCAGGGCCTCTTCGCGCAATGCGGCGAGCGAGCCTGGCTGATCCCCTTCGGCTTCGGTCAGAAACCCTTTGCCCGAGAGGTAGGACCCTGTGGTGACCTGAAGCTCGGCATTGATAGTGACGACTGGTACCCCGGCCTCGAAGGCACGCTCGATCACTTCAGTACCGAAAAACACATCGCCCGTGCACTCAACGATCACATCCGAGTTCGCAATCAAATCGTCAATGGAGTTCGTCAGCACCTCGGCCAGCGGGAAGCTGCTCAATGTTCCGACGTTTCTGCGGGTCAAGACCCGGCTTATTCGCAGATCGCTGTAGTGCTGCATGATCAGACGAACGAAACAGTGCGAGATCATCCCTGTACCCGAAACACCTACTCTTTTAATCGCTGCGTCTGTCATGGCGACATCCCTTCGAAAAAGTCCTGCCCCTCGGACCGTAATATTTAGAAAAAGTTTTCTTTTGTGATGCGAGTCTAGTCGCCGGTGGCCGAGCGTCTGGACGAGGACAGCTGTGCAGGTCGTTCCTTGATGCAGAACGGATAAGCTTTGAACGGAACCCGGCTTGGCGAAGGCCCGAATGGCACGACCGGCATATCGCTGATTCGACGAATCACATGCCGCAATTCATCTCGCCAGTGCTTGGGTCGAATGCCGAAGGTCTCCTCGATGAGCGCACAATCGAGCACCGACCATGCAGGTCGCATCGCTGCCCGTGGCAGGCTCGAACTAGGTACCGGCAGCACACGCGGCGCGGTGTCGATCAACCCGGCCGATTCCGCTTCCTTGAAGATCTGAGTGGCGAATTCGGCCCAACTGCACGGTGAAGCGCCGCTGTAGTGATACAGCCCCCATTCCAGATCACCGTCGCGGCAATAACGCAGCGCCAATTCAATCAGGACGCGTGCAACGCTACGGGCACGGGTCGGGCAACCGACCTGATCACTGACGACCGACACTTCCTCGGTCTTGTTGCTCAGGTTGAGCATCGTCTTCACGAAATTGTTTCCGCGCTCCCCATAAATCCAGCTGGTTCGCAGAATGAGGAAGCGGTCCAACGTCTGACTGATCGCCATCTCGCCCGCACGACGCGTGGAGCCGTAGACGCTGTTGGGTGTCGGCTGGTCAGTTTCACGGTAGGGTTTATCAGCTTCGCCGGAGAAGACGTATTCGCTCGACAGGTGGAACAAGGGAATATTGAACTGCCGGGCAGCGGCGGCCAGGTTAGCTACACCGTCGCGATTGACTGCTTGCGCCTGCGCCACCTCTGCCTCGGCATGGTCCAGGTTGGTGTATGCAGCGGCATTGATGATCAACGCCGGCTCATGGCGCTCAATGGCCTCACGCACCTGCTCCGCGCTGGTAATGTCCAACGCTTGGCGAGACAAGCCGATGGCTTCCAAACCAAAGCTCGCAGCCTGATTGATGAGGCAGTAACCCACCTGCCCTTCTGCGCCGCAGACCAGAATCCGCAGATTGGACTGCCTGTCATGATGAGCCGGCTTATCGGTGCAGGGAGCGGCAGCGGCATCCGGCGGCCGTTGCTCAGCTAGCTCAGTTGCCTCAGTCGGCACGTCTGTCCGCTTTGGGAGCAGCTCACGCACGGTCACCCCCAGCGCCTCAACCGGCGCATCGGCCGATTCAGGGGAAGGCGAGAAGCTGACACTTTCCACCAGCCCGGAAAGAATGATGCGTGACTTGGCGAACTGTCCTCGCAGCAGCATTGCCGCAACCAGGCTCAGCCGCGAGGAGAGCAGACCCAAAACGCGTCGTTTGCGGAAATATTGGCGTGCGACAAAGATCTCGTTTCGAACCAGGTGCCGGTGCAGCGCAATCCGGCTCGGGTCAGGCTCGCGCAGGATGTCGATCGCGCCACTGACGCGTCGCAGGTGCAGTACCTTGCTGGCGACCACAAGGTAGCCAGGCGTGTTCTGGCTGATACGCAGAGTAAACTCGGTGTCGTCCCCCCACATGAACATGGGGGCCAAAGGCACCCCATGCTGAGCCAGTGTTTCTCGCGGTACCAGGATCGATACGTAGGTGGCTGGTCGCACTGGCACTACACCGAGGTGCAGCAACGCGGGCCAATTTTCGTAATCAATGGCGTTGGTACGCTCATCGATTCGCGGCACGTTGGTGAGCAAACCCGCCTCGGTAAACGCCCTCGACAGCAAGAAGGAGCGTGGCTGTTTGTGCTCGGCGAGCCGCTGATCCGCCTCGAGCAGTTGTTCCAGCGCATCCGGCTCTGGAATCACGTCATCGTCCATCATCCAGACGAAGTCAGCTCCTTGCTGATACGCGATGCGAAACCCGGCACTGAAACCACCTGATGCACCGGTGTTCCGGGACAGTACATAGACCTTGAGATTGGCGATGTCTGACTCGAGCAGCATCTCCTCGGTCCCATCGTTGCTGGCATTGTCGACCACGATGATGGCGTCGCAGGGGCGGCTCTGGGCACCGATCCCATCCAGACAACGCTTAAGCAAATCCTTGCGTTTATAAGACAGTACGACAGCGTAAATCTTATCCATTGGTGCGCTCAGCAACTTGAGTAGGAGGTAACAACCTGGCAGGGGTGAGCTGCGGTGCGTAGCAGCCTTGAGCCACGACGCTCAGCTCTGACCCAGGAAGACGAACGGGGTTCAGTGAATTGCAACAAGATATGGCCAGCTGTACGACAACCCATACGGCGCACGTTGAAGACTGTGGAAGACGCGCTTATGTACCGGCATTGCTGGCGCTCGGCACGGCGCGCGGTTGCTCAGCCAGATCATCGGCGGGTCAATCGAAGCGGCCCGTGACGGGCTGATTTGACGATCTGTCCGACAGGTCGATTGGCGGCCCGAACTCGCCGCGCCTACCCGGTTCAGATGAATAAGTCACTAAAACGGAGAAGCAGAATGAAGAGACCTCTATCAGCGCTGATCAGCTTGGCGTTTGCTCTGCCTGCGCTCGCTCAGGAGCCTCTAGTCGTTACCCGTTTGAACGGCATGAACCTCGAAGTCGAGGAGCTTGGAGTGCCGCAGGCATCCTCGGATGACGTTGATTTGCGCGGTGTTCCAGCGATCAAGGTGACCAACCACAGTCGGGAAGTCGCGTCGTGCCAGTTCCACGCTCTGCCCGAAGAAACCGTGATGACGGCGTCGCCGGCGATGTCGATCAGCCCAAACGAACAGGCCGTGGCGAGGGTGCCCGGCAAATATTCCAGTGGTGGCCCCATCGCGTTGCTGGTGTGCCAGCCCGAGGGCGCCTAGGTGCGTTGAGCGCGCACCAGCACAGACCGCCTGCCGGAACGGGCGCCACAACCGCCAACCTTCCGAAGATGCAGATCAGGAGACCGCTATGAACAGATCCCATTTGATGTCACTGGCGTTGACCGCATTACTGGCAAGCGCCGCCCAGCCAGCCCTGGCGCAGTGGCCAGCCGGCACGCCGAAGGACGATACCGGTTCACGTCCGAGCCCAATGGGCACGCCCGCGCCGATGGAGAAGCTCGAAACTCACCGCAACGAGCAGGGACAGATCGTGACCGAGGATGGCCGTGTCGTTAAGGGTCTGCCGGAGAATGACAGCGTGCCCAACCGCAACATGCATCGCACCGAGCAGGAAACCGTGACAGAGGACCCGGCGCACTACTCCGCCACACCGGGAGAAATCGAATAGCGTCCTAGGTCTGGACACGCTGTTCGTTGCGGCCGACCGATCTCGCCAATACCGCGGCATCACGCCGGGTGGTCCAACCACCCGGCCCAACCCGAAAAAGCGCCCCGCGCTGCAATCACATGATCGTTTAGCTAGTTGTCCGCTGAGCGTCCGGGCATTACCACCCCTTCTCTTTCTGGCGCGGCGGGCAGCGACAGCGCTGGACGCTCCCCCTCACACCGGCATAGCCGTGTGTCGGTAGCCGGCGCTTTTCCAGAACTCTGCATGCTCACTGGTTACGAAATTAATGTCAGCGCCATCCTCTGGTGATGACTACCCAGAATTTGCAGAGGAGAAGCAGCATGAACACCAAATGGCAGAAAACGATCGGCGGTCTCGCTATAGCGGCGGCCCTTGCGGGCGGCTCGGCCATGACCTACGCCGCAGAGATGGACTACAACACCTGGGATGCCGACAAATCAGGCTCTGTGGACTACAACGAATGGGGCACCCGCTTCGATAACGATGGCATGTTTTCACGCTGGGACTCGGACAGAGATGGAGTCCTGACCAATGAGGAGTACGGTCAAGGCGTCTACAACACCTACGACCGCGACAAGAGCGGCGACTGGAACGAAGACGAGTACAACCGGTTCCGCGATGATTCTGACAACGAAGGCTGGCTCGACCTCTGACATCGTTGTTCAAGCCTCCATCGTGGTGTAGCCGCTCTCTCTCGGGGCGGCTGCACCAAACCTCCATCCCACCTCTCGCGAGAGAGCGGGCGGCTCGGCTAACGATTGAACGTCCAGCGCGCAACAGGCTCCCACGTTGATCTGCTGATCGACTCAAGGGAGAACCTCGATGACTCAACAATCGCAACACAACCGCAGCATTCGCCTCGCTTCGCGCCCGCACGGTGCGCCCACGTCGGACAATTTCCGTATGGAATCCGGCACGGTACCGAGCCCTGACAATGGGCAGCTGTTGCTGCGTACGGTCTATCTCTCGCTCGATCCCTATATGCGCGGCCGCATGAGTGCAGGGCCATCCTATGCGCCCCCTATGGAAGTGGGCGATGTGATGGTTGGCGGCACGGTTTGCCGGGTCGTCGAGTCACGTCATCCCGACTACCAGGAAGGTGACTGGGTACTCAGTGGCAATGGCTGGCAGGACTATGCGTTGTCCGATGGACAAGGGCTGATCAAGCTCGCCCCTGATATGGCGCATCCTTCCCACGCCCTTGGTGTACTGGGCATGCCGGGCTTCACCGCTTACATGGGCCTGCTCGACATCGGCCAGCCCAAGGCTGGGGAAACCCTGGTGGTCGCAGCAGCCACCGGGCCCGTTGGGGCAACGGTCGGGCAGATCGGCAAGCTGAAAGGCTGCCGCGTGGTCGGTATCGCTGGCGGCGCTGAAAAATGCCGGCATGCGGTCGAAACGCTTGGCTTCGATGCCTGTATCGATCACCGGGCCAGCGACTTCCCACAACAACTGGCCCAACACTGCCCGGACGGTATTGACGTCTATTTCGAGAACGTCGGCGGCAAGGTATTCGATGCAGTGCTGCCGCTGCTCAATACCAGCGCACGGGTGCCGGTCTGCGGAGTAGTCGCGCAGTACAACAGCACCGATCTGCCGGATGGGCCGGATCGCTTGCCATTGTTGCTCGACACCCTTCTGAAGAAGCGCATGCGCATGCAGGGCTTCATCATCTTCAACGACTACGGCCACCGCTACGACGAGTTCGCCCGTGAAATGGGCGCCTGGTATGCGGAAGGCAAGATCAAATACCGCGAGCAGATCGTCCAGGGGCTGGAAAATGCGCCCGAGGCATTTATCGGCCTCCTCGAAGGCAAGAATTTCGGAAAGCTGGTGGTGCAGGTCGGCGACGCGTGATCCCGTTCGGCATTTGCACACCTACAGCGGCACGTTGCCCCGTAGGCTGAAGGGACGCGTCGCCTTGCTCACCCAGCGGCAGAAATGCATACGCCAGGCGCTTGCCTGGCGTATGCACCGCCTCGTTTTCGAGCACACTCGCTCCTGCACGGAATACTTGCTCGCGGGTACCTGCTGTATGAGCGAGCTTGCTGGCGAAGCTTTTGATGCTTGATATGTAAGCTGTAGCGCCCCGCACTTGGTGTCCGCCACTTTGCTCACAAGCGAGGCTCAGCCCTGCCCCAGCCCGGCCGACATTTCACAGCGCCGCGCGTCTCTGGCCTGCTGCAAATGGGGCGGACGGACGCCGGGAATAGGGTTGGCCAGGCGAATCTTCAGGAATTCGGTGACATCCGCATTGAGCCCACGCCCGCCTCCGTACGGGAAGTTGTTGTCATTGGTCACCAGCAAGGTGCGCGAATCCAGCGGCAACACGCTTTCAATGGTCACGTAGGGAAAGCTGAACGAGCGTTGGCCATCGCCGTTCAGGTCGTCAGGGTCAGCCAGCTGCATCAGGTCGACCAGCTCGGTTTTGTGCACTGTCCCGCCACTGGCGACGCCGCGCGTATCGATCAGGTAGATCTTCTTGAACGGCGTGCCGCCGGTGGCCGTCGCGCCGTTGCGCTCGATGACCAGAAAGCGCGTCTCGTCGATGGCCGTCATGTCGCCGATGGCGTGTTCGGGCGCTTGCAGATGATAGAAGAACCGGTTGCCGGTGTAACGCTCCTGGTCGATATCGAACTCGTTGATACGCAGTGTTCCGGTCGGATCGCCGTCAACGGTCTTCTCCAGCAACGCGTACAAACGGTCACCGCGCGGGTTGATCGCCATGCCTTCGAAACCGCCCGACCCGGCCAGGTTGGCAGCCGCACGCCTCGCCACCACGTCCTTGTGCTGCGGTGCGTAAACGCCGGGCAATGAAATGGCGCTGCGCATGACGGTACCGGACGCATCGGTCTTGATCAGGTAGGGGCCGAACTCATCGCCAAACCACATCGCGCAATGCTTGTCGCGGCGAACTGACTCGACGTCAAGGTCCGCGCCCGTCAGCAGGCGACCGAAGTCGATTGCACTGACTACGCGTGGCTTGGAGCCGTCGTTGTAATAGAAACGATAGTCGGCCTGGATCGGCAGCTCGAGCTTCTGGTTAACGTCATTGAGCGTCAGCCGAGACGGATGAGAGAAACGCGCCAGTGGCGCACCACTCAGGTAGTCGCTTGCGCTGACCTTGCCACTGCCGCCGCTGACCGTGCGGAAATCAGGCCGCACGCTATACAGGCGCAGCAAGGTGTCGGCAGAGTTCGTTTGCCCACCGAAGCCGTTGTCGGTCATGAAGATGAAGCTGTTTTCATCTGCTCCCGGCAGCACGGCGGAGAAACCCTGGACCGGCTGGCGGTCTTTATACGGCGGCGCGAAGGTCCCGTAGGGATTGGCGCTAGCCATCTGACCCGACGTCGGGCCATCGGACAAGGTATCGGCAGGCATCATGGCCCAACCCACCAGGGTATTGCTGGCGGCCATGGCGGGGGCGGAAATCGCAGCGACAAGCGCCACGACCAGCGGCTTCGAGATACGCATGGGGCAGTGTCTCCATCCGGGTCGGAGCCGGCGCCGTGCGATATGCGCGGCACTCTGGCACCGGAGAATCACCTTAAAAAGTCACTGTGTCAGGAATATGGCTATAGCTGAAAAATAGCCAAACGGTCGGCGGCACCCAAAAAAACACGGATCATCAGCCACTCAACATCCGCTCAGCCCGTCCTGTCGGTGCCGCGCACTACGCAGTGACATGGGTGTGCTACTTAAGCCGCGCTCGCGCTTAAAGCGCGAGGCGTCAGCAATGCAAAGCCCACAGTGCAACTGTGATCGTCGTCGCCGGCGTCTGGAGCCGAGCGCTGATGAACCGAGGCATCAACGGCGCCTGACCTGGACCAAAGGTCCACCACCGGCTTGATAATGCCCTCAAATGGGGACCCTCAGGCGTTGCCGCACCATTGCAGCTCATGCAGACGCCCCATTTGGCTCTATGGCCCTGTGACAGCGGCGCTAATCACACGTCTCAACGCCCCACTTACTTAAGGGTTCTGCCCCACCCAACGGTGATCGGGCTGGAATGGCACGCAACCTGCTATGGCCTATGCAACGCCTGCCGATTGATTCGGCAGTGCATCCCGGGGTCAGCGTAGACCCTCAGCCGTAAGCGGCACGGGACGGGTGCAGCGGGCAACGTCGCTCGAACATCACCCCACAACTCAAATTCCAGGCAAAGGCGCCTGGAGCTGCTCGACAGCTCCAGGCGCCTTTTTTGTTTTTGTACGACGACACCGCACGCGGTGTCGACGGAGGAACCGGTCATGAACGCAATCGTCACCCCGCTCAAAAGTGAAACGCTGGTCGTCATCGGCAACGGGATGGTGGGTCACCACTGCGTGGAGCAGCTGGTCGAGCGCGGCGCGCTGGGCCAGTACCAGATTCATGTGTATGGCGAAGAGCGCCAGCGCGCCTATGACCGCGTTCATCTCTCCGAGTACTTCGGGGGTCGCGATGCCGACTCCCTGGCCATGTGCGAAGCCGACTACTACGCCACTCACGGCGTGCACATCCACCTCGGCGTGCAGGTGCTGGAAATCGACCGCGAGCGCAAGGAAGTGGTCACCGCCGAAGGCCGCCAGGCTTACGACAAGCTGATTCTGGCCACCGGGTCCTACCCGTTCGTACCGCCGATTCCGGGTGCCGAAGGCAACTCACGCCTGGTCTACCGCACCCTCGATGATCTGGACGCCATCCGTGCTGCGGCCAGCAATGCCAAGCGCGGCGTCGTGGTCGGTGGCGGTCTGCTCGGTCTGGAAGCCGCTAACGCGCTCAAGTCGCTCGGCCTCGAAGCCCATGTCGTCGAGTTCGCGCCGCGCCTGATGCCCGTTCAGCTGGACGAGGAAGGCGGCGCCGCACTCAAGGCCCGCATCGAGGCGCTGGGCGTTGGCGTGCATCTGTCCCGCGCCACGCAGGAAATCGTCATCGGCGAAGAATACGCCTACCGGATGAACTTCCAGGACGGTGCTGATGGTAGAAGTGAGTATCTGGAAACGGACCTGATCGTCTTCTCAGCCGGTATCCGCCCGCAGGATGCCCTGGGCCGCAGCGCCGAGCTGGACATCGCGCCGCGCGGCGGTGTGGTGATCGACACCGACTACCGCACCAGCGATCCCTCGATCTTTGCCATCGGTGAGTGTGCGTCCTGGAACGGTATGGTCTTCGGCCTGGTCGCGCCCGGCTACACCATGGCACGTAACCTGGCAGCCCTGCTCTGCGGCGAACGGCACCAGCCGTTCAGCGGCGCTGACATGTCGACCAAGCTCAAGCTGCTCGGCGTCGATGTCGGTTCCATTGGCGACGCCCATGCCGCCACGCCTGGCGCCAAGAGCTACCGTTTTATCGATGAGGCCAATGCCAGTTACCGCCGTCTGGTGCTGTCGGAGGACGGCAAACGCGTCATCGGTGCCGTGCTGATCGGCGACAACAGCTACTACGACACCCTGCTGCAATACGCGCAGAACGGCATCAAGCTCCCGGCCGACCCGTCCAGCCTGATCCTGCCGCTGTCCGATGGCGCACCGACGCTGGGCGCGGACGCCCTTCCCGACATCGCGACGATCTGCTCCTGCCATAACGTCACCAAGGGCGCAGTGTGCTGTCAGGTCGACGCCGGCATCACCGACCTCGGCGAACTCAAGGCCGCAACCAAGGCCGGTACCGGCTGCGGCGGTTGCAGTGCCCTGCTCAAGCAGGTCTTCGAACATGAGCTGACCGCACGCGGCGTCGAAGTCGACAATAGCCTGTGCGAGCACTTCGCCCACACCCGCCAGGAGCTGTACGGGATCGTTCGCGTCGAAGGGATCATCAGCTTCGATGAACTGCTCGCCAAACACGGCCGCGGCCACACCGGCTGCGACATCTGCAAACCAGCCGTGGGTTCGATCCTCGCGTCCTGCTGGAACCAGCCGATTACCGACCCAGGGCTGATTCCGCTGCAGGACACCAACGACACCTTCATGGCGAACATGCAGAAGAACGGCACCTACTCGGTGGTGCCGCGCATTGCCGGCGGTGAAATCACCCCGGACAAGCTGATCGCGCTCGGTGCGGTGGCCAAGAAATACGATCTCTATACCAAGATCACCGGCGGCCAGCGCATCGACCTGTTTGGCGCCCAGCTGCACGAACTGCCGGACATCTGGGGCGAGCTGATCGAAGCAGGCTTCGAGACCGGTCACGCCTACGGCAAGTCGCTGCGCACGGTGAAGTCGTGCGTCGGCAGCACCTGGTGCCGCTACGGCGTGCAGGACAGCGTCGGCATGGCGCTGCGCCTGGAGGATCGTTACAAGGGCCTGCGCTCGCCACACAAGATCAAGTTTGGCGTCTCCGGTTGCACCCGCGAATGCGCCGAGGCGCAAAGCAAGGACATCGGCGTGATCGCTACCGAGAACGGCTGGAACCTGTATGTCGCAGGAAACGGCGGCATGCGTCCGCGCCACGCCGAGCTGTTCGCCACCGATCTGGATGACGAAACCCTGATCCGCTACATCGACCGCTTCCTGATGTTCTACATCCGTACCGCGGACAAGCTGCAGCGCACCTCGGTGTGGCGCGAATCGCTGGAAGGCGGCCTGGACTACCTCAAGGAGGTGGTCATCGACGACAGCCTGAACCTCGCCGCCGAGCTGGAAGCGCAGATGCAGCTGGTGGTCGACCGCTACGAATGCGAATGGGCCAACGCCATCAAGGACCCGGAAAAGCTCAAGCGCTTCCGCACCTTTATCAACGACAGGCGCGGCGACCCCGACGTCCACTTCGTCAGGGAACGCGGCCAGCGCCGTCCGGTACATGCACACGAACTTCACCTGATTCCCGTCACCGAGGAGGTGCTCTGATGAGCCAGCCCAACGCCGTACGTATTGATTCCGTTCAATCCGCCAGTTGGCGAGCCCTGTGCAGCCGCCGCGATCTGGTTGCCAATTCAGGCGTGGTCGCCTGGCTCGAGGGAGAACAGGTGGCGCTGTTCCACCTCCCCGACACCGAAACCGGCGAACAGGTCTTCGCCATCTCGAACAAGGACCCGAAATCGGGCGCCAATGTCATCGGTCGCGGCATCCTGGGGCAGCTGAAAGGCGACCTGGTGATTGCTTCGCCCCTGTACAAGCAGCACTTCCGCCTGGCCGATGGCAGCTGCCTGGAGTACCCGGAACAGCAATTGCAAGTATGGCCAGCGCGCCTCAACGGCGATGCAGTGGAGATTGCCGCGGTCTGACCGCGGCCCGGCACAACGAGTAGCGATACGCCAACAGCAGGATCACCTGCTTTGCCAACACAACCAGAGAATTGAAAAATGTCCTACATCGTCCCTTCGGAATTCGTCACCAAAATGGTCGACGCCGGTGAGTCCAAGGTCTTCATGTCCACTCGCGACACGCTGATCCGCGCCTTCATGGCCGGCGCCATCCTGGCTCTGGCTGCGGTATTCGCCGTGACCATTACCGTGCAGACCGGCTCGCCGCTGGTGGGCGCCATGCTGTTCCCGGTCGGTTTCGTCATGCTCTACCTGATGGGCTTTGATCTGCTCACCGGCGTCTTCGTCCTCGCCCCGCTGGCGTTGCTGGACAAGCGTCCGGGAGTGACCGTCAACGGCGTGCTGCGCAACTGGGGACTGGTATTTCTGGGTAACTTCGGCGGAGCGCTGACAGTCGCCTTCATGATGGCCTTTGTCTTCACCATGGGGTTCTCCACCGATCCGGGCCCGGTCGGCGAAAAGATCTCTCACGTGGGTGAGGCGCGTACGCTGGGTTACGCCGAGTTTGGTGCCGCTGGCTGGTTCACCATCTTTCTGCGCGGCATGCTGTGCAACTGGATGGTCTCGATGGGTGTGGTCGGCGCGATGATTTCCACCTCGGTCAGCGGCAAGGTCATCGCCATGTGGATGCCGATCATGCTGTTCTTCTTCATGGGCTTCGAGCATTCGGTGGTGAACATGTTCCTGTTCCCCTCGGCGATGATCATGGGCGGCAACTTCTCGATCATGGATTACATGGTGTGGAACGAAATCCCGACGGCCTTGGGCAACCTGGTCGGCGGTCTGGCCTTCACCGGCCTGACGCTTTACACCACTCACGTGCGGACTGCACCGAAGCGCGCCCTGGTTCGCTGATCGGTTGTGGACCCCGGGCAGCCGGGGTTCACTGCATCCCATGAGCAGTCAACTCAAGGTTTCGGTGGGCCAACACACCGACAAGGGCATCAAGGAAACCAATCAGGATTTCCACGGCGTCTACATTCCCAAAGAACCTCAACTGAGCAGCAAGGGCATCGCCATCGCCCTGGCCGATGGCATCAGCAGCAGCGCCGTCAGCCATATTGCCAGCGAGTCAGCGGTCAGTGGCTTTTTCGCTGACTACTACTGCACATCGGACGCCTGGTCAGTGAAAACCTCGGCGCAACGGGTGCTGATGGCGACCAATTCCTGGCTGCACGCCCAGGGCCAACAGAGCCCACATCGATTCGATCCGGATCGCGGCTACGTCTGCACCTTTAGCGCCATGGTCATCAAATCGACCACGGCGCATCTCTTTCATGCGGGCGATTCACGCATCTACCGCATTCAGGGCGCTACGCTCGAGCAGCTGACCAATGACCACCGCATGTGGGTCTCGGAAGACAAGAGCTATCTGAGCCGAGCGTTGGGCATTCACCCGCAACTGGATCTGGACTATCGCGCCGAACCGGTCGACGTGGGCGACACCTTTATCTTCGCTACCGACGGCGTGTACGAGTACGTCAGCGCGCCGTCGATGATCGGCGCCATCGCTCACTATGCGGATGATCTGGACGCAGCCGCACGGGCCATCGTCGCCCAGGCGCTGGAACAGGGCAGCGACGACAACCTGACGGTGCAAATCCTGCGCATCGAGGCGCTGCCGCTGCAGGCTGCCGACGAACTCCTGCAACAGCTGACCGAACTGCCCTTCCCGCCCATCCTTGAGGCGCGAGCGGCATTCGACGGCTACACCATCGTGCGAGAAGTCCACGCCAGCAGCCGCAGCCATGTCTACCTCGCCACCGATGATGACAGCCACGCAACGGTCATCATCAAAACGCCCTCGATGGATCTGCAACGGGATGTGCAGTACCTGGAACGTTTCCTCACGGAGGACTGGGTGGCACGACGCATCGATAGCGCACACGTCGCCAAGCCGTGCCTGCAGACGCGCAAACGCAGCTACCTCTACAGCGTGAGCGAATACATCGAAGGCCAGACGCTGGCGCAATGGATGATCGACAATCCGTGCCCCGACCTGGAAACGGTCCGCGGCATCGTCGAGCAGATTGCCAAGGGTGTTCGCGCCTTTCACCGGCTGGAAATGCTGCATCAGGATCTGCGCCCGGCCAACATCATGATCGACGCCACCGGCACGGTGAAAATCATCGACTTCGGCTCCACGCGGGTGGCCGGCATCATGGAAGTGGCGTCGCCCATCGAGCGCAACGAGCTGCTGGGCACAGCCCAGTACACTGCACCGGAGTACTTTCTCGGCGAGAGCGGTAGCACCCGATCCGACATGTTTTCGCTGGCGGTGATCACCTATCAGATGCTGACCGGCGCCCTGCCCTACGGCACTCAGGTCGCCAGCTGCCGCACCCGCGCCGCACAGAACAAACTCAGCTATCAACCGATCCGCGAGCACGACCGCGGCGTACCGGCCTGGATCGACGACGTGCTGCGCAAGGCGCTGCATCCGGACCCGTACAAGCGCTACGAGGAGCTGTCGGAGTTCGTTTTCGAGCTGCGCCAGCCAAATCAGGCTTTTCTGAACAAGGCGCGCCCGCCGCTTCTGGAGCGCAACCCGGTGCTGTTCTGGAAAGGTGTGTCGTTGCTGCTGATGATCGCCGTGATTGTTTTGCTGGCTCGCTAAGCGAAGGCATCAATCCGTACGTTGCGGCGCATAGACATTGAGTGCCGGATCGCTGATGCCGTCTTTCGAAGGGTCGAGAATCCAGCGCAGCTGCGTGACCAGCTCCTCACAGTTCTCGCCGCGCTGCTGCCAATCCTGAAAAGCAATGCGTGCCGCAGTCAGCGATGACTCCGCGATCTGCTCGGTTTCGGTCGTGGCATCGCCGGGCTGCCAGTGGTCAAAGACCGATTTGAGCGCATGCTGCGCCTCATCGGCACCCAGCTCGCCGTCGGCCCAGCGCGACGTGATGGCCTGCGCTTTCTGCAAGGCGGATACCGAGGGGGTAGACGATTCCATTTTGGGATTACCTCCAGCCAGTGCGTGTATGCGTTGGAGTCCGGCAGCGCCTGCAAATTCGCCGTTGAGCTGCCGTTGGTCCGCGGCTGTCGCATCGAGCGCGTGCCGGTTGGTCGTATCACAAACCACGCCGACGCTGGGAACCCTGACTATGCAACTCGTCCTTCTTTTTTTACCGCTGTACGACAATGCCCAACAGGCACTGCCAAAGTCCTTGTTTGCTGAAGTGCGGGACGAACTCATGGCCAAATTCGGTGGCCTGACCGCCCATAGCCGAGCCCCTGTCGACGGGCTCTGGCAGGAAGACGACAGTCATCCCGTGCGAGACGACCTGATCATTTATGAAGTGATGACCTCAGAACTGGACCGTACCTGGTGGAAGGAATATCGCAAGTCACTGGAGACCCGCTTTCGCCAGGAGCATCTGTTGATCCGCGCTCAGACAGTCGAAATGCTCTAGCGGCAAGCTGGTCTTTCGCACTGGTTCAGGCCCGCACTGCAGCGGTACTGGCCACGCCGCCCGCACAAAATCATGAAAATTTAATGAACCCCAAGGGCTTCCCGCTGTCAGTCCTGTCTGCAGAACTACAGGGGCCAATGGCTCCATTCTGGGAGAAAACATCCTCCCACTTACGATCGGCACTTCCGGAACGCCTGCTGTTCGACTCATCGAAACACGCAACTGGCGTACTTCGTCAGCCCGGAATACCGCTTATGTTTAGGCCCGTTCACCGGGGCCTCCATTTTTGCCAGCGCGAACACTACCCCATGTCCCTATCTCGTCCTCTCATTGCACTCATGTCCCGAATGTCCTGGTCCGCTGCTCAGCGCCGCGCTTTCAACGCGGGTCTGCTCGGTACGCTGCTAGCCGTCATCGCACCAGCCCAAGCCCAGGAGGCGACCACTGATCGTTGGGTCAGCGACGCGCTCACCACCTACGTGCGCAGCGGCCCAACCGACGGCTACCGTATCGTCGGCAGCCTCACGTCCGGCCAGAAAGTCGAGCTGCTGGAAACCAGCGGCGACTACAGCCAGGTCCGCGGCGAAAATGGCGACCGGGTATGGATTCGCAGCAGTGATCTGCAGGAGGTTCCCGGTCAGGCAGAGCGTCTGCCGCAGCTTGAGCAACAAGTGGCCGAGCTCAGCGAAGAGCTGAAAACCATCGACGATTCGTGGAAAACCCGCGTCAAGGGAATGCAGGAGACTCTCGATTCGCGCAAGGCGCTGATAGATGAGCTGGAAGCACGCCGTGTGGCCCTGGACGAAGCCCTCACTGCCACCGAATCGGAGTTGCGTGACGCCCAGGCGCGCTTGGGCGACGAAAACAATCAGGTACTGATGCGTTACATGGTTTACGGCGGCAGCATCGCCGGCGCCGGGCTGCTGGTCGGCTTGATCCTCCCAGCCATGACCCGTGGCCGCAAGCGCAACGACCGCTGGTTCTAAGTGGCTGAACCGCGCCCTGCTCAGCTCGGCGCGGCAACGTGCTCAGGCTCAGGCTCAGGCTCAGGCTCAGATTGGACGAAAACCGAAGGGCCAGCCAGCGCCTGAGCCGCTCGTTGCAGAACCTGCCCCGGCATCAGTGGCCCATCCAACAGTAAACCTCGCAGCGCTTGGCAAACTTGGACATTGAGAAAGGCGTGTTGCTCGGCCGTTTCCACGCCTTCTTCCATACCTCCCAAGAGCTCTGGCCAGCATGGGGATAGCCGAGACGATTACCGAATCTTCGTGTCCGGCGCCCATCTCCTTGACGCACGTGCGATCGATTTTCCACCCCCGTCCTGCAGACGATTGAGCTGGAACAGGCTCACGTTTCGCCGAGCCGACGTCGTCATTGGATACCGAGCGCCAAGTGTCGAGAGGCTTTTCTCCGTAACCATTCACCCCGCGCGAAGCCAGGCCGGCTCTCGCCGCCTGCGGCATAAACACGTCTGACGACGGCAAACCAAGCTGCCGATACTGCCAACGCAACGATGACCAAAGCCGCTCACCGGCCCGACCGGCGTTTCAAACCTGGCTCATATCTGCCGCTGCCACTCGCCGCTCACCGCCCGCCTCGAACTAGGCAACAGCTGAAATCGATGGGGCTCCTGTCCGCCCTCCAGGTGCGGATTTGCTCAAGCAAACGGCTGGACCTGGACCATGACGTCTGTCCGGCAAACTTGACCGAGCTACCAACTTGAGGCGAAATGCGACACTTTGCCACTACACTGGAACCAGCACATCGAGATATCCGCATGCTCTATCTCGAGCGAACCTGGCTTCAGCCAGCAAGACACGTCTACCCTGGTTCTCCAAGATCGGTATAGCCTGCTCAAGAGCCCCATCCGTCTGCCTGCGTATCGAGCGTAAGAAGTTTTGCTCAACCGGAACGCCTGTCAGCAATTCGGATCAAACCCGACAATCGCTGCACCTCCCCTAAAGGACCCGCGCCAATGGCCTCATTGCAACAACGCACCTTCACTGTAATCGCCAAGAAAGAGCACGAGTTGCTCGACAGCTGGACCCGCGAACTTGAAGCCAGCGGCCTGTACCGCAACGTCAAGATCGAAGAGTTTCGCCAGCAGACAGCCGAGTTCATCCGTTTACTGATCGAGGGCGCTGGCCAGGCCGAGTCCACCGATCTGCGCGGATCAAATTGGGAAGACATGCGGCAGTTCCTCGAACAGCTGTCACACAGCCGCGTGTTGCTGGGCTTCGACTCTCAGCAAACCGCCGGCTTCATCTTTTCGTTCAAGCGCCCGCTGATGCCGCTGATGCAGAGCGAATATGCCGATGAGCCAGCGATCCTCGCCGAGCAACTCTGGGCGCTGTCCGAGCTGATCGACCAATTCGGCCTGCACACGGTCCGCACGTTCCAGAAGTCCCGCGAGGCGGTCATCAAGCGCCAGCAGGAAGAACTGCTCGAGCTGTCCACGCCAGTGGTCAAGCTGTGGGATGGCGTCCTCGCGCTGCCGATGATTGGCACCCTTGATTCCCAACGTACCCAGGTGGTGATGGAGTCGCTGCTGCAGCGCATCGTCGATACCGGTTCGGAAATCGCCATCATCGACATCACCGGCGTGCCGACCGTTGACACACTGGTCGCGCAGCACCTGCTGAAAACCGTCACGGCAATCCGCCTGATGGGCGCCGATGCAATCATCAGCGGCGTACGCCCGCAGATTGCACAAACCATCGTGCACCTCGGCCTGGATCTGCAGGGCATCGTCACCAAGGCTTCCCTGGCCGATGCGCTGGCGCTTGCGCTGCGTCGCTCCGGGCTGACTGTCAGCAAGGCGGTGTAATGGAGCGCATCCCAATACTCCGGATGGGCGAGTTCCTGCTCGTTACCATTCAGGTCGATATGCATGACCAACTGGCAATGACGCTGCAGGACGATCTAGCCGAGCGCATCAGCTCTACGTCGGCCAAAGCGGTGCTGATCGACATCTCTGCGCTGGACATGGTCGATTCGTTCATCGGCCGCATGATCAGCTCGATCTCGGGTCTGTCCAGCATCATGGACGCCGAGACCGTGGTGGTCGGCATGCAGCCTGCCGTAGCGATCACGCTGGTCGAGCTGGGCCTGACGCTGCAAGGCGTCAGCACGGCGCTCAATGTCGAGAGAGGCATGCAGCTGCTGCATAAACGGATGGCCGCTAAATGACCGTGCGCGGCAGCGGCAGCACACCGGTACGGATCGAACAGGACGTGGTCTTGGCCCGCCAGGCGGTCCGTAAGCTGGCGCAGGACAGCGGTATGCGCTTGATCGACCAGACCAAGCTGGTTACTGCCGTCAGCGAGCTGGCCCGTAACACCGTCGTGTACGGTGGCGGCGGCGACATGGACTGGGAGATCCTCGACGAAGGCCCGCGCACCGGCATTCGGCTGACCTTCCGCGACGAGGGCCCCGGGATTGCCGATATCAAATTGGCCTTGACCGATGGCTGGACCTCTGGCGGCGGCCTCGGCCTGGGGCTGACCGGCGCCAAGCGTTTGGTCGACGACTTCGAGCTCGACAGTACACCCGGCATCGGCACACGCATCAGCATTACCAAATGGTCATGAACATTCAGGGCTCGATGACCACCGTTCTGCCGATCGAAGACGAAAGTCAGGTCGGCCACGCGCGGCGCGTGGCGCAATCGCTAGCCATCGAATTTGCGTTCGATGAGACCGATGCCGGACGCGTGGCGCTCGTTGCGACAGAGCTGGCAACCAATCTGCTCAAGCATGCACACCATGGTGCTCTGCATCTGCGTGCGATACCGGCGCAGAGCGGATATGGCGTCGAACTGATCGCCATTGACCGTGGCCCCGGATTCAACCCCAATGAATGCCTGACCGATGGTTTCTCCACTGGCGGCACGCAGGGCACGGGGCTCGGTGCGTTGATGCGTCAGGCACAGCTGTTCGACATTTATTCCGACAGCAGAGGTTCGGTGGTCCTGGCGCAGCTGTACCCGCGGCACGTCTCGGCGCTGCCCCTTCGGTTCGGGGTCAGTCAGCATTCACTGAAGAACGATCCGGCATGCGGGGACGTCTGGCATCTGGCTGTCGATGGCTCGCGACTCAGCGCGTTGGTCATCGACGGTATCGGACATGGCGAAGATGCTGAGGCGGCCGGCCTGGCAGGTGCTGCCGCCTTTGCCGAGAACCCGTTCGCCGACCCGACGATCAGCATGCTCGACATGCACCAGGCGATGACCGGTTCGCGGGGTGGCGCAGCGGCGATCGCCTTACATGACGCTAGCAAGGTGCGTTTCGCCGGAATTGGCAACATCGGGGCCTGCCTGCTGACTGCTGAAAAGAGTCGCGGCATGGCATCCCATCCTGGCATCGTGGGCTCCCAGTTCCGCAAGGCCGTCGCCTTCGATTATCCCGTCGAGTCCCGACAGCTGCTGGTCATGTACAGCGATGGACTGCAGTCGCGCTGGGACCTGCGCGACTACCCCGGCCTGGTGCATCGTCACCCGGCCATAATTGCAGCGCTGTTGCACCGCGATTTCTGTCGCGGTCGTGATGACGTGACCGTTATGGTGATTGCACTGGAGGCAATCGTTGACTGACTCGAACACGAACGACCTCATCGAACAGCTGCGCAGCGAGAACGATCTGCTACGCGCCGAGCTCGAGGAAACCAACCAAGGTGTCCTAGCACTGTATGCCGAGCTCGACACCCAGGCCGAGCAGCTACGCCAGGCATCGGACCTGAAAAGCCGCTTCCTGTCGTACATGAGCCACGAGTTCCGTACGCCTTTGGGCTCCATTCGCAGCATTACCCGCCTGCTCAGCGATGAGCTGGACGGCCCGCTCAGCGCGGAACAGCACAAGCAGGTATCGTTCATCAGTGGTGCTGCAGGCGAACTCAGCGACATGGTCGATGACTTGCTCGATCTGGCGAAGATCGAGGCCGGGCGCATCACCATATCGCCCGCCTGGTTCGACATGCTGGATCTGTTCGCTGCCTTGCGCGGAATGTTTCGCCCGATCGTCGATGCCAACGCGGTGGATCTGATTTTCGAAGAGCCCCACGACATGCCGCGGCTGTACACGGACGACAAAAAGCTCGCGCAGATTCTGCGTAACTTCATCTCCAACGCCCTCAAGTTCACCCAGAACGGCGAGGTGCGCATTTCCGCCTGCGCCGAAGGTGACGGCGAAGTTCGCTTCGCCGTAACAGACACGGGCATCGGCATCCCAGAAGACATGCACGGCAACCTGTTCGAGGATTTCGTGCAGATCGATACGCCGCTGCAGAAGCGTCTGCGTGGCACCGGCCTGGGGCTGTCGCTGTGCAAGCGTTTCGCCGAATTGCTCGGAGGCCGAGTGGGCGTCGACAGCAAACCGGGGGTGGGATCGACTTTCTACGTAATCATTCCCGTCGCGATTTCCACGGAGAGCGCTGATGGATAAGAGCCGGCTGCTGATCGTCGATGACAACGCTGCCACTCGCTATGCAATACGCCGGGTGCTGGAGCGCCACGGTTATGCCGTGCTCGAAGCCGGAACGGGTACCGAAGGATTGGGCCTGATCGCCACCGGGCAAATCGACGCGCTGATTCTCGACGTGAACTTACCGGACATGAGCGGCTTCGACATCGTGCGGCAGCTGCGAATCGATGACCGCACGCGGCTGCTGCCGGTCATTCACGTTTCCGCAGCCTCAATCCAGACCGGCGACATCATTACCGGCCTGGACGCAGGGGCCGACGCCTACCTCATCCACCCTGTCGATCCGGACGTGCTTCTGGCGACACTGCGTACGCTGTTGCGGGTGCGCGATACCGAGCATGCGCTGCGCGAAAGCGAGGCTCGCTTTCGTGAAATCTTTTCCCAGGTGGCGGCCCCCATCGCGGTGATCGACCCGAACCTGCAGATCCACGAGAGCAACCGAGCGCTGTCCTTGCTGCTAGGTGACCAGCCGGAACCATCGGCGCTTACGGCAAGCCTTGCCGGGGGACAGGACGCCAAGCTGCTGACACTGCGGGCGAGCCTGGCCAGTGGTGCCCGCTGGCACGACACGCTGTTCATGCAGGTTGCTGGGGAGCGGCTTGAAACCAAGTGGCAGGTTTCGCCATACCGGGCCTCCGAGCTGGGGCTGGTCGTTATCGAAGATATTACCGAACAGCGTCAACGCGAGCGCTCGCAACGGCAGCAACTCGACAACGCCACCAACGAGCTTGCCCGCGAGGTCGCCGAGCGTGTGCGCACTGAAGGGCAGCTGATGCAGGCGCAGAAAATGGACGCGCTGGGCAAGTTGACCGGCGGCATTGCGCACGACTTTAACAACCTGCTGACCGGCATCATTACCGGCATTGAGCTGCTCAAGAAGCGCGTGCACGAAGGCCGCACCGATGCCGTCCTGCGTTTTGCCGATACAGCGCTAAATTCGGCTCGCAGTGCCGCCTCGATGACCAACCGGCTGTTGGCTTTCGCCCGCCAGCAACCGCTTGATGCGCGCCCCGCCGACCTCAACGATCAGGTTCGCTCGCTCGAGGAGCTTTTGCAGCGAACCATTGGCGAGCACATATCGCTGAATCTGGAGCTGTCCGAGCAAGGTGCGGTGGCACAGGTCGATGCCAACCAGCTCGAAAGCGCCATCCTCAATCTGGTCATCAATGCGCGCGATGCCCTGCCCCGTGGCGGCAACATCACCATCCGCACCGCAGCGCTGCAGTGTGAGGGCGATGCGGACCTGGCTGACGGAAGCTATGTCGTGCTCACGGTGGAGGATGATGGCATCGGCATTGCGCCCGATGTGCTGGGTAAGGTGTTCGATCCCTTCTTCACGACGAAACCGCTGGGCCAAGGCACCGGTTTGGGATTGTCCTCGATTTACGGTTTTGCCCGGCAGTCCGGGGGCGAAGCCAGACTAAGCAGCGTTGCTAGTGAGGGTACGCAAGTTTCTCTGGTGTTGCCGGCTGCCATTGCTGCGCAAGCGACAACCGCGTTGGTCAAAGAGTTGTCGCAAGGCAATGGGGAGCACGTGCTCATCGTCGAGGACATGCCGGCAGTCCGCATGCTGGTGACCGAGATGCTGTGCGAGGCCGGCTACCGCTGCAGTGAAGCCGGCGATGTCGCCACGGCGTTGTCAGTCCTGCGGGATGATGCCACCGTCGACCTGCTTTTGACCGACGTTGGGCTTCCACAAATGTCAGGGCGGGATCTGGCTGACGCAGCGCGAATCCACCGCCCTGCGTTACCGGTGCTGTTCATGACCGGTTACGCTGAAAACGCCGTTCGCCGCGATCGCTTTCTCGCCGCAGGCATGGATATGGTGATCAAGCCATTCCAGATCGGCGAGCTGCTCGACAAAGTGCGCCACATGCTCGATCAGTCGGCAACTTCCCCGGCTGACTGACCAAGCGAAAACCCAGCTGCACTACCCCTTTCTTTTCTGAACCTTGTCGATCGCGATCAAGTCTCCCCAGTCACCGTATTCGTACCAGTCGTCCCCCATCATTTCAGCCGGATGCTGAGTTCTGCCAGCACCATTGCCGCAGGCCAGCGAGTCGGCTGGGCAATAGCGATCACACCCCCAGCAGATGCGCTCGGGATGCGGCGGATTGAGCGGAAATTTCTTGGCCACCACAGCCTTCCAGGTTTGCGCGGAAAGAAGCATTCAGGCTAACCAGACCGTCGTTGGCTGAACTTGATCAGGCTCAAAGATGGTCATTTCCAGCAGATAGGTAAGGGTTTGGCAGCGTCCAAACGCGGCCCCTCTGTACCAGTCTGAGTGTCTTTACGGTCTTGCGAGCTGAACCCTGGCCGTGTGGGTAGCTCTACTGAGTCATTACCGCAACGATGCGATTACGCCAGAGGGCCCGTTTTGCCAGAACTTCAGACAATGGGATTGTCGATGAGCGTAGGCCTTTTATTGGTCTGCGCGGTGGTGATTGGCATCGTGGGCACCCGCCTTACACGGGTCGTCGATGAGCTCGCTGACCGCACCGGCATGGGCGAAGCGATGGCCGGCGCCATCCTGCTGGGAATGGCGACCTCGTTGTCAGGGATCGTTCTGTCGGTCACCGCCGCCTGGGAAGGCCGCCCCGAGCTGGCAATGAGTAACGCGCTGGGCGGCATCGCGGTACAGACGCTGTTCCTCACGGTCGCCGACCTCGCCTTGCGGCGGGTCAACCTAGAGCACGCAGCGGCTTCGATCGGCAATCTCATGCAAGGCACGCTGGTGTTGTGCCTGCTGTCGCTGATCCTTGTCGGCTGCTTTTCCCCGGATGTCACCGTTTGGAGCATTCATCCTGTCACCCCGCTTTTGTTGATCGGGTATCTCTATGGCCTGCGCGTAATTGCTAAAGGCCAAAACGAAGCCATGTGGTTTCCAGCGCGTACCCGCGAGACTCGCGAGGACACGCCGGATGAAGAATCGACGGATCGCTCGCTGACTTCACTCTGGGTCCGCTTCGTGATCATGGCTGCAATACTGGGCATCAGCGGCTGGTTGCTGGAGGGAGCGGCCAGTGAGATCGCAACCCAAACCTGGCTCAGCGAAGCGGTCGTTGGCGTTCTCATGACGGCCGTGGTGACGTCGCTGCCGGAGCTGGTCACCTCGGTCGCGGCCGTCAGGCGCGGTGCATTGACTCTGGCCGTTGGCGGCATCATCGGAGGCAACGCGTTCGATACATTGTTTGTCGCGGCCTCGGATATTGCGTACCGAGACGGTTCGATCTACCACCATGTTTCCAACAGCGTGCTGCTCTGGGTGGCGCTGTCGATACTGATGACCGGCGTGCTGCTCATGGGCCTGCTACGCCGCGAGAAGCACGGACTGGGCAAGATCGGCTTCGAAAGCGTCACGCTGATCGGCTTGTATTTCGCCGGCGTCGCAATGGTCCTCGCCAAAAGCCAGCTCGGTTGATAGCCGCGTTAGAACAAGCCGAGCTGCTCGTCGATCAGTGCGTTGAAGCTGTCATTCACGAACGGCAGGATGGCATCGGCGACAGGCTGCAATTGGCGGCTCACGTAGTGGTCGTAGTCGATAGGCGCCCGCCGCACTTCGAGCGGTTCCGGCCCGGCCACAGTGATCAGGTAGCTGATCCAGCCGCCGTTCTGGTACTGCCGCTGGCGACCGTTTTGCAGGTTGTATTCGTCGGCAATACGCGCAGCCCGCACGTGTGGCGGGACGTTGCGCTCGTAGTCATCCAGGCGCCGACGCAAGCGCTTGCGAAAGATCAGCAGGTGGTCCAGCTCACCGGCCAGCGTACGCTGGACGTAGGTGCGCACGTAGTCCTGATAGGGCTGGCGACTGAAGATGCGCCGATACAACTCCTGTTGGAACTGCTGAGCCAGCGGCGACCAATCGGTCCGCACCGTTTCCAGCCCTTTGAACACCAGGCCGTCGCTACCATCGGGACGCGTGACCAGCCCGGCATAGCGCTTCTTGCTGCCCTCCTCCGCGCCACGGATGGTCGGCATCAGGAAGCGCTTGAAGTGTGTTTCGTATTGCAGTTCCAGCGCACTGTGTAGACCGAACGTTTGCTGAAGGTGTTCGCGCCACCAATCGTTGATGCGCTGCACCAGTTGCTTGCCAATACGCGCGGCGTCTTCGTCATCATGGGCGCGCTTGAGCCAGACGAAGGTGGAGTCGGTATCGCCGTAGATCACGCTGTACCCCTCTGCCTCGATCAACTCGCGGGTGCGCCGCATGATCTCGTGGCCGCGCAAGGTGATCGACGAGGCCAGCCGCGGATCGAAAAACCGGCAGCCGCTTGAGCCGAGCACGCCGTAGAAAGCATTCATGATGATTTTCAGCGCCTGCGACAGCGGTTTGTTGCCCTCGCGCTTAGCCGATTCGCGCCCTTCCCAGACGCGCTCGACAATCGCCGGCAGGCAATGCCGCTTACGCGAGAAACGCGCACCGCGAAAGCCGGGCACCGAGTCGCTGTCTTCCGGTTGGCGCATGCCTTCGACCAGCCCCACCGGATCGATCAGAAAGGTACGGATAATCGAGGGGTACAGGCTCTTGTAGTCCAGCACCAGCACAGACTCGTACAGGCCCGGCTGTGAATTCATCACGAAGCCGCCAGGGCTGGCCTCCGGTGGTCGCTCGCCGAGGTTGGGCGCGACGAAGCCCTGGCGATGCATCAATGGGATATAGAGGTGTTCGAACGCCGCCACCGAGCCCCCGCTACGGTCGGCCGGCAACCCGGTGACAGTGGCGCGTTCGAGCAGAAAGGTCAGCAACTCGGTCTTGTGGAAGATCCGCGTGACCAGCTCGCAATCCTTGAGGTTGTAGCGCGCCAGCGCCGGCTTGTCTTCGGCGAACATGCGGTTGATTTCATCCATCCGCTGATAGGGCGTGTCGATGGCCTTGCCTTCACCAAGCAGCGTCTGCGCGACATTCTCCAGGCTGAAAGAAGGAAAACTCCAAGTGGCCGAGCGCAGGGCTTCGATGCCATCGATGATCAGCCGGCCCGCCGCTGCAGCAAAAAAATGGTTGCCTCGGCTGCCGTGTTCACGCCAGGCCATTTCCTCGCCACCACGACCCAAACGCAGCGGCACCTGATAGCGCTGGGCCTGATCACGCAGCACCCGCAGGTCGAACTGCACCAGATTCCAGCCAATGATGGCGTCTGGGTCGTGACGTGCCATCCAGTCGTTCAGTCTTTCGATCAGCTGTTTGCGGCTGTCGCAGTATTCCAGCTGAAAATCCACGGTTTCGGCATTGCCGTTGGCCGGACCGAGCATATAGACCTGGCGCTCCCCGCAGCCTTCCAGGCCTATGGAATACAGCTCGCCGCGCATGGTGGTTTCGATGTCCAGCGAGACCAGCCTGAGTTGCGGCCGATAGCTCGGCGCAGGCTTGATCTGCGCCTCGATCCACACACCCTCTACGTTCGGCTGGCCGGTATAACTGACCGGGGCGGTGATAAAGCGCTCCATCAGGTAACGCTCTGGCGGACGGATGTCGCCTTCGTAAACATCCAGTCCCGCGTCGCGCAGGCGCTTGTCGAGGTTCATCAGCTGACGGTGCTGCTTGCAATACAGCCCGACCACCGGACGGTGGCGGAAATCAGTCAGATTCAAGGGCCTCAGCTCAACGTCGCGCTCGCCCTTGAGCAGCATTTCAACCTTGTGCTGCTGAGCCTCCGGAATGAAGGCAATCGAAGGCTGGTACGGCACCCGCAGGCGACGTGGGCCGGCATCAGTTGCCAACCCGAACTCGACCTCTGTACCCGCCGCGGTATCGCGCCAGTGCCGAGTGAGCACAAATCCTTGCTGCAGATTCACCGTTCGCCGCCCCACCTATTGCCGTGACAGCCATTCTACGTGGCTAAGGCCGCGGGAGCGCCCTTGGATGAAAAACCATAGTTATCGGACAACATCAGGGTTGAGCAATTGAATAAAGCCCCATTTCAGCGTCATTTCGCTTTGACAATGGCAAAGACGCTGACAATACTCATCGACGTTGTACGACGTCTAACAATAACAAACGGATGAAGTCCTCATGACGATCACCATCAACGCGCCACTGGCCAGCGACAAGCCAGAAAACGATAGACGCTCTTTTTTGAAAAGCTCGCTGATGTTCTCAGCCGGCGTTGCGTCGATGGGCAGCCTCGGCTTTCCCAGGCTTGCTTCAGCTGAACCGCTGACCCAGCGTTACCCAGACGAGTTGGTTGAAATACTCGACGAGAGTTTCGCCAAGTACCGGTTGTTCAACGCCAGCGTCGAACGCCTCGCTACCGGCATGCGCTGGGCAGAGGGCCCTGTCTGGGTGGGCGACGGTCGCTACCTGCTGGTCAGCGATATTCCGGAAAACCGCATCATGCGTTGGGACGAAATCACCGGCTCCTTCGATGTGTTCCGCCAGCCTTCCAACCATTCCAACGGCCTCGCGCGCGACCTTCAGGGCCGGCTGCTGACGTGCGAAGGTTCGACCACCAATGATCTGGGCCGTCGTGTGACCCGCACCGAGCCCGACGGCAGCATCACTGTGCTGGCCAGCGAGTTCGAGGGTAAGCGCTTCAACTCGCCCAATGACCTGGCAGTTCGCGGCGACGGCTCGATCTGGTTTACCGACCCGCCTTTCCAGACCGGCAACTATTACGAGGGCCACAAGGTTCAGACTGAGCTGTCGGATGCCGTTTACCGTATCGACGGTGAAACCGGCGCCGTGACTCGCGTGATCGATTCGATTTCCGGGCCTAACGGGCTGTGCTTCTCCCCTGATCAGAAGACGCTCTATGTCGTGGAAGGTCGGGCCAAGCCAAACCGGTTGATCTGGGCTTACCCGGTCAAGGACGACGGCACCCTTGGCGAACGCCGCAAGCACATTGAAGCCTCGGCTTTTGGCGCACTAGACGGCATCAAATGCGACGAGGACGGTAATCTGTGGTGTGGCTGGGGCAGCTCAGGCGCCCCGGAAGCGGTGACCGCCGACCTTGATGGCGTGATGATCTTCAACCCGGCAGGCAAGGCGATCGGCAAGATCCGATTACCGGAACGCTGTGCCAACCTGTGCTTCGGCGGCGCCAAGGGCAACCGCCTGTTCATGGCCAGCAGCCACTCGCTGTATGCGCTCTACGTCAACACACGTGATGCGAGCTTCGGCAAGTACGGCGCGTGAAGATCAAGGCGGCGCTTTCAGCGCCGCCGCTACGCAGGAAAGGCTTTCGCGAAAAATACGACAACAGGCTTTTCAAGCGACCGACGCATCCTCGCCGAGGTGAATCACCCGGGCCGCACGTAGCATGCATTTGGTCATTTCGGGTGGTGAAAACTTGGTCAGGATGTCATTGGCACCGGCAGCCTTGGCCTTGTCGGTGCTGATGGTGCTGTCCAGCGAGGTATGCAGCAGCACATAAATGGAAGCGTAGTCCGGGTGCTTGCGCAGCGCCTGGGTGAAGGAATAGCCATCCATTTCGGGCATCTCGATGTCCGACACCACGCAATTGATCGCCTCGTAGCCACCCTTGAGGCTATCGAGTGTCTCGAACGCTTCACGCGCACTTCGCACCGCATGGCAGGTGATGCCCATCTTGGTCAGCGCGGACACCGACATATGGATGGCTACCTGGCTGTCATCAACGATCAACGCGCGGGTTTCGGTGAGCAGTTGCGCATCCTGGTCATCAAGATGAGAAATATCGGCCTCACCGGGCACGGGGGCGATGTTGTGAATGACCTTTTCCACATCGAGGATCTGGATCAGTTCGCCATCCACTTCCGCCGTTCCGGTAATGAACGAGCTGGCGCGTGCGCCATAGGGCGGCGGCAAAATTTTCGACGTCTGGATATGCACGATCTTGACCACCGCCTGAACATGCAAGCCCTGTTTGGAACGGCTGATCTCGGTGACGATCAGGCATCCCCCTTTGGGGTCTTGCAACGGCGCCATTCCAATCGCCAGGCTGAGGTCGATCACCGACAACGGCTGGCCGCGCAGCGTAGCGACGCCGCGGACATGGGGATGCGACTCGGGCAGCCGCGTCAGCGACGGCGTCGGAATGATTTCGCTGACCTTCAACAGGTTGATCGCCATCTGCTTGCCGCTGCGCAGCGTGAACAGCAGAAGCGATAAGGCGTCGGTAGCGGATGCGTTGTTCATGGATGGTCCTGTGGAAAGCCGGTCTCGTGCCGAGTGGTCACCTCGCTAGAGCCTTGTCGGCTGCTGCGCGCAAATCTTCAATGCAATCGGCGCCGGCCCGACGAGTTGTTGTCGCGGCGCTGGATTCAGCAACGCTCGAAGACCGCCGCGATACCCTGCCCGCCGCCGATACACATGGTCACCAGCGCGTAGCGGCCCTGAACGCGCAGCAGTTCATGGATCGCCTTGACCGTGATGATCGCACCGGTCGCGCCCACTGGATGACCGAGGGAGATACCCGAACCGTTGGGATTGACTCGCGCCGGGTCCATGCCCAGCTCCTGCATGACTGCGCAGGCCTGGGCAGCAAAGGCTTCGTTGGCTTCGATCACGTCATTCTGGTCGAGGCTGATTCCGGTGCGTTCCAGCACCCTGCGCACAGCCGGCACCGGTCCAATGCCCATGTACGCCGGGTCGACGCCGGCATGCGCGTAGCCAACCAGCCGAGCCATGGGCTTGAGCCCCAACGCACGCGCCCGCCCGGCTTCGGCCAGCACCAGCGCAGCAGCACCATCGTTGAGGCCGGAGGCGTTACCCGCCGTCACGCTGCCACCGTCTTTCTTGAAGATCGGCTTCAACGCCGCGAGGCGCTCGGCGGTCAGGTCCGCGCGCGGGTGCTCGTCGGTGTCGAACAGCACACTGCCTTTTCGGGTGGTGATTCCAACCGGAACGATCTGCTCGCGAAAGCGGCCACTTTCGATTGCCTGCACGGCGCGCTGCTGACTTTCCAGCGCCAGCGCATCCTGCTGTTCGCGACTGATGCCATAATGCTCGGCCACGTTTTCCGCGGTGACGCCCATGTGGAATTTGCCCCAAGGATCATGCAACAGGGTGTTCATGTAGTCGATTGCCTGGCTGTCACCGAGGCGCGCGCCCCAGCGCAGGTTCGGCAGGATGAACGGGCCGCGGCTCATGCTTTCCGCGCCGCCACCAATAGCCACATCGGTGTCACCCAGCAGGATTGACTGGGCCGCCGAAATCACCGCCTGCAAGCCCGAGCCGCACAGTCGGTTGACGTTGAATGCAGGAGTTTCCAATGGGATACCGGCGTCCACTGCAGCGACCCGCGCCAGGTAGCCGTCCCGTGGTTCGGTGGGGATCACGTTGCCCATCACCACGTGACCGACGGCGTCCGCTGGCGTGCCGGAACGCTCCAGCGCACCGCGACAGGCGGTGGTGGCAAGGGTGATCAGGTCGACGTCCTTGAGTGCACCACCAAAGGAGCCAATCGGCGTGCGCACTGCACCGACAACCACGATTTCACGTTCAGCCATGAGTTTCTCTCTGCAGCCAAGTTCGGGGCGTGCCGGGGATGCCGACACGGCGAGTCGCTCGATCCTAGCGACCTGATGCAGGAGAACAATACGCAGCAGCGCAGACGCATTGTGCGATTTTGCAGAACCGAGCGGTCAGCCAGAAGCGACGATCAGCAGGCCGGTGCACGCGGCGCCATGGCATCACTGGCGATCAGCCCGCTCTGCGCCTGTCTGGCCGCCTTCTCGGATCGCTTGCGCGCGCTGATGGTGGCCACGCACTGGTCATCGTTGTTGAGGATGACGATGCACTCCAAGCACTGGATGCACTCGTCATAGTCGATACGCCCATCGCGCTTGATGGCGCCGATCTCGCACTGATGCTTGCAGTGCTGGCAGGGCTGGCCGCACGCGTCGATGCGCTTGAGCCAGGAGAACAGGTGGAACTTGCCGAGCATCGCCAGCCCCGCACCCAGCGGGCAGACGTAGCGGCAGTAAAACTTGTGCACGAACAGACCGAGCCCGAGCAGAACCACTGCATAAAGCACGAACGGCCAGCTGCGCACGAAGAACAGCGTGATGCTGGTCTTGAACGGCTCCACTTCGGCAAGCCTCTCGGCCAACGTCAGTGAATAGAAGGCGGTCGGCACCAGGCCGATGAGGATCAGGTACTTCAACCACTGCAAGCGCTGATGGCTGCGATCGGAGATTTTCCATTGGCGAATGTGCAGGCGCTTGGCCAGCCAACCGAGCATTTCCTGCAGCGCGCCAAACGGACAGAGCCATCCGCAGAATACGCCACGGCCCCAGATGAACAGGCTGACAAAGGTAAAGCTCCAGAGGATGAAGATCACCGGGTCCATCAGGAACACACGGATATCGAAGTTCTCCCCCAGCGCCAACAGCAGCGTGAAGATGTTCACCACCGAGAGCTGACCTTGGGCATAAAGACCAATAAACACCAGGGTGAACAACAAGAAACCCGCGCGGAACAGATGGAAACCACGGCTGTGCTGGCTGATGCGGTGCTGCCAGATAAACACCCCGCTCAGCAGGATCAGCGACACGCCAAGCACGCCGATCTGCCACACGCGCTCCTGCCACATGCGCAACCAGATGGGCGTCGGCTCGACTGCGGCCTGTGCCTCTTCGATGTTGAACAGCGCCTGGTCGAGCTGAAAGTCACGGGTGAAGTCCGTGCTGCTTTGCACCAGATGGTTGCGCTGCAGGTTCACGTTCAGGCGCAATCCAGCAGGCTCGGCCGGGTTGAACGCGCTATGTGCCTTGATGCGGAAGATCTGCGCCTCGCCCTCTTCAAGCGGTGCGTCGAGCAACTCCATCACCGCGCCGTTGTTGAAGTTCATGTCGTAGAGGTCGATGGCGCGACCGTTCTGCATCAACACCAGTCGGCTGGGCGATGTGGCCGGAACGAAGTCGTCCGGCACATGGCGGTACATGCCCGAAGAGAGCACCAGCACCGCCTGCTCGTCGGCTTTCAATTCTTCGTTGAGTCTGGCGAATCCTGCGTCACCCAACAGGTTGCGACCGATGCTTGGCGCGTTCAGGTAGGCGAAGTAGAGGTCGGTGAAAGGCTGGGTATCGCTCTCCGGCTCGATACCCAGGTATCCATCAATAGAATGGCCCAAGCCACGTTCGACCTCCTCGCGGCTGATCGTCCAGTGCTGAAGATAGTCACGCTGCAGCAGCTGTGACCAGTCGAGTGGTTCATAGAGGTCAGGCTTGGCCGTGGCCAAGGGACCACTGGCGAACCCTTCGAGCAGCTTGCGAGCCACGCTCAGCGCGGAGAGCAACACGGTTTCGTTGAGGATCACCACCGACACGGTTGCCTTGCTCACCCCGTCGATTCGGACAATCGACTCACTGGCGCTGGCCGATCCCTGTGAACCGCCCACCACAATGGGGATGCCGATCGATTTCTGTTGGTACTGGTCAACGAAGTCGAACAGAGGTTGTTCGCCCAGCCCGTGCAGGAAAACCGGCTCGTGATGTTCAAGCACTTTCACCCCGGCCAGCACACCCTGAGTGTCCATGCCGATCAGCAGACGGATCGGTTTGCCGGAAAACCCCTGCAGGTTCGAATAGTCGGTGGACTCGAAGGCATAGCCGAGCAATTCGTCCAGCTGGTAGACACTGTGCACCGGCGGGTTGTCTTGCTTCGCCTCGATGCGCGTAGCTTTAGGAAATAATTGCTGAATCTGCGCGTCCAACTCCTGCGCAAACAGCGTTGGGCAGGCCAGCAGGCTCAACAGCAACAACATGCGCGAGAAGAAGCTGGCGCGACGTGTCATGGATGCTCCAGTCGTATTGTTATACGGCCATGCTATCCCCCACTCGACACACCGCCATGCGACTTGCTGGTCGATACGGCGCTACTTCAGTCGCATACCCAGCCCTCGTCGGCTGATGTCGCGCCCGTCGCACGCACCCACCGTGACGGAACGATGCACGCCAACTGCAGGCCCAAGCTACACAACCCCTAAGGGAGGCCCAGCGATGACCAAGGCAGTCAAACCGGACGCCGAAGAGCCGTACTTCGAAGCCCCTGCCCATATACCCAGCGGCAGCAACCATCAGATTCCGCACAGCCATCGGCTGGTCTACCGCGATCACGACGTAATCGTGCACCTCACCGGGTATGAGTACGAAACCTTTGGCGAGACGTTGTGGGCCGTAGGCGCTGAAGTGGTGAAAGATCTGGAAATCGTCGTCCCGGTAAGCGTCGACCAGACACAGCATTTCAGCAGCTATGACGAAGCCTTGGCACACGGCACCGACCTGGGCAAGCGCCTGGTCGACGAGCGCTAGCGCTCAACACCTGAACAGCCCTGCCGCCTAACCGCGGCCAGACCAACCGGAGATTCAATTCAATGAACGACAACAACGCAGTCGTGCGTCACGACGAGTCCCGGCAATGCTATGTCCTGGCCGTTGACGGCGAGGCGCTAGGCGTCGCCAGCTATGAAGACGATGGCGATCGCCGGGTATTCAGCCATACCGAGGTCGACTCAAGCCTGGAGGGTCAGGGCATGGGCAGCAAGTTGATCCGCGAATCGCTTGATGACACCCGTCAGAGTGGCAAGCGCATCGTGCCGGTGTGCGAGTTCGTTGCGGCGTACGTGAAAAAGCATCACGACTGGGACGACATCATCGAGGCGCGATAAAAGCACGCCGAGGGGCAGGCATTTATCGCTCAGGCGAGTACCATGCCGGCCCCCTGATCGAAATGCCGCGCATGACCTGTACCAACCGCAAAATCGATCACCTGCGCCGCCAGATTCCTGGCTTCGTCTGCGAACCCGGCTGTCACGATTGTTGTGGCCCGGTCACCGCTTCTTCGGAAGAAATGGCCCGCTTGCCGCACAAGAGCGTTGCTGAGCACGACGCCGCCCTCGCCCACTGGAATTGCGTGCACCTGGGGCCGAACGGCTGCGAGGCCTATGCGCAGCGACCGCTGATTTGTCGACTGTTCGGCACCACAGCCAGCCTGCCCTGCCCGCGCGGCCGCGGCCCGGAAACGCCCACCGCGCCAGACGTGGAAAAGCAGGTGCATCAACTTATTGCCAGCACGCGCCAGGTGCTGGTCTAGCAACGCACACAACAAGACATCACGAGAGACACGATGAGCAACGAACTTAGGATCGAAGACATCCAGCTTGGCGACGGCAAGGCCGTGGTCAAAGGCGCCCTGATCACCACGCAGTACCACGGCCAACTCGAAGACGGCCGCGTCTTCGACTCGTCCTATGATCGCGGCAAGCCATTCCAGTGCGTGATCGGCACCGGCCGGGTGATCAAGGGCTGGGACCAGGGGTTGATAGGCATGAAAGTCGGCGGCAAACGCAGGCTTTTCGTCCCCGCCCACCTCGCCTATGGCGAACGGCAGGTAGGTGAACACATCGCGCCGAACTCGAACCTGCTGTTCGAGATCGAGCTGTTGGAAGTGCTGACCCGTGACGACTGAGCACAGCCGCTCACTGCAGGGTTGAATAGAGAGCAGCCTGTTCCGCAGCCGCTCCACAAGCAGACGCTACTCGCACCGATGACGGCTGCAGCCAGCGCAACAGCCGTCATACGCTTCAGGCGTGGGCGGGCTGGCCGCTAGCCGCGGTCGTCGATGAGGCGCTGCCCATCGAATCGCTCACCACGTCACCCAGCATGTCGGCGGTGATGGCGCACAGCGTCCAGCCCAGGTGGCCATGACCGGTGTTGTAGAACACACAGGGTGAACTGCCGCGGCCGACCTTGGGCATCATGTTCGGCATCATCGGTCGAAGGCCGGCCCAGGGGACCACACTCTGGGTACTGACCCCTGGGAAGCACTCGGCTACCCACTCCACCAGCGGACGGATCCGATCCGCGCGAATGTCACGGTTATAGCCGTTGAACTCGGCGGTGCCGGCTACCCGCAGGCGGCTGTCGCCCAGGCGACTGGTGACCAGCTTGGTTTCGTCATCCAGCAAGCTAACGGTAGGCGCCGAGGCGCGGCTGGTCTCGTCGTTGAGGTTCACCGTGATCGAATAGCCCTTGACCGGGTAAATGTTCACCCGATCGCCGAGTTGCGCAGCCAGCGCGCGGCTGGCGGTTCCGGCGCATACCACCACGCCATCGAAGATTTCGGTTTCGTCTCCACCCGGTGTAGCGAGCGTCACCCTTGCTTGGCTGCCGTTAGTCGACACGCCTTTCACTTCCTGACCGTAACGGCATTCGACACCCAAGCGTATGGCCGCCGCTGCGAGGCCGTTGGTGAACATGTGAATGTCGCCAGTGGAATCGCACTCGGTGTAATAGCCACCGTAGTATTTCCCTGCCAGCGTCGGCTCGATAGCCCGCATCTCGTCGGGTGTCACGCTACGCCGCGGTAGCCCGCCTTGCGCCAATAAGCTGGATACCTGGCCGGCATGGTCGTAGCCGGCCTTGTCACGGTAGATGTGCAGGATGCCGGCCTGTTTCAGGTCGAAATCGATGCCCTCTTCCTCGGCCCAGGCGAACAGGTGCTCGCGAGCGGCAATAGCCATGCGAGCCGTTTCGATGGTGTTCTGGCGGTATTGCGGAATAGAGCCGATGAACTCGGCGAACCAGGACAGCTTGTGCCAGCTCGGTTTGGGGTTGACCAGCAGAGGCGCGTCGCTCTTGAGCATCCACTTGATGCCCTTGAGGATGGTTGACCAGTGATTCCAGACCTCGGCGTTGGAGGCGGACAATTGGCCGCCGTTGGCGAACGAGGTTTCCATCGCCGCGTAGCGATGCTTTTCCAACAGCGTGACGGCGAAACCGCGCTTGGCCAGCGCGTAGGCCGTAGTGATGCCGGTGATACCGCCACCAATGACAGCGATCGTTTTCATGCTTACAGCTCCAGAACGTCAAGGGGTCAGAGCCCGTCCACACTATGCGGATCAGGCGCCCCCTCTGTTCTGGACCTGAGAGTTTCACGAGCACCGCTCGCTTGCTCCTTCGGTGCGACGGGCGACGATGGCCCGACGGCTCTTCAGAGTTCACCCGTGATAACGGTCCTTTTGCCTGAGAGTTTCCGGGGCGGTTGCTCCTTCGGCGCTGCACACGGCCAAACCGTTGCAGTCTCTCCCGATATCACTTCAAAGCCATGAACACTTGCTCACGGCAGTCTTGTCACAAGCACAATGCGCGCCACTCAGCACTGGTACGCCACGGCTGCAGCCAGCCCTATGCCAGGACTGGATACTGCACCGCCACAGCTCAATGTCCATGCGAGTCGCAAGCGGATGCTCTTTTCTAGCGCAGTAGCGAGACAGAAGCTAGCCTACCCCAACATCGCCTAACCTCAACCGCCGACTACGGCGATCAACCGACGCAGGTCGACTGGCTTGGTCATATGAATATCGAAGCCTGCGGCTAGAGCCTGCTCACGATCGCTCGGCTGGCCCCACCCGGTGATGGCGATCAATCGCACACTGGCGCCGCCTGGATGAGCACGGATCGCCCGCGCCACTTCGTCACCCCGCTGGCCGGGCATGCCAATGTCCAGCACAACCACCTCCGGTTTGAGCTGCAGGTAACGCTCGAAGGCTTCGATGCCATCAAACGCCAGGTGTACCTCGTGCCCTTCCAGCCGCAAGATCTCGGCCATGGTCTCGGCAATGTCCCGGTTGTCGTCCGCGACAAGAACGAGCCTTTTGTTCAGGGTGATGCTTTCGCTGACGTCATCGTCCGTGCCTATGCTACTGGCAGGCAGCACCGGCAGGGTCAGGATGAACTCCGAGCCGTGACCCAGCCCTTCGCTGCGCACCCGAAGGTCTGCTCCGTGCAGCTTCGCCAAGCCTTTGGCCAATGCCAGGCCGATGCCGAGGCCGGAGTTGATGTGCGATCCGGCGACCGGCACCTGAGCGAACCGTTCGAATATCAACCTGAGATTTTCACGCGCAATACCCACCCCGTTATCAATGACCGAGACCTTGGCGGTTTCGCCGTCCCGAGCTGCCGTGATGCGAATGCAACCACCATTGGGGGTGAATTTCGCGGCATTGTTGAGCAGGTTGGTCAGAATCTGCTCGAGACGAAGCGGATCGGCGTCCAGCAGGATGGGCGTGGCCGGCAGCGTCACTATCAGCTCATGTTGCTTCGCTTCAATCTTCTCTCGCGCCGTCTCGACAGCCGCCTCGATGACATTCCGCAGATCCAGCTGCTCCTTTCGCAGGGCCAGCTTGCCAAGCGTGATACGGGAAATGTCGAACAGGTCGTCGAGCAGCAGCGCCATGTGCCGTACCTGCCGTTCGATGATCTGCTGGCTGCGGATCTTCTGCGCATCGCTTGCCGCTGCTGAACCGAAAATCCCGGCAGCCAGGCGAATCGGCGCCAGTGGGTTGCGCAGCTCATGGGCTAAGGTTGCAAGGAATTCATCCTTGCGCTGCGCAGATTCACGGATCTCCTGCTCATGCTGCTTGGCCTGGGATACGTCAGCGAACCACACGGCCAGGCGCTGCTCGAACGGCGTCGCGATCACCCGCACCCAGCGCTCGTTTTCGAACGCCGTGCTACGGAGTTCCAGATCGCACGGCTGCTGAAACCGTGCCACCTCCAACAAAGTTTCCAAGGCTTGCGGATTCGCAGCATCGCCAAGCACCTCGCGTAGCCGCCGCCCAGTCAGTTCGGCGACTGTTCCGCGCAAGCTGGTTGCGCCGGTAAGGTTGATGAAGTCGAAGCGGAAATCATCCACCTCGCCCGCCGGGTTCCGCTGGGGATACAGGATTGCGAAGGGCACGGTGGAGGAGTTGAGCGCGACCTGCAGGCGCTGCTCGAACATGCCCGCCTTGGTCTGCGCCCGCGCCCGGTCAATGAACACCGCGGCGATCCCGGCTGCGAGATCGGCCAGACGAATCTCCCGTGCGGTGGGTAGCCGAGGAGCTGGGCCGTGCACCGTGATCGTTCCGAGCACACTGTTGTCGCTGTGCCGAATGGGTGTGCTGTGCACCGAGCGGAAGCCTTCGCTGCGCGAAATGGCTACCAGATCGCCGAAGCGTGGCTCGGTCTCGGTACTGGCCAGGGTCACGCGTGTCCCATCCTTTACCGCCATGCCACAGGGACTTGAGCCGGGCTCAAGGTTATCCATGAATGTCAGCGAGTCATCAGAAAACCCCGTCGAAGCATGGATGCGCAGCGGCGACGAGCCATCGCTGAGCATCACTAGCCCGTGCGAGGCGCCGTGAAGAGTGCAAAGCGCATCGAGAATGGCCTGCAACTGATCGTCGAGCGCGGGCATCTGCAGCAGGCGATTACTCAGGTCCTGTAGCAACTCCAGGTCGCTGACCTGCTGCGTCAGATCCTGCTGCGCTATCTCCAGCCGCGAAAGCATGTTGTCCCGCTCGGCCTCGCTCGACAGACGCGCCTGCGCGGCGCTTTCCAGCGCCCGACCGACCTCACGGATTTCTTCGATCTCGCTCTTGGGCGCCTGAAATGCCTGCCCCTGGCCGATAGCCTGAGCCGCGCGCCGCAAATGCCTCATCGGGACGTTGATTCGCCGAGTTGCGAACAGTGCTGCGGCCACCGCAAACACTAGCGACAGCAGAAGTCCACCACCGTAAAGCGTGTAGGCCCGCGTCGCCCCGGCTTCGACAGCCTGGGTGGGCACCCCGGTCGCCACCACCCAGCCGGACGGCTGCAATCTCACGAACGAGGTATAGACCGAATTGCCTTCCATGGTCGTAGAGAGGCCGATGCCCTCTTCGCTGGAATTATCCTGCAGCATGGCCGCTAGCGTAGCCGAAGCCGGCATGCCCAGCGTCTGCTCGTGATGCAGTGATCGCGCGATACGCGTTCCGTTGGAATCCAGTACGGTGTTGACCCAACCGGTCGGCAGCCTGCGGTTTGCAATCACATCGGCGACCGCTTGTGGACTGAGCACCGCGGTCAATACGTACTGAACCACATCGCCTTGCTGGACCGGCACTCGCAGAGGGACACCCCAGATACCGCCGGGTCCCCGGCTCATGCTCCCGACCTGCGGTTTGCCCGTTCGAATCAGCTCGGTAAAGCTGCGCCGCTCGGCCATAGTTTTGGAAGCTGGAGGATTGTGCAGCGATACTCGCCTTAACACCTCGCCTTCCGGACTCAGGATCAGCAAGGCATACCAGCTGGGGACCGAGGGCAACACGCGGCGAACCATATCGGCGAAGCCATCAATATCGCCGTTATCCAGTAAGGGCGACTGCGACAGTGCCTGGAGCACGTTGAGCGACCGGCTCAGCTCTACTTCCACGGCGGTCGCGGCAAGGCGTGTCGCTTCAAGGCTGCGCTGCTTGGCCAGCTCTGTCTGTTCGGAGACGATCGAGAGCATACCCAGCCCTGCGACCAGGGCCAGCGGCAGAATTCCCGCCAGTGCGATGGTCAACAGACGGCTGCGCAACGGTACCGACCGTCCCGATTTGGCTCCCGGTGCGTGATTCAAAATATCGTGTCCTTTGACGCCTAGACGGATCAGCCGCGAAATATTCTGCCGAAACGGGTACAGCGTGGCGCGCAGCGCGCTAGCTTAAGCGATCGGTAGATGGCGCGCATTGAATTGGAATGCCGGGTGCCAAACAGGTTCCATCTACCCCCTGGGCGTGCCCTGGCATGCAGTACCCCAGCTGGAGTGCCCGACGTCATTCGTCTCGGATGCAGGTCAGCAAGGCATTCAATGTTGAATCACCGTATTCGCCGCTCATCGTGAGCGCACGGCGCCCTTCCGGCGCGATGATGGTGATGGGCGTGCTATCCAGGCCAGGCGAGGCTTCGGTTTCTCCGGGATGGAGCTGGCACGCGACTTTGAAGCGCTCGTGATTGGTGATCAGAACCTGAACTAGCCCGGACTCGATTCCGGGGCCGGGATCTGTCTCCAGCTCACTGACCTCGACATCGACACGCAAGTCATTCAGCTCACGTTCAAGATGCAGCGGCTCGGCCATGGCCACCGCAGGTACTAGCAATAATCCCAGCGTCAGGGACGGATTCATGGAAACCTCCAGAGCGTGGTTCAAACCATATGGAGCCACTACCGGGCCGGGGAGTTCGCGACCAACGCCGCGAAGCTTGGCCTTGCACTCCCTGATATCCCTCTCTAATGCAAGAAGGCCCGCACATGGCGGGCCTTCTTGTCTTGCTTGATGACCGCTTACTTGGGCAGCTTGAAGGTGATGAAACTGGCGCGACCTTCACGCAGTACCCGCATCGAAACAGAGCGGTTCTTCGGCAGATCCTTGACCACCTTAGTGAACTGCTTGACCGAATCGATCGCTTCGTTGTTCAGGTGCGTAATGACGTCACCCGGGCGCAGGCCGATCATCGCTGCCGGGCCCTGGCTGATGTCGCGGATCACCACGCCGCCGGAGATCTCCAGCGCCTGACGCTGCGCATCGGTCAGTTCGGCGACCGAAACGCCGAGGCGATTGGCGCTCTGCGTGTTGGCACCCGAGCCATCGGCCAAAGCCACGACGTCACCGTCTTCCGGCAGCGCACCGATGCTGATGTTCAACGTCTTGCGCTGGCCATCACGCACCACTTCCAGCTTGGCTTTGCTACCGGGTTTCATCGCGCCAACCAGATGCGGCAGATCACCGGACATATCGATCGACTTGCCGTCGACGCTCAGGATCACGTCGCCTACTTTCAGTCCGCCCTTCGCTGCAGGTCCACCATCCATCACCTGCGCAACGAGCGCACCAGCGGGACGATCAAGCCCGAACGACTCGGCCAGATCCTTGTTCACTTCCTGGATGACTACGCCAAGCCAACCGCGACTGACCTTGCCGTCATCGCGCAGCTGATTGGCCACGTCCATGGCAACATCGATCGGGATCGCAAACGACAGCCCCATGAACCCACCGGAACGGGTGAAGATCTGCGAGTTGATGCCTACAACTTCGCCTTCAAGGTTGAACAGCGGGCCGCCGGAGTTACCTGGGTTGATTGCCACGTCGGTCTGGATGAAAGGCACGTAGCTCTCGTTCGGCAGGCTGCGACCTTTGGCGCTGACCACGCCAGCAGTCACCGTATGGTCGAACCCGAAGGGCGAGCCAATCGCGACCACCCACTCCCCTGCTTTCAGCTCTTCGGAGCTTCCAATCTTGACGGTCGGCAGGCCGTCACCTTCGATTTTCAGCAAGGCCACGTCGCTGCGCGGGTCAGCACCCACCAGCTTGGCTTGCATCTCGCTGCGATCCGGCAGGCGAACCATGATCTCGTCCGCGTCGGCTACAACGTGGTTGTTGGTCAGAACATAGCCGTCTTCGGAAATGATGAAGCCCGAACCCAGCGATTGAGCTTCACGACGACGCTCGGGTTGCTGAGGCATCCCACGCTCGAAAAACTCGCGGAACATAGGCGGGATGCCCTCAAGATCAGGCATCTGTGCCTGCGCGTTGCCGCGCATCGGCTGCTTCTGCTTGGTGCTGATGTTCACCACTGCGGGCGAAGCATCCTCGACCAGAGGTGTGAAGTCCGGCAGGTCAGCGTGGGCAATGAGCGTCTGTCCAAACAACGCCACGCCGGCCACGGCAGCCAGGAAGTTTCTACGAAGAATCATAGTGACGGGTCTCTCCACGATGAAAAAATGGGGTTAAAAACGACCGGTCTCGCGCCACAGCCGATCCTGGTCAAAAAAAGCAGCGGGTTGCCGCATGCACAATGGCTGACTCTAAGCTGACAGCCGGGCTGCGGCAAACCCACCCAAGGGAGCTGGCTGTTCCGTCAGCCTGAAGCAGACTTTACGCGTAAGACAGTCAGCTAGGTGTGTAGCGGGCGTAAAGGAAAAGTAAGGTTTTACACACAGCACTCACTGGAGCGATCGCTCCGATAGTCGGTAACCCCGCTAGCTCGAAACGTCTAGCAGCCCTATCTCCTGCGCTGCCTGTCGAACCCGTTGATAGTCATCAGGCAGCGACAACCCTGCCTCTGCGCGTTTGAGCGACAACCGGGCATGATGGTTCGCTGCAAGCGTCATAGCCGCGTCGCCAAGTCGCGCAAGCGATGCAAATGCCTGCTGCAAGCGAATTCCGACTTCGACAACCGCCGCACCGTCACGCGCAATAGGCGTAAAGAAATCGTCGAGCATGTCCGCTACGGTCAGCCCCGGCGCGAATACCCGGTCGAACTTCGGGTCTTCCGGCGGCGTCGGCCTGGACAGGTGCGACAGTACGCGAACGCCTCGGCCAATCACATCAACGGCGGTGCCTTGATCGTTGATTCCAGGCGACAGTGCACGCGAGGCGACCTCGGCCATCACTATGACGCCGTAGCGGGGGTCTCGGTCGAAGGTCCGCTGCGCGCCGATCACAAACGCATCGCGCAGCGCATCGTCGCAGTCTTTATCGATCCCCACCGACCAGGCGATTGGCTGCGAGGGCTCCACAAAGATGCCCGGAAGTACACAGATGTAGACCGCACAACCCTCCGTCTCGGTCAGCTCGCCCAGCGCAGGCATGTCGATATGCTGGACGAAGCCGATCTTGTTCGAGAACAACGGGCGTGCGCCCGGCAGGGCTTTGGGATCGACGTCTAGTGGGCGACCGCCCAGAAACGGCTGTTCCATCCGCTGGCACAGCGCCTGGGTGGCGGCCTTCTCGACTCGGGCCGTCGTTTCGGCGACTCGGCCAAGCCCGGATAACTGATCGATCCAACGCAACAGCGCGTAAAGCACCAGGGCGACCACGACGATCGTCGCGGCGAACAGCACCACGCGGCCGTTATCACCGTATAGGCCGGTGCTCAAGGCGATGATGCCGACCAGACTGAAAATGAATGAACCAATAAAAGTGGAGAGCGTGTTCTGCGTCGTGGGGTCCTCTACCAGCAGAGAAATGGCACGTGGCGTGACATTGTTCGTCGCTGAGCCATAAGCCGCCACCATGATGCTTAGGGAAAAGGTGGTGACCGCCAGCATGCTGGACGCCAGTACACCCAGGATGTTGTCGACGGCATCGGAACCAATCTTCGTTGATAGATCATCCGGGATGTAGGGAGCCACCACCAGTGCTACCAGTGCAGTGGCTATTCCCAACACCGAATACAGGCTGGCCCGGAACCAGGGTCGCTTACTGATGCGGATTACAAACCACTTCCAACGCTCGACCATTTGGTACTCACACTCCATTCGTTTCAGTACAGACAAGCGTACTGAAGGACCGTTGCGTGGGATCCGCGGTTTCTTCGTGCAGTCTCGTTCAACAGTTGTTAGCGGGCCAATGCCTCGACTGCCGCTGGCAGGTCACGCATGTCATTGATCACGGCGGCCACGCCCAACTCCCGCAGCGCCTGGTCATGCCCGGCGGGGATATGGCTGGCACCGGTGAAGCCGATTACCTGCATCCCGGCTGTTCGTGCCGCCAGCACGCCGGTAGGGCTGTCTTCGACGACAAGACAATGGCCAGGCGCGACGCCCATGCGTTCGGCCGCCAGCAGATAGACGTCGGGCGCCGGTTTGGGCGAGCGAACCATTTCAGCACAGAAGATGTTGCCAGCCACCCGCTCGACCAGGCCCGCACGCTGCAAGGATGATTCAACATTATGTAAACGGCTGTTCGACGCCACCGCCAACGGCAGCTTGATCGCCAGCAGCGCCTCGCGCACGCCGGGAATTGCCTGCACTTCTTCCGCCACGACCTTCTCGCTCTGCCGACGCAGATCGGCATCGAAGGTTTCCGGCATGGCCAGGCCGAAGCGCTTTTCGATCAGATCGATGATGCTAGGGACGGTCAGACCGAAAGTGCCCTCCAAAGCGGCATGCAGTTGCTCGGCCGGAACATGCAGGCTCAGCGCTTCGAAGAGCACGCGGTGGCTGATGATTTCGCTGTCGACGATGACGCCGTCACAGTCGCTGATCAGCAAGTCGATAGAGGCCATCGAATCTCCGTGATTGATGCGCAGAAAGGCGCGGCGACTCCGGTTTGGAGACAGCCGCTTGGACTGCACAGGCAGCGTTGAGTTTAGCCTGCAACGCTAAAGCGACCGTTCAACCACGCCGCCTCAGCGAATGCCCAACATCCGGTCTGCTGACCACTGCCCCGCACCGCGTCCGATAACAAGCACCATCAGCCCGATCCAGGTCAGGTGCGTGGGCCAGGCATCGGGGTATACGAAAAGCTGGATCACCAGCGTCATGCCCAGCAGGGCCAAGGCTGATAGCCGCGTTAAGAGCCCGATTACCAGCAGAAGCGGGAACAGATGCTCGGCATAAGTGGCCAGATGCGCTGCCAGCTGAGGCGACAACAGCGGAAGCGCGTACTCGGTTTCAAACAGGTTGAAGGTGCTGGGTTTGATCGTGAGAAATCCGCTGACCTTGGTTCGCCCCGAATAGAAGAACACCGCGGCGATGGCCAGCCGCGCCACCAGGCTCAACGTCGACTCGCTGACGTGGTGCTGCAGCCATAAGGCGAGTCGATTCCAGTGCTGCAACGGGCTCGATGTCGGGCTCGCTGGGTTCCTGTGCAAGGTGTGCATGTCGGTTACTCCAGTGGGTTATCACTCGGCGGGGAAGAGCTGGGCTGCAAACAGACCCGCCAGCAAAGCGTTGAAATCCAGCGCGGGCTGGGACTCGAGCGCGAGATCCGATGCGCTGGCAAGGGTATGGCCATCGGCACAGGCGTCGAGAAAGGCGCAACCGCCAAGACTCAGGGGCTGCCAGACGACCCGGTTGTCTCGCCTGCAGAGCAATGTGCCCTCGCCCTGCCAGAGCAGCGGATCGGGCAGCTCGGCGCGTTCGCGGTTGCAACGCCACAGGGTGAAGGCCGGCATACCGGACCAGTGCCAGTGCGCCGCTGCGCTGGGTCGCAGACGCAGTTCGGCGAGTTGCGCCGGCGCCATCGAACTCAGCGTATGCAATTCAAGGCGGGGGTGTTCCGGAGCGGCAAAGGCTAAAAGCCACAGCTGATCGAGGCGCGCGACCTCGGCGAGGTAAGGCAAGTCGCGGGCAGGTTCGAATCGTTCAAGAAAGTCTGCAAAGCGCTCGCCATAGCGAACCAACTGCGGTTGGGTCGGAGGGCACTGCTGTGCAAACACGCGCGCTGCCGCACTCATCCACTCGGCACCCACCAGTCGTTCGACCGTCGGGAAGTTCGCCCGCAGCGCATCGACGCACCCCTTCAGCACGGTGTTGCGGTAGACCGCGAACCCTGGTTGCGCCGCCAGCCTCGCCAGCCAATCAGTGGGGGGATTGGCAGCAGAAGGACCAGGGCCCATGGGTTCGTCGGTCCATAGCGCTTCAGCCAAGCCATCCTGAAAATCAGCGAGCGTGAGCGTCATGTCGCCCCCTTTTCTCAAGCAGCCGCTGCGCATGGTCGCGCTCGATCAGCAGCTCGGCGAAGGTTGGCAGCTGGTCATCACGTTCGATCAATGTGGGTCGTGTGCCGATACGCTCGATTAATCGGTCATAGAGCGACCAGACGGCGGCCGCTATCGGCGCGTCGTGCGAATCGATCAACAGTCCTGAATGCGCGGAGCTGTCCTGCCTATGCCCGGCCAGATGCACCTCCAGTACAGCTTCAGCGGGAAAACGATCGATATATGCAGCAGCATCGAAGCCGAGATTGTGAGCGCTGACGTGTACGTTATTGACGTCCAGCAACAGGCCGCAGCCGCTGCGACGGGCCAGCTCAGCCAGAAACTCGATTTCATCCCACTCATGTCCCTCGAGGCGCAGGTAGTGGCTGGGGTTTTCCACTGCGATCTGCCGACCCAGCACCTCCTGGGTGCGCTGGATGTTATCGACGATTCGAGCCAGAGCCGCCTCGGTTCGCGGAAAAGGCAACAGGTCGGGGTTGTACTGACCTCGCCAGGCAGACCAGGCCAGGTGTTCGGAAACCAGTGCCGGCCGAACCCGCTCGATCAATGACCTGAGGCCTTGCAGATGGGATTCGTCCGGCGGGCAATCGGCAGCCAGTGACAGCGATACGCCATGCAACGAAAGCGGATGACGCTCGCCGATGGCGTCCAGCCAGGCCAGACGGGGGCCGCCGCCGAGCATGTAGTTTTCCGGATGCACTTCGAACCAGAGGCCCGGCGCGGCACAGTCGTACGCCGGCTCGTAATGCTCGGGCTTCAAGCTAAGACCTGCTCCCAGAACTGACATGCTCATGCGGCGGCTCCTGTCAGGACTCGATCGGCGTCAGCGAGCCCATGCCTTCGGGCGTCTTGATTTCAGTGCAAGTACCGGCCGGTACTTTTTTCCAGGCATTGCCCTGGTAATCCACTTTCGAGGTGCCGGCGCAGCTGGTGCCGGCACCAGCTTTACAATCGTTTTGGCCGGCGAGCGCGACGCCGTAGCATTTCTCCATGGCGCCTTCGGTTTTTTCAGCAGCCGTGGCGCCGGCGGCGATGGATGCAAGGGCAACGGCTGCTGCAGCAAGGGCGAGATTATTCATTTGATGTTTCTCCAGGCTGTGTGGCTGACAGTGGTTTACTGGCAGCTCGACCAGTAATTCGCCCTGTTCGGTCGCTCGGTTACAGCGGGAGCAAGAAATATATTTTTGAGATTTCTTCCATCTCGTCCTACCGTAGCGGCACGCCGCCACCCTGTCGTGGGTTGGATGCAACGGGCGCACAGCATCGTTTTTTTCCTTCCGTGTAACCAGAGCGACCGATGCAACGAACTACCAGTCATGAGGCGCTCAAGGCACGCGAAGCCCACCTGCAACAGCTATTACTGCTGGGGCTGGACGGCGACGAGGAGGCCTATCGGCAATTCTTGACGCTGCTCGGCGCGCATCTGCGAAGCTTCCTCAGGCGCCGACTGCAATCGCCCGAGGTCGAAGACCTGTTGCAGGAAGCCCTGCTGGCGGTGCACAACGCCCGGCATACCTATCGCCGCGAGCAACCGGTGACCGCCTGGGTACAGGCGATAGCGCGTTACAAACTGATGGACCATTTTCGAGCCCATGCAAGGCACGATGCCTTGAACGATTCATTGAGCGACCAGGCAGAGCTGCTGGCCGACGAAGATCACCAGGCGCAGCAAGCGCAGCGGGACCTGGCCCGACTGCTCGAACAACTCCCGGACAAGCAACGCTTGCCCATTCTTCACGTCAAATTGCAGGGGCTTTCGGTGGAAGAAACCGCTCGACGCACCGGGCTTTCGGCATCAGCGGTCAAAGTGGGCGTTCACCGTGGCCTGAAAGCGCTGGCCGCCCTGATTGGAGGACATCGATGAAGACCGACGAGCTGATCAACATGCTCGCCAACCACGCACCGCCCGTGGATCGGCAGATCGTCGCGCGACGCTTTGGGACCGCCTTGGTCATTGGCCTGGTGCTGGCATTGCTGCTGTTACTGACGGTCTTCGGTATTCGCCCGGACATCGGCCAAGTCGCGACGACACCGCTGTTCTGGGCCAAGCTGGCGCTACCGGCAAGCCTGCTCGCCGGCGCTTTGCTGGTAACTACGCGGCTCGCCAGACCAGGAGCGCCTATTGGTAACGGCTGGGCCACAGTCGCATTGCCGGTGATAGCAGTTTGGCTGGCAGCGTTGGGCCTGTTGCTCAGCGTCTCGGCCAACATCCGTTGGGCACTGATATTCGGTGAAACCTGGCGAGTCTGTCCGCTAAACATTGCGCTGCTGTCGATTCCCACGTTCGCCTGCGTGTTCTGGGCGATCCGTGGTTTTGCGCCGACCCGGCTGCGTCTCGCCGGCGCAGCTGGGGGGTTGCTGGCCGGCTCGATGGCAACGCTTGCCTACAGCCTGCATTGCCCGGAGATGAGTGTCGCTTTCTGGGCCGTCTGGTATGTGCTTGGCATGCTCATCCCCACCGCCGTCGGCGCCCTACTCGGCCCACGGCTGTTGCGTTGGTAAACCGTACAACGCGCATTTTCTTCAATACGACGGCTGTGTCCGCTCCTATTGTCGCGCTGGTGTTCAAGCGTACGTTCAGGAGTTTTCGATGAGTCTTTTGCTGTCTATGGCCGCCTTCGCGCTGGCGTCCTCGATATCACCCGGCCCGGTCAATATCGTTGCGCTCAGCGCTGGCGCGCAGTTCGGCTTGCGCCCAGCCATGCGCCACGTCAGCGGCGCGACCCTTGGCTTCACGCTGTTGCTGTTGCTGATCGGGCTGGGCCTGAACCAAGCGCTCGATCATTGGCCCTGGCTGACGGAATCGATCAGGCTGGCTGGCGTGGCTTTTCTGCTGTACATGGCGTTTCGGCTGGCGGCGGATGACGGTCGTCTGAATGCAGACAAACCTGTGGTGCCGCCGACCATGCTGTATGGCGCAGCAATGCAGTGGCTCAATCCCAAGGCCTGGCTGGCTTCGGTCGCGGGAATGGGCTTGTTCGCTGCGGCCGGCGATGCGCCTTCGGTATGGCGATTCGCCGCGGTCTATTTCGTGATTTGCTACGCCTCAGTAGCCTGCTGGGCGTATGCCGGCACCTTCCTGCGGCATTACCTTAACGAGCCCGCACGAGTACGGCTGTTCAATCGGCTGATGGCAGCGCTACTGACCGCCTGCGCGACTTACTTGCTGCTGACCTGACGGATGTTGTGGTGCACGTTTTGGCCCCCTGTTCGATAGTGCCCGGGCGTGGCGGCCAGCAGTTGCTTGAAGGCGCGCTGCAGGTGCGCCTGGTCGGCAAACCCCGCAGCCAGCGCCACATCCGAGATAGGCCGGCCGCGCCGCAGTTCGGCGCGCGCGAACTGCACGCGCCGGTTGGTCAGATACGCATGAGGGGTCATCCCGAAATGCTTTTTGAAAGCGCGGATGAGACTCGACGGTGAGACGCCCGCAATCAGGCTGATCTCGTCCAGCTTGAGGGAGCGCTGATAATTGTCCGCAATGTATTCAGCGGCGCGCTGCAGCTTTAGATCGCTCACTGGAACCTCAACGTCGAGTCCCAATCGCTCGTGCAGCTGGGAGAAGAACGCTACGGCGCCCGTCTCCTTTTGCAGCAAGTCGGCGTTGTCGTCGATGAGTACCGCATGAAAACGGCGAAAACCAGCCTGCAGCAGCGGGTCGCGGGTCATTATCGGGGCGAAGCGGCGAAAATCCATGCCATCCATGCCCAAGCCGTCCTGCAGTTCGCTCAACCATCGGGTCTCGACGTAGAGCATGCGATACGCCCACGGCTGGTTCTGGATCGGATTGCAGGCATGCACGTCGCCGGGGTTCATCAGTACCAGCGTGCCGGCCTCGATGCGGCACTGATGATCGCCGTTGATATAGGCACTGGCGCCGCGGTCGATCAAGCCGATGGAAAAGGTTTCGTGACTGTGCCGTGCATAACAGACGCGGCGACCATCTTCCACGCTGCGCGACTCGATGAACGGCAGCGCCGCGTCGCGCCAGAAGCTGGACCCGGAAGCTGAACGAGATTGCGCGGGGATGTGCTGATGCATGTTCGAGTCTGTAACGACACCAGGGAGCCTCAGCGTAGCCGAAAACCGCGCCAGTGTTGGGCAACCCACTGTGTTTCGGCATGGCGAGCAATGATCGTCTAGGCAACAAGAACGGTCATCAAAGAATTTCCAGACCCTCGCATTTGTAATCACCGATGAAGATATCGTCCAGAAGCACCTCCCCGTCGAGGTTGAAGCAGAACAGATAGCTCTCGGTTCGATCACCGATTTCGACGCTTTTCAGGCCAATGCATTCGTTGGGATGGCCCGGCAGGATCTTGAACGAGGAGATGCCCCGTTCAGGAATACGCTGACCAACTTCCAGGGTTCGGATCTGGCTGAAATCCTCATTGGCAATAATCAATGTATTGGCCCCGCGCTCCCGCCCATCTACTGCCTCGTCGAAGGGCTCAGTCGAGATTTTGCGCGGAAAGAACAGCCATTCGCGGCGAAAAGGATGCCATTCAGCCGCCTCATGAATCACATAGCCGTCTGGCCCGACGCCGAGCGCATCGCGGATGCGTTGATAGCGACCCGACCAGTCCACGCTCTGCACGGCGTAATGCCGGTCAAGCAGCTTTATCCACTCCTCGGCGGCGTTCTTGCCGTGGCTCCCGACGACCAGCTGATCGTTGTAGAGCGTTGCCCACTCCGCCTTGAAGCCCTTGAAGGCCTCGTCGCCGCTGCCGGTCATGAGAATGTTTCGGGGCACCAACTGATTCTGGTCGCGTATTTCACAGACCAATCCGGTGCGGTCGTCGAAGGTCACCAAGCGTTTGCCGAACATGGCCAGCTCGGAAAACTCGGCGCCACGACCGCCCTCGGCGATGAGGCTTACCAGCTGGAACTCACCACCCTCTTGCTCCGGGATATCCTCGAATCGGTAGTGTGGCTTGCCCGTCTGCGGGTCGATGTCACGGTGCAACCGATCATGGCGCAGGGTCGATTGCCAGCCGATCTGGCCGCAGTCCAGTTCAACCTGGGAGGCGTGGTCCTCATCTGTGATGATGGCCAGCATGTATTCACGGGTGGTGCTGTCGTAGCGTTCGAGTCGCCGAACGTCGAAGTGCGATTCGCTCATGAGGTAAGGTGCTCGTCTCAGGTTGGCGCCACCGGCACGCCGGGGGCTCGTCTGGTTTCGGACAGCACGCACCACTCAAGTTCACCAGCAATCGCATCAGCTGCGGCAGAACGGCTGCGTCTGTTTTACTGTCCGAACCTGCACCACGTATTCAGACGGGACCGCATGATTTTTCTGCTCTCCAAGCGGCCGGCCTCGATTGCCGACTCGCACGCGCCTACCTCGACCCTTTCTACCTGGGCCAAGCGCCGGCTCGCCATTACTGCGGCGGGCGCCTTGCTGGCTGGCCTGGCCGGCTGCGGCACGCAAAAACCTGAGATCCCAGCGCCTCGTCCGGACGAAGTCCGCGCCAAGATCGCTCGGCTGATCCCCAGCACCATCCCGAATCGCCAGGGCTGGGCTACCGACATCTACGCTGCCTTCGATGCGTTGGCGATCCCACCGACCAATGAAAACCTCTGCGCTGTCCTGGCCGTGACGGTGCAGGAATCCACTTTCCAGGCGACGCCACCGGTCCCGGGCCTGGCCAAAATCGCCCGTGAAGAGATCTACCGCCGCGCGTCCCGATTGCATGTCCCCCGCTTCATTGTCGACGCGGCTCTGGACGTTCAATCACCCAACGGCAAGACATACAGCCAGCGCCTTGCAGCGGTGCGCACTGAAGAACAGCTAAGCGCGATCTTTGACGATTTCCTCGGGATCATGCCGCTCGGCAAGCAATTGTTCGGCACATTGAATCCGGTCAAGACCGGCGGCCCGATGCAAGTCAGCATCGCGTTCGCTGAAGACCGCGCACGTGACTATCCCTACCGCCGGGAAGGCTCTATTCGAGATGAGGTGTTCACGCGCCGCGGTGGCATGTACTTCGGTATCGCACATCTGTTGGATTACCCCGCCAGCTACACACAGCCGCTGTACCGCTTCGCAGACTTCAACGCCGGCTGGTATGCCAGCCGCAACGCCGCATTTCAGGCTGCAGTCAGCCGCGCCAGTGGCATCAAGCTGGCCATCGATGGCGACCTGATCATTCATGGAAGCAGCAAAGCCGGCCAGACCGAACGTGCGGTTCGCTCGCTGGCGGGCAAGCTCGACATGAGCGAGACGGCGATCCGCAACGCCCTTGAACGCGGCGACACACACGGATTCGAGAAAACCATCTTGTATGAACGAGTGTTCGCACTAGCCGAAAAACGCGCCGGAAAGCCCCTTCCCCGCGCCGTGCTTCCCGGCATTCGCCTGGAAAGCCCGAAAATCACTCGCAACCTGACGACTGCCTGGTTTGCCAATAGGGTCAACGACCGCCATCTGGCCTGTATGAAACGCGCCGGCAGCTAGCGGGAACATTTTGTTACCGGCACCGTTCGCAATGGAGGTATCGCGAATACGGAGCCTTCATGACCCAGCTGAACATTGCACTCGCCCTCATGGGCGGCGTTGCCGTCTGTATTGCCTTGCTGTCGGCGCTGATCAAGCGCAGCCCTGTATCCGAGCCGGCGCTGGCAGTGCTGGTCGGCGTTGCCGTTGGGCCCTACGGCCTGAGTTGGCTCGACCTTGCACGCTGGGGTGATACGTTCAGCATTCTCGAGCAGGCGGCTCGGCTGACGCTGGCGATTGGACTGATGGGCGTTGCACTGCGCCTGCAGCCCGCGGCGCTGAAGGCCATGCTCAAGCCGATCATGCTCCTGTTGACCTTTGTCATGCTCGGCATGTGGCTGGTGTCGTCGTTATTGGCCGGCTGGCTGCTCGGCTTGTCGCTATGGGCCGCCTTGCTGCTGGGTGCAGTAGTCACCCCCACCGATCCGGTTGTTGCAAGCTCGATCGTGACGGGCAAGTTCGCCAAGGAACATCTCCCCTTGCGCCTGCGCGACACCCTCTCGGCGGAATCTGGTGCCAACGACGGCCTCGCCTACGCCTTCGTCATGCTACCGATCCTGATGCTCAGCCATGCGCCAGATCAGGCCTGGTCGCGCTGGCTCATCGAGTCGGTGCTGATCGGCATCGGTGGCGCCGCGCTCCTGGGTTCAGTGGTAGGGCTTGCAGCAGCCAAACTGCTGGCTCTATCCGAGCGCAAGAAGCTGGTCGCCAGTTCCTCGCTGCTGGGTTACACCGTGGCGTTCTCGCTACTCACACTCGGGCTCGCCAAACTGCTAGCGACGGATGGCGTGCTGGCGGTATTCGCGGCAGGCTTGGCGTTCAACCTCTTCAGCGAGAGGTACGAGGAGCAGGAGGAAGAGAACATCCAGGAGGCGGTGGCCAAGCTTTTCACACTGCCGATGTTTGTGATTTTCGGTATCGCCCTGCCGTTGCGCGAGTGGGCCACGCTGGGGTGGCCGCTGGTGGCACTTGCGGTGCTGATATTGCTGTTGCGTCGACCACCAGTAGTGATGTTGCTTTCCGCCATCTGGCGCAATTCACTCAACTTACGGGACTCGCTCTACCTCGGCTGGTTCGGCCCGCTGGGTATCGCCGCGATCTACTATTCCGCGCTCGCTCACAGCCAGCTTGACGATCCGCTCTATTGGCATGCGGCAAGCGCGCTGATATTCGCCTCAATCATGATTCATGGCGTATCCGCGGCGCCGCTATCACGTCTATATGCGAGCCATCACGGCGCGGCACCGCCAGGCAGTGCTCGTCTACACGACGAGTCGGACTGAGCCAGGTATGAAGAACCGTGCCCTGGGGACGAGCCGATTACCCAATCAGGCCCATACCCGCGAAGACAAAGGCGCCAACGGCAAGGATCAGTCCCAACACGATGGCTGCGCCGTCCTGGGTGGTGATGCCAAGGCCGAACAGACCAATCGCCGCGAATGGAGCCGTCGAGGCAAATGGCAGCAATTCCAGCGGTGGCACCGAGGTTGCTAGCACAATGCACAGCATTGCGATAAATCGCAGAAAGCCTTTGCTCGTGGCCCAGCCCAACCGCTTATTGCTTACCTTGTCGAGCCAGCGCACCACCGGACGAATTTTATTCAGGCCTTTCTCAAGCTTCTGTCCGCTGACGGAGCGATGCGCTAGAAACCCGGGCATCCAGAAATGATGTCGACCGAATAGCAGCTGGAAGGCAAACAGCGCAACGATCAGTGCCAGCATGCTTGGCACCCCGGGAATGCCTCCGACCGGACTGATCTCGATGATTGCAGGAACGAACAGGAAGGGCCCGAAGCTGCGCTGGCCGACTTTCTTCTGAATGTCACCAACCGATACCTTGGGCTGGTCATCTCCCAACTCGACGACACCGTCGATCACTTGTTCAAGGCAACCATGGTCGTTGGCCTCACTCATGTGCTCCTCCTGATCGCAGCTTTCTGAAGATGCGGCAAGCTCCCGCAGGGGTCTTACCCGCTTCGCTAACTATAGCCTTGATGGACTGCAGCATTTTATGTTGGCAACGAAGCAACGATTAACAACTCAGCAATACAAGTTTTACAGAACCTGTACAACTGTCATGCCTTGCGCTTATACATGATTCGCCAAGCCCATTAACCGAAAAAATAAAAAACGGAACTTGCAAAGCAAGTTCCGTTTATATTGGCGAAGGTTAGCAACTAAGCATAAACGTATTACGAATTACGGCCACCTCCGTGGCTGTTCTGACCACCTTTCTGGCCAGCCTCGGACGCCTTCTCACGGTCGTTGGCAAAGTTTCCGCCGCTGTTCTTCTGGCCACCTTTCTGTCCGGTATCAGAGGCTTTTTCGCGGTCATTAGCGAAGTTACCGCCGCTGCCCTGGCCGCCTTTCTGCCCGGCTTCTGAGGCCTTCTCGCGATCGTTTGAAAAGTTACCCGGATTTCCGCTCTTATCGTTCGACATGAGATTACTCCAGTTACTTGGTGATGCTTGAGAACAGCGACCGCTCTGCAGTCGCCTCACTATTTTGGAGGGTAGAACCAGGGCCTAAGTTCTACCGAGAAATCCCTATTTCGATGAGCGGCTTAGCGTTTCAACTCGCTATTACAAACGCAAAACCTGAATGCAGGTAATTGCATTTAGATAGCAACGGAACGCCAAACACCTCTCCCGCCCTAGTTGCAGCGCTATAGCAATTAAGGCCCCACACCAGACATATACGAGGACAACTTAGTAGCGGGGAAATACCGCTCGTCAGCCCAATTAAACAGACATGCGTTGTCAACAACCTGTAACCGAATCAGGGCAGTCTCGGAGCCATGGAAAGCCGGGAAGGCTGGCGCAAGGACGCGACTTTATTCAGGACCACCAACCACTCTACCGAGACATTGGAGGCCACATGAGCAACAAAACGCTGGAAAACCTGGTCAAGCAATCCGACCTCAGCACCAAACAGCCGCTGGAACTCTGGAAGCAGCTGCACCGTAGCAAGCGCGACTACCGCCCCAGCGCGGCGGCACTGGCAAGGCGCGCTTCGCTGGATCTCGGCATGTGCGCGCAAAGCCAATGAGCCAGCATGGGTATCGGTCAGGCGGGCCCACCCGCCATGGCTGGATCAGGCTTCGGTGCCACGTTCCTGCCGCAACAACAACCAGACAATCGACAGCCCAGCCACGGCCATGAAGGCCGCTCCCAGGAAGATGCTTTGCATTCCGATATAGGCGGCAAGCGCACCCATAATGGCACCGGACAAACCCAGCGACAGGTCGAAAAACATCGCGAAAACGCTGAGACCGGAGCTGCGGTTAGCGACTCCTACGCGTGACACCACACCGACGCCCAGAGCTGGATACAGCAGCGACAAGCCGCAGCCGGTCAGTGCCGAGCCTGCCAAGGCAAAGCTCGGGGCCTCGGCCAGCCAGAGCAGCAACAGCCCTAAGATTTCCACCACCAGACATACCATCGCCACCGAATAACCGCCGACTCGGTTGATCAGGTTGGGCAACAACAAACGCGTCCCGATAAAGGCAAACGCAAAGGCGGTGAGGCACCAGGCCGCGCCATCCCAGCCGCGCGCGTTGTAATACAACGCGATAAACGCGGTCAGCGTGCCGTAACCGATGGTCGCCAATGCCAGGCTGAGTCCGGGCGGTGCAACCTTCCACAGCACTTTGCCGAACGGCAGCCGCTTGCCGGGATTCAGCGGAGCATCGCCGCGCCGCCAGGCCAGTGCCAGGCCGGTCGAGGCGAGGAGCATCGTCACCACACCCAGTGACCATAAGCCTAATGACTGCGACAGAAACACGCCTAGCGGCGCGCCGATGCCTACGCCGCCATACGCCGCAACACCGTTCCAGGAAATCATTCGCGCCGTGCTTTCTGCACCCAGCCGGCTGATGCCCCAGCTGATGGCGGAAATGCCGATCAGGCTTTGCGCGAAGCCCAGAATCAACCGGCTCCCGATCATCACCGCAATGCTCGCCATCGGCCAGGCTTCCAATAGCGCTGACGCGAGCAGCAGCAGTCCGCTGATCAACCCAGACGTCATGCCGATCAAAACGGTTTTCTTAGCGCCCCGCTCGTCCGCCAGCCGCCCCGCCAAAGGGCGGCACAATAATGTGGTGAGGTATTGCGCACCGATCACGATGCCCGCGACGGCGGTGCTGAATCCCAAGTTTTCATGGATATAGCCAGGCAATGACGCCAGCGGAATACCAATGGAAATGAACGAGATGAAGTTGAAAACCACCAGCGACAGAATGAAAAGAGTGTCGTTGGAAGCGGGTTGTTTCGCAGCGGGCATCGGAGCGCCTGTCGTGGATGAACAATGGGATATGACCATGCCAAGCCGGGCAGCCCCAGCGCAGGATGCTGGGTCCCGGTTGCCAAGGGCTCAGACCGCCAAGCGAGCAGTTTGATCTTGCCCAAGAGGCAGTCATCATACAACCTCCGTAAGGCCGACGGTTCGAGCGATCTAGGTATTGCTTGGCGCAACAGCGACTTTTGGTCGGCGCCACTGAGGCAGTCCGATCAGCACCACCGCGCTTACGATTACCGTCATCGCCAACCATTCTTCGACACCGATTCGCTCACCGGCAAAGGTAATACCCAGCAGCACGGCGACCACTGGGTTCACGTAGGCATAGCTGGTTGCCGCCGCTGGCCTTACATGTTTGAGCAGATAGAGATACGCGCTGAACGCTACGATCGAGCCGAGCAACGTGAGGTAGACCAGGGCAAGCCAACCGGCCATATCCGGCATCTGCTGCAAGCGTTCTCCGCTGACCGCGCTACCGAACAGCAACACAGCGCCACCGATCAGCATTTGCGCGGCGCTCGCCATCGCACCGTTCGGCAAACTGAGATGCCTGCTCCACATCGAGCCGAACGCCCAGCTCGCTGCCGCCATTAGCACTATCACTGCGCCAAGCGGACTGGCCTGCAGGTTGTGTCCCAGATTGAGCAAACCGATGCCGATCAGCCCCAGAAGAATGCCGCCCCACTCCAACCCGGTCGTCCGCTGCCCCCAGATCAAGCCGAACAGCAACGCGAACAGCGGAACCGTAGCAATCGCCAGTGCCGCAACTGCAGACGCCACGCCGAGATGTTCGGCGATGGTGACACCACCGTTACCGCAGCTGAGCAGAAGAAAACCTACAACCGCGCAAGACCGCCATTCGCGCGCGGTGGGTAGCGGCACACCGCGCCAGCGCAGCCAGGCAAACATCAGGCTGCCAGCAATGACAAAGCGCAACCCGGCCAGCAGCATCGGCGGCCATGACTGGACGCCAACCCTGATCACGAAATAGGTCGAACCCCAGATCAGATACAGGGCGAGAAAAGCGCCCACGAGCAGCAGCGGGAAGCGGCGCGAAGACATGAGACGAGATCCGGGTGAAAGGCTTGACCCATGATTCTAGATAACCCACGCACCGGAGAATAAGCACAGTCAGCTTCTTGTTTAACGGTGCAGTTAGCCGCACCGCGCGGCCGCTCAACGAGCGAGGCCGAAGGGGTCATCAATGCTGTGGCTCGGCTCGGTGAACCAGCGCGGCCCACTCTCGTCCATGTAGAAGTGGTCCTCTAGGCGAATGCCGAACTCACCGGGCACGCAGATCATCGGTTCATTACTGAAACACATGCCGACGTCGATGGGTGTCTGGTCGCCGCGAACCTGTGTCTGGCATGGTTGAACCAGAGTCTGCGGAGAACGACGCAACCCACTCGGTCCGTCAAGCGATTGTGAGCAGAAACGAAAAAGGCCCCGAGATTCGGGGCCTTTTTTTGATATGGCGGAGGAGGTGAGATTCGAACTCACGGAAGAGTTTCCCCTTCGACGGTTTTCAAGACCGTTGCATTCAACCGCTCTGCCACTCCTCCGCAGAGAGCGGGCGCCATAGTACCCGAACGAAACAGTCTGTCAAACACTGTTGTTAGGACGAAACAAAAGCTCTGTTATGATCCGTGGCAGTTTGTTCCAGGCTGAATCCATTTGAAGGAGTGTCGCCATGCTTAGGCAACAGTACGCATCTACGCACACGCAGGTTGAACAGAAGGAAGTCAGCCGCGTTCTGCGCAACACCTATGGCCTTCTGGCCATCACACTGGGCTTCAGCGCCTTTGTCGCCTACATGGCGATGCAAGCCAACGCGGCCTATCCAAACATCTTTGTGGTGCTGGTCGGTTTCTATGGCCTGTTCTTCCTAACGGTCAAACTTCGCAATTCCGCGTGGGGTCTGCTCTCTACCTTCGCCTTGACCGGTTTCATGGGTTACACGCTGGGGCCGATCCTCAACATGTACCTGGGCACCGCCAATGGCGGTGAGCTGATTGCATCGGCGCTGTCGATGACCGCTCTGGTGTTCTTCGGGCTGTCAGCGTTCGTGCTGATTACGCGTAAGGACATGAGCTTCCTTAGCGGCTTTATTACCGCTGGTTTCTTTGTCCTGCTGGGCGCAATGGTTGCTGGTTTCTTCTTCGAGATCAGCGGCCTGCAACTGGCGATCAGCGCCGGCTTCGTGCTGTTCTCCTCGGTCTGCATCCTTTACCAGACCAGCGCCATCATTCATGGCGGCGAGCGCAACTACATCATGGCCACCATCGGCCTGTACGTTTCGCTGTACAACCTGTTCATCAGCCTTCTGCAACTGATGGGCATCATGGGCGGCGACGACTAACAGCCGCGCTTAGAATGAGCCCGCTTCGGCGGGCTTTTTCGTTTCCAAAGCTCGCGTATCATGTCCGCCAGTACTGAAACTGGTGGCCCATGAAATTCGCAATCGCTCTGTTTTCACCTCCGCACTCTCCTGCTGCACGGCGCGCATTGCGTTTTGCAGAAGCAGCGCTGGCGGGTGGACACGAGATTGTCCGGCTGTTCCTCTATCAGGACGGCGTGCATAGCGCCTCGGCCAACATTGTCGCTGCACAGGACGAGCTAAACGTGAGCGAACAGTGGAACCAGTTCATCACTCGCCACCGGCTGGATGGTGTCGTCTGCATTGCCGCCGGCCTGCGCCGCGGTGTGCTGGATCAACAGGAAGCAAAACGTTATCAGCGTCCGGCGGCAAACCTGGCTGCTGGGTGGGAGCTGTCCGGTCTAGGTCAACTACACGAAGCCAGCCAGCAGGCCGACCGCCTGGTGTGTTTCGGAGGTCATTGATGGCTCGCTCGATGCTCATCATCACTCGCCACTCGCCGTGGTGTGGTCCGTCTGCGCGCGAGGCGCTGGATATCGTCCTGGCAGGAGGTGCGTTTGAGCTGCCGCTCGCCCTGCTGTTTCTGGATGACGGTGTGTTTCAGCTGGTGTCTGCACAACAAGCTGCACGGCTTGAGCAGAAGGATTTGACTGCAAACTTGCAGGCGTTGCCGATGTTCGGTATCGAGTCGCTGTATGCAGCCAAACGCAGCCTCAGCGAGCGCGGCCTGGATGATGCACAGCTGTCTCTTCCGGTTGAGCTGCTGGATGACGCTGGCCTCGGCGCTCTTATCAACCGCTACGACCATGTGATTACGCTCTGATGGCAACCTTGCACCTGCTTTCACATTCGCCTTTTTCCGATGACCGCCTGGTCAGCTGCCTGCGACTGCTCTCAGTTGATGATGCGCTGTTGCTCTGCGGCGACGCCGTGTACGCCCTGCAAAACGGCACGGCTCAGTGTCAGGCACTGGAGTTGATGCCAGATAACATCGCGCTTTTCGCACTGGAGGAAGACATCTCCGCGCGCAACCTTGGTGCCCTTCCGGCACGCTTGCAACAGATTGACTATGAGGGTTTCGTCGAGCTGTGCTGCCGGTTTGAGCGGACCAACTCCTGGCTATGAACACGATGAACGTGGATGGCACACAGGTTGCTGTGGATCAGGAAGGCTTTTTGCTCGACCTGAATGACTGGAGCGAACCTGTGGCCGAGGCATTGGCCCATGCAGAAGACATCTCGCTTCAGCCCGAGCACTGGGAAATCATCAAGGTACTGCGCGAGTTTTATCAGGAGTTTCAGCTGTCGCCCGCAACCCGTCCGCTGATCAAGTACACCGCCCTGAAGCTAGGCCCGGACAAGGGCAACAGCATGCACCTGAACCGTCTATTCAAAGGCACCCCCGCCAAGCTTGCAGCAAAGTTGGCAGGCCTGCCGAAACCGAGCAACTGCATATGAGCGTCATCACCCCTGCTGAACACCCGTTCGCCGTCTTCGTCCGTATTCTCGGCAAAGGCAAACGCGGCGCCCGCGACCTGACTCGTGAAGAGGCCCGCGAAGCGATGGGCATGTTGCTGGACGGCAAAGCCGAGGACACGCAACTCGGCGCCTTTCTTATGCTGCTACGCCATAAAGAGGAAAGTGCAGAAGAACTCGCCGGCTTCACCGAAGCCGTGCGCGAACGACTGAACGCCCCAGCGATCGCGGTGGACATTGACTGGCCCACCTACGCGGGCAAAAAGCGGCACCTACCGTGGTACTTGCTGGCGGCCAAATGCCTGGCACGCAATGGCGTTCGAATATTCATGCACGGCGGTGGCGCGCATACCGCAGGGCGCATGTATACCGAACAGCAGCTTGAGTTGTTGGACATCCCGCGATGCGAGAACTGGGCTGAGGCTAGCGCCGCGCTGGACCAGCGCAATCTTGCATTCATGCCGCTCGGTGCCTGGATGCCAGGGCTTCAGCACATGATCGATCAACGCAACATTCTTGGTCTGCGATCACCGATCCATTCTCTGGCCCGAATCCTCAATCCCCTGGGTGCTCGCTGCGGGCTGCAGAGCATTTTTCATCCCGGCTATCAGGCCAACCACCGGGAAGCCAGCCGATTACTGGGCGACACCTCCATCGTGATCAAGGGCGAAGGTGGCGAAATCGAGGTCAACCCGGACGGTGTCGCCCACCTGTACGGTACGCAGGCAGGCGAATCTTGGGACGAAGATTGGCCTGCCCTATCACCCCAGCGTCACGTCAAGCCGGCGCAACTTGATCCGCAGCACCTGCTCGCTGTCTGGGAGGGGGGCGAAGATGCCTACGGCGAACTCGCGGTCGTTGCGACCATGGCGTTAGCGCTGCGAGGCCTCGGACAGCCGCGCGACGCCGCGTTTGCGCAGGCCCGGGAGTTCTGGATGAATCGAATCTATCGAGCTAAACGATTGGTTTGACCGGGCATTACGACTGATCCATCGAACCGTGCCACCTACACTGTTTCTCATTCGAAACTTGGAGGCGAACATGGGGCTTTTAGTAGACGGACAGTGGCAAGACCGTTGGTACGAAAACAATGGAGACGGTGAATTTCAGCGAGAGCAGGCTCAGCGGCGAAATTGGATCACTGCGGACGGCACGCCGGGCCCAGATGACCGCCCTGCGGTCCAGGCGCAAGCCGGCCGTTATCATCTCTATGTATCGCTGGCTTGTCCCTGGGCCCACCGCACTCTGATCTACCGCAAGCTCAAAGGACTCGAGTCGCTGATTGATGTTTCGGTAGTCAGCTGGCTCATGGCCGAACACGGCTGGACGTTCGACAGGGAGAAAGGCTCCACCGGCGATGCGCTGGACGGGCTGACCTACCTGCATCAGCGCTACACCGCGGACGATAAGGATTACACCGGCCGCGTGACGGTTCCCGTCCTGTGGGACCGGGAGCAGCAGCGGATCGTCAATAACGAGTCCGCCGAGCTGATCCGAATCTTCAATACTGCTTTCGATGAGCTGACCGGTTCGACGCTGGATCTCTACCCGGAGCCGTTACGTGCCGAGATTGACTCACTCAACGAGCGCATCTATCCGCACATCAACAACGGTGTTTATCGGGCAGGCTTCGCTTCGACGCAAAAAGCCTACGAGGCGGCGTTCGATGAGGTATTTGCGGAACTCGACTGGCTGGAGCAGCGCCTCGGTGAAAGACGCTACCTGACTGGGGAATACCTGACCGAAGCCGATTGGCGACTGTTCACCACGATTGTTCGCTTTGACGCGGTCTACCACGGCCATTTCAAGTGCAACCTGCGACGTATCGAAGACTACCCGAACCTTTCGAACTGGCTTCGAGAGCTTTTCCAATGGTCAGGCATTGCGGAAACCGTCGACTTCACCCACATCAAGCAGCACTACTACGCCAGTCATCGGCACATCAACGCCAACGGTATCGTGCCTAAAGGCCCCGACTTGGCGCTCCACCGCGCCCATGACCGCGACCGTCTGCCCGGCAAAGGCATCTGGTCGCGGTAATCACTCAACTGCCGACATTCCGCGACAGATCATCTGTCGCGGTTCTGGGCACCCTCGAACCAGGCGAGTTTTTCGCGCAACTGTACAACTTCGCCGACGATAACCAACGTAGGTGCTTGAACCTGCTCACTGGCGACCCGCTCGGCCAGATCTGCAAGCGTTCCGGTGAAGACTCGCTGGCTCACCGTAGTGCCCTGCTGAACCAGTGCTGCTGGCGTATCAGCGGCGCGACCATGGGCAATCAATTGCTGGCAGATGACCGGCAACCCGACCAGGCCCATGTAAAACACCAGCGTCTGACTTGGCGCCACGAGCTCCGACCATGGCAGATCGGAGCTGCCATCCTTTAAGTGCCCGGTCACAAAGCGCACTGACTGCGCGTGATCGCGATGCGTCAGCGGAATACCTGCATAGGCGGCGCAACCGCTGGCTGCCGTGATGCCGGGTACGACCTGGAACGGTACGTCGTGCGCAGCCAGCTCCTCAATCTCTTCACCACCGCGGCCAAAGATGAACGGATCTCCTCCTTTTAGGCGCAGCACGCGCTTGCCTTCCTTGGCCAAGGTCACCAGCAACTGGTTGATCTGGTCCTGCGGCACCGCATGCGCGGCGCGTTGCTTCCCGACATAGATACGATCAGCATCCCGACGGCACAGATCGAGAATCGCTGGCGCGACGAGACGGTCATAGAGCACCACGTCGGCTTGCTGCATCAAACGCAGGGCGCGGAACGTCAGCAGGTCAGGATCACCGGGGCCTGCGCCGACCAGATACACCTCTCCAAGGCTTTTTGGCTCGGCGCCGGAAAGCTTCTCGACCAACAGGCGCTCAGCTTCCTGCTGCTGTCCTGCCAGTGCTCGCTCAGCGACATCGCCTTGGAAGACCTCCTCCCAGAACACACGACGCTGTTGCACGTTGGCGAACTTCGCTTTGACCTGCCCGCGGAATTTTTTCGCCAGACCGGCCAGCTCGCCATAAACCGAGGGTACCCAGGTTTCGATGCGCGCACGCATCAGTCGGGCCAGCACCGGCGCGTCACCGCCGCTTGAGACGGCGATCATCAACGGAGAGCGATCGACGATTGCAGGGAAGATCACCGTGCACAGCTGTGGTGAGTCCACCACGTTGACGGGCATACCAAGCGCCTTGGCATCTTCAGAAACCTGCGCGTTCAAGGGCTCATCATCAGTCGCCGCAATGGCCAGCACGCACCCTGACAGATCGCTGTGGAGGTAACCGCGGTGCAGGGTCTGACCACCGCCCTCCGCAACCAACTCACTCAGCTCTGCTGCTACTTCTGGAGCGACCACGCGCAGCACAGCGCCCGCTTCTGACAATAACCGCGCCTTGCGCAGCGCAATCTCGCCGCCGCCGACAACCAATACGGTACGGCCCTTCAGATTGTGAAAAAGCGGCAGAAAATCCATGGGCAAGTCCTGATGACGTAATGAGATAGGGCCATCTCAACCATTACGGCAAAGACAGCCCTTGTCGAGAATCAAGGAGCCCGGACGGGCCGTTGATTATCGGCTGGCAGCGAGTTCGATGCTCAGGTCCGCGAAAGCAGGCCCCGCCGAATCAACCAATTAGTTCAATTCCGCCCATGTATGGCTTGAGCGCTTCGGGCACGCGGATAGTGCCGTCGGCCTGCTGGTAGTTTTCCAGCACAGCAACCAGCGTGCGGCCGACGGCGAGGCCGGAGCCGTTCAATGTATGTACCAGTTCAGGCTTACCGGTTTCCGGGTTGCGGTAGCGCGCCTGCATACGACGGGCCTGGAAGTCACCGCAGCTGGAGCAAGAGGAGATTTCACGATACTTGTCCTGGCTTGGAACCCAAACCTCCAGGTCGTAGGTCTTGACGGCGCTAAAGCCCATGTCGCCCGTGCACAGGGACAAAACCCGGTAAGGCAGCTCGAGAAGTTGAAGCACTTTCTCGGCATTCGCTGTGAGACCCTCAAGCGCTTCAAGTGACTGGCTCGGCTCGACGATCTGAACCATCTCGACCTTGTCGAACTGATGCTGGCGAATCATCCCGCGCGTGTCGCGGCCCGACGCGCCTGCCTCGCTGCGGAAACATGGAGTATGCGCAACGAACTTCAACGGTAGGAGCTTGGCATCAAGAATCTCACCAGCCACGATATTGGTCAGCGAGACCTCCGCTGTTGGAATCAGGTAGAGATCAGCCTCGTTCTCACGGCTGATCTTGAACAGGTCTTCTTCGAACTTGGGCAGCTGCCCGGTGCCCTGCAGTGCCGGCGCCTGGACCAGATAAGGCGTGTAGGCCTCTTCATAGCCGTGCTCGCGGGTATGCAGATCGAGCATGAACTGTGCCAGCGCCCGGTGCAGACGAGCAATCGGACCGCGCATCAGCGCAAAGCGTGCGCCGGACAACTTGGCAGCCGTCTCGAAATCCAGCCAACCGTGTTGCTCACCCAGCGCGACGTGGTCCTTAACGTCGAACTCGAACGTCTTGGGCGTTCCCCAGCGACGCACTTCAACGTTCTCATCCTCATCCTTGCCGACAGGAACCGACTCGTGAGGCACGTTCGGCAGGCTGAGCATCAGTTGATCCAGTTCGCTCTGGATGTTCTCCAGTTCGGTCTTTCCGGCTTCCAGTTCGGACCCCATACGATCGACGTCAGCAAGTAACGGCGCGATGTCTTCACCACGCTGCTTGGCCTGACCAATGGACTTGGAGCGAGCGTTGCGCTCAGCCTGAAGTTGCTCGGTACGGGTCTGCACGGTTTTGCGCTGGGCTTCCAGGGCCTCGATACGCGCTACGTCCAGCTGATAGCCGCGGGTGGCGAGGCGCTCGGCCACGTCTTGCAGCTGTGTGCGTACCAGTTTCGAATCAAGCATGGTGGGTCTCGTCTATGAAAGCTTTGAGGAAAGGCGAAGAGGAACAGGAGTTTACTGCGATATGTGCCAGGTTCATAACCGCGCGAGCGCAAGCCCGGCCCAGGCAGCCAACAGACCACCGAATACGCTTACACCGATATAGCTAAACGCCGTCGCAGCCTGACCGCTCTCCAGCAAACGCAATCCATCCAGGGAAAAGCTGGAAAAGGTGGTCAAGGCGCCGAGGAAACCAATGATCAAACCGCCGCGTAGCTCCGGCGAGAGGTCTGGACGCTGCAGAAACGACGCGTAGAGATAGCCAATGAGCAGGCAACCGAGCACATTGACCGCCAAGGTCGCCAGGTAGAAATGCTTTGGCCATTGAGCAGAAACCCAGGTTGAAACACCGAACCGGATCAGTGTCCCGACAACCCCGCCAGCGGCCACAGCCAATGCCATGCGAATCATGTCTTTCTCCGTTGACGCGGGCTCTGCCGATCAAGCCGCGTCAGGTGCTCAAGCTTGTCGCGTATCTTGCTTTCCAGCCCGCGCGGCGCCGGATGATAGTACTGCCGCGGCTCTATGGCTTCCGGGAAGTAATCTTCGCCAGCGGCGTACGCCTCAGGTTCATCGTGTGCGTAGCGGTATTCGTTGCCGTAACCCAGTTCCCTCATCAGGCGTGTTGGCGCATTGCGCAGGTGCAACGGAACCTCTTGTGAACCATTCTCGCGAACATCACGCATCGCCGCATTGAAGGCGCTGTAGACGGAGTTGCTCTTGGGCGCACACGCGAGATAGACGATTGCCTGCGCCACTGCCAGTTCACCTTCAGGGCTACCCAGCCGTTCTTGAACATCCCAGGCCGATAGGCACAGGCTTAGCGCTCGTGGATCGGCATTCCCGACCTCTTCACTGGCCATGCGCACCACCCGGCGTGCGATGTACAGCGGGTCGCAGCCGCCGTCGATCATTCGTGCAAACCAATACAGCGAGGCATCCGGGTTCGATCCACGCACGGATTTGTGCAGCGCCGAGATCTGGTCGTAAAAAGCTTCGCCACCTTTATCGAAGCGCCGACGGCTGTCGCCCAACAGGTCCTGTAGCAGTTCGACGCTGATCTCGCCGCCTTCTTCCGCCAGATCGGAAGCGTTTTCCAGCAGATTCAGCAACCGTCGCCCGTCGCCATCCGCGGCCGCCATCAGGATCTGAAAGCTCTCGTCCGGCAGGCTCAGATGCAAATCACCAAGGCCTTTCGGTTCGGTCAAGGCGCGGGTGACAAGCCTTCGCAGTGCCGCTTCATCGAGGCTCTTGAGTACATAAACGCGTGCGCGAGAGAGCAGCGCGTTGTTCAGCTCGAACGAGGGGTTTTCTGTAGTCGCACCGATAAATATAAGCGTGCCATCTTCGACATAGGGGAGGAATGCGTCCTGCTGGGACTTGTTGAAGCGGTGGACTTCGTCGACGAAGAGAATCGTACGTCGTCCGTACTGGGCCGCCTGCTGTTTAGCAATCTCGACTGCTTGCCGGATCTCTTTCACACCGGCTAGCACCGCCGAGACGGTTTCAAAATGAGCGTCCGAGACTTTCGCCAACAACCGGGCAAGTGTGGTCTTACCAACTCCAGGCGGCCCCCAGAACACCATTGAGTGCAAAGCGCCCTGCTCGAGGGCCTCGCGCAACGGCTTGCCACGCGCCAACAGGTGCTCCTGCCCGACATATTCATCCAGGCTGGCGGCGCGCAGGCGCGCAGCAAGGGGTTGGGCGACAGGTTCACGACTGAACAGGTCCATCGGCGACGCAAGCCTCTGATGCAAACGGCCTGCAGGAAAGCAGGCCGTGTAGGTAAACGGAGTGGCGAGCAGCTGTTACTCGGAAATGACGTCAGCCCCTTCCGGTACTTCGAAGGTAAACAGGTCAGCCTTGAGTGGCTGGTTCAACTTGACGCCCTGAAACAGGATATTGGTGCGCTGACCAACGCCATCAACCATTTGCATGTCGTTGATCACCCCACCGCGGAAAGACAAGCGAAGGCTGTCGAACAGCGTGTCCTTGGCTTTCGGCTTGAGAGTGAAATCAACCACTTCGCCCGCCTCTTGATGCGACACCTCGAAATTCTCGTTGATCGCCGAGACATCACCCGACAACAGTAATGCAGGGGTATGCGTCAGGCGCTGATCGAGCGTCTGGATGGTGACCTGTTCCAGATCCGGATCGTACAGCCAGACTTTCTTGCCGTTGGAAACCAGCAACTGCTCCATCGGCTCATCGGTGTGCCAGCGAAACTGGCCAGGGCGCTTAAGCGACATTTCACCAGAGGTCTCCTGCAGCTGGGTTCCAGTGCCATCCAGAGACAATTGAGAAAACCGGCCGGTCAAGGTTTCGGCCTTCTGCAGCAAGCCCGTCAGGCGCTGCACAGAAGCCGCCTGGTCAGCGTGAGCTGGAGCCAGGGTAAAAAGCAGAGCGGATGCAAACAACGCACGAATCAATTGCATGATGCCCTCGGCGAACTAGTCGCGGGTAGGAGGCGGCGCGAGCACTTCGCGCGAGCCGTTAGTGTTCATTGATGTCACCACGCCCGCCATTTCCATGGCTTCGATCATCCGCGCGGCGCGGTTGTAGCCGATCTTGAGCTTGCGCTGAACGGCAGAAATCGATGCGCGGCGACTTTCGGTAACAAAGCGTACCGCCTCATCGTAAAGCGGATCGTCTTCACTGTTCTCACCGCCGCCTTCGCCTCCGCCGCCATCGAAGCCGCTACCGGCCTCTTCCACGCCCACCAGAATTTCTTCGATGTAATCAGGCGCACCGCGAGCCTTCCAGGCTTCAACCACGCGATGAACCTCTTCATCGGAAACGAACGCACCATGGACGCGAATCGGCAGCCCGGTGCCCGGTGGCAGGTAAAGCATGTCGCCATGCCCAAGCAATTGCTCGGCGCCGCCCTGGTCGAGGATCGTCCGCGAGTCGATCTTGCTCGACACCTGGAACGCCATACGAGTCGGAATGTTGGCTTTGATCAAACCCGTGATGACGTCCACCGAGGGCCGCTGGGTCGCCAGGATCAAGTGAATGCCCGCTGCCCGCGCCTTTTGGGCAATGCGCGCAATCAACTCCTCGACCTTCTTGCCGACGATCATCATCATGTCGGCGAATTCGTCTACCACAACCACGATGGTCGGCAGTTTCTTCAGCAGCGGCGCTTCATCTTCCATGCTTTCGCGGCGATACAGCGGGTCGGTCAGCGGCGTACCGGCCTCCTCCGCGTCTTTCACCTTACGGTTGAACCCGGCCAGGTTACGCACGCCCATGGCCGCCATCAGCTTATAGCGCCGCTCCATTTCGGCGACGCTCCAGCGTAGCGCGTTAGCGGCTTCCTTCATGTCAGTCACGACCGGGCACAGCAGGTGCGGGATGCCTTCGTAGATCGACAGTTCGAGCATCTTCGGGTCGATCATGATCAACCGCGCATCTTCCGGCGTCGACTTGAAAAGGATCGAGAGGATCATCGCGTTCACACCGACCGACTTACCTGAACCGGTGGTACCGGCAACCAGCAGGTGCGGCATCTTTGCCAAGTCAGCAATCACCGGCTTACCGCCGATGTCGTGGCCAAGCGCGATGGTGACGGGCGATTTGGCATCATCGTAGGGCGCCGACGAGAGGACCTCGGAGAAGCGCACTATCTGGCGATCCTCGTTAGGAATCTCGATACCAACAGTGGTCTTGCCGGGGATTACCTCAACGACGCGCACGCTGATGACTGCCAGCGAGCGCGCAAGATCCTTCGCCAGGTTGGAGATGCGGCTGACCTTGACCCCAGCGGCCGGCTGGATTTCGAAACGCGTGATCACCGGGCCAGGGTGAACCGACTCGACAATGACCTCTACCCCGAATTCCTTCAGTTTGATTTCCAGCAGCCGCGACATGGCCTCAAGCGATTCCGGCGAGTACTGTTTCTGCTGTTTTTCCGCCACGTCCAGTAGCGACAATGGCGGCACGCTGCCTTCGATCAGCGGATCGACGAACAGGTTGGCCTGCTTCTCCTTTTGCACACGCTTGCTTTGCTCGACCGGCTTTTGCGGTGCGGCGGGAGGAATCACGGGAGGCGGTCGCTTGTCACGCTCGCTCATGTGCTTGCTCAACGACTCTTCGCGCTCCAGTAGGCGCTCCTTGACCTTGGCCCGTTCCCGCTGATCCGGAAGCGAGCTGGCGACGTCGTTTACCACATCGTCGGCTTCGCGCAGCTGCGCAACAATCTGCTTACGCTCGTTACGAGCAGACCACCAGCGACTGAAGAAACTCTGAATCAGTTCCACCAGGTCGAGGGTGATCTTGCCGGTAAGGTCCATAACTTTGAACCATGAAAGGTCCGTAAACACCGTTAGGCCAAATAGGAAGAATGCCAGCAGCAGCAACGTGCTGCCTTGGACATTAAGCGCTGCCTCTGCGAGCTGGCCCAAGCTCTCGCCCAACGCCCCACCCGCAGAAGCAGGCAGACCATCTGCAAACTGGAAGTGGATATAGGCAAGTGCGGATCCGGAAAGAATCAAAAAAACGAGCCCGATCAGCCGCCAGGAAAACAGCCACCCATTCCAACTCCAGGGTTGGTGACGCGCACGAAAGATCTGCCAAGTCTTGACGCCTAGCAACAACGGAAACAGGAAAGCAAAGTAGCCAAGGGCCATGAACAGCACGTCGGCAAACCAGGCGCCAGCGCGGCCGGCGGCGTTCTGGACCTGCTGGACATTGCTGGTATGCGTCCAACCAGGATCGGAGGGATCGTAGGTAAGCAGTGCCATCCAAAGGTAGGCACAAAGCGCGCCGAGCGCGATCAGCGCACCCTCTTTGAGACGGTAGTGCAGCTGCTGGCGCCAGACGGAAGCTGGCGCGGTAGAGGAGGTATTCTTCAAAACGCTTTATTTCCTGCGCCTGCGGCGCGCTCTATGAACCGTAATCTGCCTGAACTTGCACATTGTACGGGTTTGTCGATTCGATGGCATTGCCGGTTCCGTGCCGGCTTGGGCTTTTGTCCGTGCTTCGGTGTAGCATAAACGCCAGTTTTTTAAGCGTGACTCGACTGGAGCACGCTTCTCCATTGGCAACAAAGGCTTATGAGGGCTTTTTATGAATGAAGTCAAGCATTCACGTCTGATCATCCTCGGCTCGGGCCCGGCCGGTTATACCGCCGCCGTCTATGCAGCCCGGGCCAACCTGAAACCGGTGATGATCACCGGCATTCAGCCTGGCGGCCAGCTGACAACCACCACAGAGGTCGACAACTGGCCGGGAGACGTCGAAGGCCTGACTGGTCCGGCACTGATGGAGCGGATGCAGAAACACGCAGAGCGTTTCGACACCGAAGTAGTCTTCGATCACATCCACACCGCCGAACTGCAGCAGAAGCCCTTTATCCTCAAGGGCGACAGCGCAACCTACAGCTGCGACGCCTTGATCATCGCAACCGGCGCATCGGCCCAGTATCTCGGCCTGCCATCAGAAGAAGCGTTCGCAGGACGAGGCGTGTCGGCATGCGCCACCTGTGACGGGTTCTTCTACCGCAACCAGGTCGTGGCCGTGATCGGTGGCGGCAACACCGCTGTGGAGGAAGCGCTGTATCTCTCAAACATTGCCAAGGAAGTGCATCTGATCCACCGCCGCGACAAGCTGCGCTCCGAGAAGATCCTGCAGGACAAGATCATGGAGAAGGCAGCCAATGGCAACATTCGCCTGCACTGGAACCACACGCTTGAAGAGGTGCTGGGCGATGCGAGTGGCGTAACCGGAGTGAGACTGAAGAGCACCGAGTCCGGCGAGGAGCAGAAGCTCGACCTGGCAGGCGTTTTCATCGCTATCGGACACAAGCCCAACACGGACCTTTTCCAAGGCCAACTCGAGATGAAAGACGGCTACCTCATGATCAAGGGCGGCAATGAGGGAGACGCGACAAGCACCACTATCCCAGGCGTGTTTGCTGCAGGCGATGTAGCCGATCACGTTTATCGCCAGGCGATCACTTCGGCCGGCGCTGGCTGCATGGCCGCGCTCGATGCCGAAAAATATCTCGACCTGTAAACCTTCTACGGGCGGATGCGCCATCCGCCCCCGTGACTATCAATATGCTGACCTGGCTGCAGCGCGACGACCTGTCGTTCCCCCCCCTCGAAAAAGCCATGCGCGATCCCAACGGGCTTCTCGCTGCAGGAGGCGATCTCTCGCCTGAGCGTCTGCTTGCAGCCTACCGTCACGGCTGCTTTCCCTGGTACCAGGAAGGACAACCACTCCTCTGGTGGTCACCCGACCCGCGCACCGTCCTCTACCCCGAAGAACTGCATGTCTCACGCAGCCTCGGCAAGAAATTGCGGCAAGGTGCATTCAGCATCACCTTCGACAAAGCGTTTAGAGACGTCCTTGAAGGCTGTGCCGGCCCACGGAACTACACCGACGGCACATGGATTACCCTACCGATGCAAGAGGCTTATCTGAAGCTGAATCAACTCGGCATCGCCCACTCAGTTGAAGTCTGGCAAGACGAACGGTTGGTCGGAGGCCTCTATGGCCTCGCAATGGGTCGACTATTCTTCGGCGAATCAATGTTCAGTCGAACGACCGACGCGTCCAAGGCGGGATTCGTGACATTAGTGGAACGTCTCCGCGACTGGGAATTCAAATTGATTGACTGCCAGATGCACACGCAACACCTAGCCAGTTTTGGCGCGAGAGCCATACCACGCCAGACCTTCGCCAAGACGCTAGCCCACTATCTGGATGAACCCAGTACGGCCCGATGGGAGCCCTAGTCGACGAAGCCAAGCTGACCTACACTGATTTCAAGATTTTCGAGAGCTGCCCATGACTTCACTGGCTCGTCTCAAGTTCTACGCAACACAGCCTCACGCCTGCAGTTATCTGCCCGACGAGCAGGCCACTACGCTCTTCCTCGACCCCAGCCAGCCGATGGACGTACAGGTGTATGCAGAGCTGTCCGAAATGGGCTTCCGGCGCAGCGGTGACCATCTCTACCGCCCACACTGTCAACGCTGCACCGCTTGTATTCCAGCACGGATACCCGCCGACGGGCTGCAACTCAATCGCCAGCAGAAACGTATCCTCAAGCGCAACGCCGACCTTACCGTCACCGACGTCCGCCCTTCGTTCACCGAGGAGTACTACGCGCTCTACGCAAACTATATTGAACAGCGCCATGCTGACGGTGATATGTATCCGCCGAGCCGAGATCAGTTTCATACCTTTCTGGTTCGCGATCTGCCGTTTTCACGATTCTACGAGTTTCGCCTGGAAGGACGTCTGCTTGCGCTGGCGGTGACGGACCTCCTGCCCAACGGTTTGTCCGCTGTTTACACCTTTTACGACCCCAGCGAGGAACGTCGCAGCCTAGGCCGCTTTGCAATTCTCTGGCAAGTTGGTGAGGCGGCCCGCCTAGGGCTGAAGGCGATCTACCTGGGCTACTGGATCAAAAACTGCCGCAAGATGAACTACAAGACCGAATACAGACCAATCGAGCTGTTGGTTAACCAGCGCTGGATAACTCTAACCTGAGCTCTTGGCTCTCGGGGTCCTTTCAGGCACAATACTTGCCGCTTTTACCCGGGCATTCTTCGCACCGGGTCTATCATTGGACACCGAGGGCTTTACTGAATGTCGAAAGAAGACAGCTTCGAAATGGAAGGTACTGTCGTCGACACCCTGCCCAACACCATGTTTCGTGTGGAGTTGGAAAATGGGCACGTCGTTACTGCGCACATCTCCGGAAAGATGCGCAAGAACTACATCCGGATTCTTACCGGTGACAAGGTTCGCGTTGAACTTACGCCTTACGACCTGAGCAAAGGCCGCATCACTTACCGCGCCCGCTGACAGGACGCGAGCATGAACGCCCGGCATCGACCGGGCTTTTTTGTTGGCGGTCGCGCAACGGAGCGATCCAGCTCGCCCGGTTGCGTCAGCAGGTACGGCGCCGCGCTTCTCCTGGATAGGCGCCCCGCCGTCACCATTAACAGAAACGCCCGGCGATGCCGGGCGTTTCTGTTTCGGGGCGTCAATGTGTTAGGCCAGCTCGGCAGACGTTTCGAAGTCGAAGTACGGCTCGCCATCACGTATGTCGATGTGCACCACCCCACCGTGCTCAGCCAGCTCCCCGAACAAAATCTCCTCAGCCAGCGGCCGCTTTATTTTGTCTTGGATCAGACGAGCCATTGGCCGCGCACCCATTTGCACATCATAGCCACGCTCAGCCAACCAACCACGCGCCGCATCCGACACCTCAAGCGTGACGTGCTTATCCTCAAGCTGCGTCTGCAGCTCAATGAGGAATTTGTCGACGATGCTCTTGATGACTTCGTGACTGAGGCGGCCAAACTGGATGATCGTGTCCAAGCGGTTCCGGAACTCCGGTGTAAAGCTCTTCTTGATCACTTCCATCGCATCTGAAGCGTGATCCTGATGCGTGAAGCCAATTGAAGCTCTGGCCGCGGTTTCCGCTCCGGCATTGGTCGTCATGATCATAATCACGTTACGGAAGTCAGCCTTGCGGCCGTTGTTATCCGTCAGGGTGCCATGATCCATAACCTGCAAAAGCAGATTGAAGACTTCAGGATGCGCCTTCTCGATCTCATCTAGAAGCAGAACGCAGTGCGGCTGCTTGGTGATCGCCTCGGTTAACAATCCTCCTTGATCAAAGCCAACGTAGCCTGGCGGCGCACCGATAAGCCGAGACACGGTATGGCGCTCCATATACTCAGACATATCGAAGCGAACAAGCTCTATGCCAAGCGCCCGCGCAAGCTGCCGAGCTGCTTCTGTTTTACCGACTCCGGTAGGGCCGGCGAAGAGGAACGAGCCTACCGGCTTATCTGGAGCCTTCAGCCCTGCACGCGATAGCTTGATCGCCGTGGACAGTGAATCGATAGCGTCATCCTGACCGAATACGGTCAGCTTCAAGTCACGCTCCAGATTGCGCAGCAGCTCCTTGTCTGAGGTGCTCACATGCTTTGGGGGGATGCGCGCAATCTTCGCGACAATGTCTTCAACCTGCTCGACGTCTATCCGTGAGACGCGTTTGTCTTCAGGCTGTAGACGCTGATAGGCGCCCGCCTCATCGATTACATCGATTGCCTTGTCCGGCATGTGCCGGTCATTGATGTACCGAGAAGCGAGTTCCGCTGCAGCGCGAAGCGATTCGTCGCTGTACTCAATATTGTGGTGCTGCTCGAAGCGACCCTTCAGACCTCTCAAGATACCGATTGTGTCTTCAACGGACGGCTCTGAAACATCGACCTTTTGGAAGCGACGCGCGAGCGCCCGATCCTTTTCGAAGATGCCACGGAATTCCTGAAAAGTGGTGGACCCAATACAGCGGATCTCTCCAGATGACAGCAACGGCTTGAGTAGATTTGACGCATCCATCACACCACCCGAGGCGGCCCCGGCCCCGATAATGGTGTGAATTTCATCAATGAACAGCACAGCCTGCGGACGCTTGCGAAGCTCGTTCAAGAGCGCTTTAAAGCGCTTTTCGAAATCCCCGCGATACTTCGTACCAGCCAACAAGGCGCCAAGATCGAGCGAATAAACCACGCTGTTGGCGAGCAGCTCGGGCACTTGATTGTCGACGATGCGCTTGGCGAGGCCCTCAGCAATCGCAGTTTTACCCACCCCGGCCTCACCAACCAGCAACGGATTATTCTTGCGGCGACGAGCCAAAATCTGAGCGACTCGCTCGACCTCATGCTCACGGCCGACTAGCGGATCGATACGACCCTGACGAGCCAAGTCATTCAAATTGCTTGCATAAGCATCGAGCGGGTTGCTCGCTGTAGAGGATTCACCGCCCTCCTCATCCTGCATTTCCGCGTCGCCATCAGGATTGCCATTGTTACCCGGCACCTTGGAAATACCATGAGCGATGTAATTGACGACATCGATGCGAGCCACGTTCTGCTGCTTTAGCAGGAATACCGCCTGGCTTTCCTGCTCGCTGAAGATCGCAACCAGCACGTTGGCTCCAGTAACCTCACGCTTACCCGAACTCTGGACATGAAAGACCGCTCGCTGCAATACCCGCTGAAAGCCCAGGGTTGGCTGGGTTTCACGCTCGTCATCATGCTGTGGAATCAATGGTGTCGTGGAGTCAATAAATTCCTGGAGGTCGTGACGCAGTTTATCGAGGCTGGCTCCGCAGGCGCGCAAAACCGTTGCGGCCGCTTCATTGTCCAGCAGGGCTAGCAGAAGGTGCTCAACCGTCATGAACTCATGACGTTTGGTGCGCGCCTCCTTGAAAGCCAGATTCAGTGTGACTTCGAGCTCACGGTTCAACATAGCTTTCACCTCTTACCCAGCAGTCGGGTTTAACCGTCCTTCTCGATCTCACAAAGCAACGGATGCTGGCATTCCCTTGCATATTGATTGACCTGCATTGCTTTGGTTTCAGCGACGTCGCGCGTATAGACGCCACAAACGGCCCGCCCTTCGGTATGAACCGCCAGCATGATCTTGGTGGCCAGCTCCCGATTGTGATTGAAAATTCCCTCGAGCACCTCCACGACGAAATCCATCGGCGTGTAGTCATCATTAAACATGACAACTTTGAACATCGGTGGTGCCTTCAGTTGCGGCTTGGCTTCTTCGACCGCCAGGCCAGAAGAATCGTCGTCCGACGGCTTCGGACGATCCTGATTGAATGTTAGTCGAATCTTGGGAAATGCACGCATGCGTATAACAGTTCTAGATCGGGGCGCCGAGGCCGGGTAAATAGAAGGGCTTCACAGCCACCTGACGAGTCGCCTTGACTATCGGCAAAACGATGATACAAACAGTATGTGCCACAACGGCAACGGGCTGCGCATGTGGGCCATGTGCTGCATCAGCGCGGAATGAAATGGATGTTACTCCAGTGATGGACTCCTTTGCAGAGGGATAACAGCATGCTAAGCGGTAAGGTCAAGTGGTTCAACAACGCTAAAGGCTACGGATTTATCGTAGCAGACGGCGGCGATGAGGACCTGTTCGCCCACTACTCGGCCATTCAAATGGAAGGGTACAGAACTCTGAAAGCTGGGCAAGCGGTCATGTTCGACATACTGCAAGGTCCCAAGGGCCTACACGCAACCAACATACGGTCGCTGCAAACCACTGCGGAGGCAGTTGCGCCTGCCTCTCAGGACTCGACCGTAGACGCCTGACGCTAGGCAACAAAAAGGCCGATCATTGATCGGCCTTTTTGTGTTTCTCCCGAACAGTTACATGTGGGAGATCATGGCGTCGCCAAATTCAGAGCAGGACATAAGCTTCGCGCCGTCCATCAGGCGCTCGAAGTCATAAGTTACTGTCTTGGCAGCGATAGCGCTTTCGGTCGCCTTGATAATCAGATCCGCAGCTTCCAGCCACCCCATGTGACGCAGCATCATTTCCGCCGAAAGGATCAGCGACCCCGGGTTGACTTTGTCCTGACCCGCGTACTTTGGCGCCGTGCCGTGCGTGGCCTCAAACATGGCAACCGTATCCGAGAGATTGGCGCCCGGCGCGATACCGATGCCGCCTACTTCCGCTGCCAACGCATCGGAGAGGTAGTCACCGTTCAAATTAAGGGTTGCAATAACGTCGTACTCGGCGGGACGCAGCAGGATCTGCTGGAGCATTGCATCAGCAATGGCATCCTTGACGACGATATTCTTACCTGTGGTGGGATTCTTGAATTGCATCCACGGGCCACCGTCCAGCAACTCTGCACCGAACTCGTCGCGTGCCACCTCGTAGCCCCACTCCTTGAATGCGCCTTCGGTGAACTTCATGATGTTGCCCTTGTGCACCAAGGTGACCGAGCTACGGTCATTGTCCACTGCATATTGCAGCGCCTTACGCACCAGCCGCTTGGTCCCTTCCAGCGAAACCGGCTTGATACCGATACCGCAGTTTTCAGTAAAGCGGATCTTCTTGACGCCCATTTCTTCAGTTAGAAACTTGATGACCTTTTCGCACTCAGGGGAACCGGCCTTCCACTCTACGCCCGCGTAAATGTCTTCTGAGTTCTCGCGGAAGATGACCATGTCTACATCGGCAGGCTTCTTCACTGGGCTAGGCACACCGGTAAACCAGCGAACCGGACGCTGACATACATAAAGATCAAGCTCCTGACGCAGCGCGACGTTCAACGAGCGAATGCCGCCCCCGACCGGAGTGGTCAGCGGCCCCTTGATCGACACCACAAAATCACGCACTACATCCAGGGTTTCCTTGGGTAGCCAGGTGTCCTGGTCATACACCTGCGTTGCCTTCTCACCTGCATAGATCTCCATCCAGGCGATCTTGCGCTCACCGCCGTAGGCCTTCTCTACGGCAGCATCGACTACCTTGATCATCACTGGGCTAATGTCCACGCCAATACCGTCACCTTCTATATAAGGGATGATCGGATTGTTGGGTACGTTCAGAGTGTTATCGGTATTGACGGTGATTTTGTCACCGCTGGCAGGCACCTGGATCTTTTGGTATCCCATGCTGGACTCCGTTTTGTGGTTAAACATTAAACAGTGGTCATCTTCGAAGAGTAACCCAGTTGAATCGGCCAGAACCATATGTTCATTCGTCGTATGGCCAAGGCATTCTTTGACAACGGGCGTCGGTGATATACTGCTTAGGTGACTAACGAGTCATGAGAGGCAGCCGATCTTTGACGAGATCCTTGCCTTTGCACCGCCAGGCTGCCAACCGCAGCCGGTCGGATCAAACACTCAACACTCCAGTGGTGCTGCATCCAACATCATCGCGGCGAACCTCGAGACTGGCACGGCTGACGCAGCCAGGGCGCCTACCTGCGCACTTCGAGTTTCTGTGCACGCTCAGCAAGAGAGAGTCAACTCTACATGTCCACCCGCTCGAAGATTATCTACACCTTCACCGACGAAGCCCCGGCGCTGGCCACCTACTCGCTTCTGCCAATTGTAGAAGCCTTTGCCGCCTCCGCTGATATAGCCGTCGAAACACGTGACATCTCTCTCGCAGGGCGCATTCTTGCAAGCTTTGCTGACCAGCTGGATGCCGATAAAGTAGTAGACGATGACCTGGCCATGCTTGCCGAGCTGACGAACCAGCCGGACGCCAACATCATCAAGCTGCCCAACATCAGCGCCTCCGTACCTCAGCTCAAGGCGGCTATCGCCGAACTGCAAGCCTTGGGCTATAACCTCCCCAACTTTCCAGAAGATCCGCAAACAGAAGCGGACAAGGAAGTGCGTGCACGCTACGGCAAGGTGCTCGGCAGCGCGGTAAACCCCGTCTTGCGAGAAGGAAACTCTGATCGGCGCGCACCAGCGGCCGTTAAAGCCTTCGCTCGCAAGCACCCGCACTCTATGGGCAAGTGGAGCAAGGCGTCGCAGTCGCATGCGGACTACATGCGCGGCGGCGATTTCTTCTCCAGCGAACAATCCATCACCATGGAAGCAGCCGGCGATGTGCGCATCGAGTTTGTCGGCAAGGATGGTAACGTCGAGGTCAAGAAGCAGCTCGCCCTACAAGAAGGCGAAGTGCTCGACGGCATGTTCATGAGCTGCAACAAGCTGCGCGAATTTTTCGAGCAAACGCTGCAGGATTGCAAAGAAACCGGCGTTATGTGGTCACTGCACGTCAAGGCGACCATGATGAAAATCTCGCATCCGATCGTCTTCGGCCATGCCGTTAGCGTTTACTACAAGGACGTCTTCGACAAGTACGGCGAGCTCTTCAAAGAACTGGGCGTTAATCCGAACAATGGAATCAGCAGCGTCTACGACAAGATCAAGTCGCTGCCCGACTCCCAGCAGGAAGAGATCCTTCACGACATCCACGCCTGCTATGCCGAGCGTCCTGAAATGGCGATGGTTGACTCTGTCAAAGGCATCACCAACCTGCACATCCCGAGTGATGTGATCGTCGACGCCTCCATGCCCGCCATGATCCGCAATTCGGGTCAGATGTGGGGCAAAGACGGAAAGCAGAAAGACACCAAAGCGGTGATGCCGGAGAGCACCTATGCTCGCATCTACCAGGAGATGATCAACTTCTGCAAAACCAACGGCGCCTTTGATCCTGTGACCATGGGCAGCGTACCGAACGTTGGCCTGATGGCACAAAAGGCCGAAGAGTACGGCTCTCACGACAAGACGTTCGAGATGCAAGCGGACGGCATCATGCGTGTCGTGCTGGCCGACGGCACCGTACTGATGCAGCACCCCGTGGAGAAAGGCGACATCTGGCGCGCTTGCCAGACCAAAGACGCACCAATTCGCGACTGGGTCAAGCTGGCCGTGACCCGCGCGCGCCAATCTGATACGCCGGCGATTTTCTGGCTTGACCCAGAGCGCGCTCATGATCGCGAGCTGCAGAAGAAGGTTGAAACCTACCTGCAGGACCATGACCTAGCTGGCCTCGACATCCGCATGATGGGCTACAACGAAGCCATCCGCGTCAGCATGGAACGCCTGATTCGTGGCCAGGACACCATCTCCGTGACCGGCAACGTGCTGCGCGATTACCTGACCGACTTGTTCCCGATCATGGAACTCGGGACCTCAGCGAAGATGCTGTCTATCGTCCCTCTTATGGCCGGTGGCGGCATGTACGAAACCGGTGCCGGTGGCTCTGCACCCAAGCACGTCCAGCAGCTGATCGAAGAAAACCATCTGCGCTGGGACTCGCTGGGCGAATTCCTGGCGCTGGCCGTGTCACTGGAAGAGACCGGCATAAAAACTGACAACGTCAAAGCCAAGCTACTTGGCAAGACGCTGGACGCTGCTACGGGCAAGCTGCTCGACAACAACAAGTCCCCGTCTCGCCGCACCGGCGAACTGGACAACCGCGGCAGCCACTTCTACCTGGCGCTGTACTGGGCGCAGGAGCTCGCAGCACAAACCGAAGACGCCGACCTGCAGGCCCAGTTCGCCCCCCTGGCGAAGCAGCTGAAGGATAACGAAGAAGCCATTCTTGCTGAGCTGGCCGAGGTGCAGGGTAAGCCAGTCGACATTGGCGGCTACTATCGCTCGAACCCCGAGCTGACCAGCAAGGCGATGCGCCCTAGCGCAACGTTCAACGCTGCGCTCGCCGCCCTTGCTTGATCAGGGCTGCTGTTACTGACGCATGAAACTGAACCCCGGCGCTAAGCCGGGGTTTCTTTTTTCGGACGTGCCCAATGCGCTGTCATCGAAGCTCGATAAAATGCAGAGGCCAAAAATGACCTGGCACCCACACATCACCGTGGCGACGATTGTCGAAGCCGATGGCCGCTTCCTCATGGTCGAGGAATCAAAAGGCGGTCGATTGGTACTCAACCAACCGGCGGGACACCTAGAGCCCGACGAGACATTACGCCAGGCGGCGGTACGCGAAACCCTTGAGGAAACCGGCTGGGAAGTCCAGCTTGAGGGCGTAGTGGGAATCTACCTTTACACAGCCCCAAGCAATGGCGTGACCTACCAGCGCGTTTGCTTCTCGGCCTCGCCGATTCGCCATGACTCGCAGCGCGAGCTCGACACTGGCATTGTCGCCGCCCTCTGGTTGACTCGAGACGAACTGGCCCGGCAACCAGAACGTTGGCGCAGCGAGCTGATTCTTCGCTGTATTGATGACTACCTGACAGGCCCGACCCACGACCTCGCAGTCATCCGTGACTGATCGACCTTAACCGCTGGCTATGCCGGCCTGTTAGAATTGATGCTTTGCAGTTAATCCTGAGTCTTTATGCCTGATTCACCGCTCATTGCCCCTGAAAACCTGCGCGTCATCGTCGGCATGTCCGGCGGCGTCGACTCCTCGGTTTCCGCCCTGCTTTTGCTTGAACAGGGATACCAGGTCGAAGGCCTGTTCATGAAGAACTGGGAAGAAGATGACGGCACCGAGTACTGCACTGCGCGGGAAGATCTCGCTGACGCTCAGGCCGTCTGTGATCGGATCGGCATCAAACTGCATACAGCGAACTTTGCCGCCGAGTATTGGGACAACGTGTTCGAGCACTTTTTGGCTGAATACAAAGCCGGAAGGACGCCGAACCCGGACATTCTTTGCAACCGCGAGATCAAGTTCAAGGCGTTTCTTGATTATGCCCTGGCGCTCGGCGCCGATCTGATTGCCACCGGACACTACGTGCGACGCCGCGACATTGATGAGCGCAGCGAGTTGCTCAAGGGCCTAGACCCGAACAAGGATCAAAGCTATTTCCTTCATGCTGTTGGCGGCGAGCAGCTGGGCAAGACACTGTTTCCGGTAGGCGAACTAGAAAAGCCCGCAGTCCGGGCAGTTGCCGAAAAACACGGCTTGGCGACGGCAAAGAAGAAGGACTCGACAGGAATCTGCTTCATTGGCGAACGCCGGTTCAGCGATTTTCTCAAGCAGTATCTGCCTGCTCAGCCGGGCGACATCGAGACGATTGAAGGCGAGATCATTGGGCGCCATCACGGCCTCATGTATCACACCATTGGCCAGCGACAGGGTTTGGGAATTGGCGGCCTTAAGGATGCCAGCGACGAGCCCTGGTATGTTTTGAACAAAGATCTTGAACGCAACGTGCTGGTAGTAGGACAAGGCAATGATCACCCCTGGCTGTTTTCCCGCGCCCTGCTGGTGTCGGAAATTTTCTGGGTCAATCCGATCGACATGTCCACACCCTTGCGACTCTCAGCCAAGGTTCGCTACCGCCAAAGCGACCAGACCTGCACGCTGGAGCAGACCGATAACGGCTATCGAGCGGTCTTCGAGGAGCCGCAACGCGCCGTAACGCCTGGCCAGTCCGTGGTGTTCTATGACGGCGAGGTCTGCCTCGGTGGCGGCGTGATCGAAACTGCAGAGCCCTGGTTCGCTGGAGCCCGCCCATGACGCCGCGACAGGAGCAGCTCGTTGCCCTCGGCGCTGTATTCGAAGCTGCGGCACTGGTTGATCGAATAGCCCGAACCGGCCAGGTACCAAACGCTGCCTTGGCAAACCTGCTAGGCAGCCTATTGGTTCGAGAAGACAAGCCTGCTCTGGAAATCTATGGCGGCGATGACTTGAACCTTCGGGAGGGCTATCGAGCCCTAATCGGCGCACTGGAACGAGACACCAGCAGTCTGCAACGCGAGCCGCTGCGCTATGCGCTGGCGATGATAGGCCTGGAACGGCAACTGGATAAACGTAGAGACCTGTTACAGGTGATCGGTAGTCGCCTGGACCAGATACAGCAGCAGGCCGACCACTTTGGCCTGACGCACGAGAATGTGATCGCCTCATTTGGTGGACTGTACCAAGACACACTTAGCACCTTTCGCCAGCGTATTCAGGTCCAAGGCGATATGCGCCACCTTCAGCAGAGCGACAACGCCGCCAAGATCCGCGCGCTTCTGCTGGCAGGCATTCGTTCGGCGCGGCTCTGGCGCCAGCTTGGCGGGCACCGGTGGCAGATGGTATTCAGCCGGCGCAAGTTGCTCGACGAGCTCTACCCTATGCTCCGCTCGGAATAAGCCGCGACAGGTGGCTCGATAAGCAATGTCGCCACTGCAGCAGTCTACCCTTCGCTTTCATGTATAATCTGCGCCCTCTTTTCGTTGCTCGACTGTCCGAGAATGCCCTTTATGCAGCTTTCCTCGCTCACCGCGGTTTCCCCTGTCGATGGCCGCTACGCCGGCAAAACCAGCGCCCTGCGCCCCATTTTCAGTGAGTTCGGTTTGATTCGCTGCCGTGTCCAGGTTGAAGTTCGCTGGTTGCAGCGATTGGCGGCGCATGCCGGCATTCCTGAAGTGGCGCCCTTCTCGGACGAGGCCAACGCCCTTCTAGATCAGCTTGCCGAGAACTTTCAAGTCGAGCACGCCGAACGCGTCAAGGAATTCGAACGCACGACCAATCACGACGTGAAAGCTGTGGAATATCTCCTCAAGGAGCAAGCCAAGCAGCTGCCTGAACTGGCCAAGGTCAACGAGTTCATCCATTTCGCCTGCACCAGTGAGGACATCAACAACCTGTCCCACGGACTGATGCTGCGCGAAGGCCGGGACGAGGTGTTGTTGCCGCTGATGCGCCAACTGGCGGATGCAATCCGCAGCCTGGCCATCGCCCACGCCGATGTGCCGATGCTCTCCCGCACGCACGGCCAGCCGGCGTCGCCCACCACGCTGGGCAAGGAGCTGGCAAATGTGGTTTATCGTCTCGAACGCCAGATTGCACAGGTGGCGGCAGTACCACTGCTCGGCAAGATCAATGGCGCCGTCGGTAACTACAATGCCCACCTCTCAGCCTATCCCGACGTTGACTGGGAAGCTAACGCACGTGAATTCATCGAAAACGATCTTGGTCTTTCCTGGAACCCGTACACGACTCAGATCGAACCGCACGACTACATTGCTGAGCTGTTCGATGCAGTAGCACGCTTCAATACGATCCTCATCGACTTCGACCGCGACATCTGGGGCTACATCTCGTTGGGTTATTTCAAGCAGCGCACCGTCGCTGGCGAAATCGGCTCTTCGACCATGCCTCACAAGGTCAACCCGATCGACTTCGAAAACTCGGAAGGCAACCTCGGCATTGCCAATGCACTGCTCAGCCACTTGGCGAGCAAGTTGCCCATCTCGCGCTGGCAGCGGGACCTGACCGACTCCACCGTACTGCGCAATCTGGGTGTTGGTTTCGCTCACAGCATCATTGCGTACGAAGCCAGCCTCAAAGGTATCGGCAAACTGGAGCTCAACGAAGCGCGCATTGCCGAAGACCTCGACGCGTGCTGGGAAGTACTGGCCGAGCCGATCCAGACCGTCATGCGTCGGTATGCCATCGAAAACCCCTACGAGAAACTCAAGGAATTGACCCGAGGCAAAGGCATCAGCCCCGAGGCGCTGCAGACTTTCATCGAAGAACTGGATATGCCCGCCGAAGCCAAGCAGGAGCTGCGCAAACTGACTCCGGCCGCCTACATCGGCAACGCGGCCGAACAGGCCAAGCGGATCTGAGCGACCCATTTTTTGCACGCCCGGCTGTGCCGGGCGTTTTTATTTGCGGCTCTTAATAGAGCAAGGTACCTGGCATGACTTCCGACACCCCTTTGCAAATCCTCGGCGGGATCAGCGCGCGCGAGTTTCTTCGTGACTACTGGCAGAAAAAACCCCTACTGGTCCGCCAGGCCATTCCTGGGTTTGAAAGCCCGGTGTCTCCAGACGAATTGGCCGGTCTTTCGCTGGAAGAAGAAGTCGAGTCGCGCCTGGTCATCGAGCATGGCGACACGCCTTGGGAACTCCGCCGAGGACCGTTCAGCGAGGACACCTATCAGAACTTGCCAGAACGAGACTGGACTCTGCTTGTACAGGCCGTCGATCAGCTGGTGCCGGAAGTCGCCGAGCTGATCGAGCATTTTCGTTTCCTGCCAAACTGGCGAATCGACGACGTCATGGTCAGCTTCGCCGCGCCGGGCGGTGGTGTGGGTCCGCATTTCGACAATTACGACGTTTTCCTGCTACAGGCCCATGGACAGCGGCGCTGGCGCGTAGGACAGATGTGCGACAGCGAGAGCGCAATGCTCAAGCATGCCGACCTGCGCATACTTGCCGATTTTCAAGGCACTGACGAATGGGTTCTCGAGCCAGGCGACATGCTTTATCTGCCACCGAGACTGGCTCATTTCGGCACTGCCGAAGACGCATGCATGACCTACTCGCTGGGTTTCAGAGCACCCAGCGCAGCGGAGGTTCTAACCCACTTCACCGACTTCCTCGCGCAGTTTTTGCCAGATGAAGAACGTTACAGTGATGCAGACCTCCTCCCGATCGAAGACCCACACCAGATCCAGAGCGATGCGCTGGATCGTTTGCGAGCGATGCTCGCCGAGCATATGGGTGACGAGCGCTTGCTGCTCACCTGGTTCGGGCAGTTCATGACCGAGCCGCGCTATCCAGAGCGAGTACAGGGGCCGGAGATTGACGAACAGGCAATGCTGGCAGCGCTTGAGGATGGCGCCATACTGGTCCGCAACCTGAGTGCACGGCTGGCTTGGAGCGAGGTAGACATCGGCCTGTTGCTGTTTGCCAGCGGCCAAAGCCGACTGCTGCCAGGGCACTTAAAAGAGCTGCTGAAATTGGTTTGTTCCGCCGACGCGCTCCATGCAGAAAACCTCGCTGGGTGGCTGAGCGATGAGGATGGGCGTAATCTCATGCTGCAACTGGTCAAACAAGGAAGTCTGGAGTTTGCTGATGAGTGACATAGAAGTTCGCATCGTCGACTGGCAGCAGGACAACGCCGACCTACGCCGGATTCGGGAGACTGTGTTCATTGCTGAGCAATCGGTACCGCCCGAATTGGAATGGGATTCGGATGATGCTGAGGCCGTGCATTTCCTAGCTCTGGAAAGCGGCTATCCGATCGGTACCGCCCGACTACTTAATGACGGACACATTGGTCGCGTTTCGGTACTGCGCGACTGGCGAGGGATGAACGTCGGCGGCGCGCTGATGAAAGCGGTTATTAACGAGGCCGAGCGGCGCGGCCTCAATGAACAGCGACTCACCGCCCAAGTACACGCCACGTCGTTCTATGAGCGTCTTGGCTTTAAAGTCGTCAGCGAAGAATTTCTCGAGGCCGGCCTCCCCCACGTCGATATGCTAAGAAAGAGCCACTAGTTATATGGCGCATGACGACCCGGATCACTCTGTCAGTAAAGACGCCCCGTCGATGATCGAGTTCCAGTCACCGGGTCGTTTCCAGATTGACAACCCAGCGGCAACGCCAACACCGCTTCCAGAATGGAGCGCAGCGCCGTTTTCGCTAGGTGTCGATACAACAATTCAGCCATTCCATGACATGACTGGAGCACGTGAGCACGCGCTTTCGCTGATTGAGCAAGTCAGGCGCAACCTGAGCATCTACACACCAGATCTGGAACCCTGGTTGTACAACCACAGCAGCATTCAAATGTCATGCTCGCGGTTTTTGCGGGCGCATCCACGCAATCGCCTGCGTATCCTGGTGGGTGACTCGTCTCGCGCAGTCATCGAAGGGCACCGCTTGGTCACCCTCAGTCGCAGGTTAACCAGCAACTGCCGCATTCGCAGCGCTCATCCGGATTATCCAATACAAGCCTCCGCATTTCTTATAGCCGATGAATGCGGCGTGCTGATTCGACCGAACGCTGATCAATTCTCTGGTCATGCGTTATACCGGGACCCAGGGCGTGCTCGCCAACAGCAAAGGCTATTCGATGCCGCCTGGGACCGTAGTCTCCCTGATCCCGATATGCGGAGTTTTCTATTATGACTCGTAACGTTCTCGTTGCCTGCCTGTTGATCATTAGCTCGACGCTGCAGGCCGCGACAGAGGTCATTCCTCTGGATTTCCGCATGGCTGAAGACGTCCTACCGATTGCTCAATCAGTGGTAGGTGATCAAGGCAAGGTCGACGCATATGGCAACCAGCTGATCGTAAATGCACCGCCAGCTGTAATCACTGAATTGCGCGAGGTGCTGACCAGGCTCGATACTGAACCCCGCAGATTGCTCATCAGCGTCGATACGCAAAACACGGCTACAGGCATCGAAAGTGGCTACCGCATCGACGGTGCTACGCGCATCGGCGACGTCGAGATCCAGAGCGGACGCGGCGAGAACAGAGGTCGGGACCAGGTGAGGATTATTCGTCACAGTACTAGTAGCCAAGGCGGCGGAGTTCAACAAGTGCAAGCCACCGAGGGCTATCCGGCGCTGATCCAGGTAGGTCAAAGCATCCCAATCAACACCACGGGGAGCGATGGCTACGGGCAGATCTATCAGCAAACGCAGTATCGGGATGTAACTCGGGGCTTCTACGCCACCGCTACGGTCCAAGGCGACCGGGTGCAGGTGACAATCAGCAGCCATAACGACCGCATGAGCAATTCTCAGCCAGGCGCGATCAATATCCAGCAAACCGATACTCGAGTGAGCGGGCGGCTTGGGGAATGGATTGAGCTCGGTGGCGTCGACGAATCCGCAAGCTCTAGCGAGAGCGGCCTGGCACGCAGATATTCCACCGGCGGTCGCCAAGACCTATCGCTACGACTCAAAGTAGACACGCTGAATTAAAAAGGTTCAGCGGCGAAACACCGCTAAGTTAAAAAATGTAGTGCCTACTAAAGTTCACTACAAAACATTTGACGAACACTTTTCGCCAGCGCATTATGGCTCCGCTCCCGCTAACCAGGGGCCCTGAAGAGGGTCTCCGGATCGCACTCAGCCAACCAGCAGAGGCGTTCCGTGACTGTACTGCCCACAAGGCGGACTGACGAGGTTGCGACTGGAACGAGTCGTCCTGAGGGACGGGGAAGCGATTAACGCATCAGCTCGAGACATCAGTATGCTGACTCACTCAACGGCCCACGCGTCGCTGTGTGCAGGAATGCCACGATCATTCCACAGCTAACCGAAATCTCTTGCGGTCGTAACTGCATACCCTCCTCTCCTTGGTTCAATCCTCGTCTCGGTCGATATTTCGACGCTCTGCCGCGTGTTGCCCGCATCATCAGCGCAAACACGCAGGTTTCAGTGGGAAAAGTCGGTGCTCAACCAAACACGAATCTCTTTGAAGGATTGACCATGTCCGCTTATCAAAACGACATCAAAGCCGTTGCCGCTCTGAAAGAAGCAGCTGGAAGCAGCTGGAGCGCGATTAACCCTGAATCCGTAGCTCGCATGCGCGCTCAGAACCGATTCAAGACCGGTCTGGAAATTGCGCAGTACACTGCCGACATCATGCGCAAGGACATGGCCGAGTACGACGCCGACACGTCCGCCTACACGCAGTCCCTCGGCTGCTGGCACGGCTTCATCGGTCAGCAGAAGCTGATCTCCATCAAGAAGCACCTGAAGACTACCAACAAGCGTTACCTCTACCTGTCCGGCTGGATGGTTGCTGCTCTGCGCTCCGAGTTCGGCCCGCTGCCGGACCAGTCCATGCATGAGAAGACTGCCGTATCCGACCTGATCGAAGAGCTGTACACCTTCCTGCGTCAGGCTGACAGCCGCGAGCTGGACCTGCTGTTCACCGCGCTGGACGCTGCTCGTGAAGCTGGCGACAACGCCAAGGCTGCCGAAATTCAGAATCAGATCGATAACTACGAAACCCATATCGTACCGATCATCGCCGACATCGACGCTGGCTTCGGTAACCCGGAAGCCACTTACCTGCTGGCCAAGCGCATGATCGAAGCAGGCGCTTGCTGCATCCAGATCGAAAACCAGGTTTCCGACGAGAAGCAGTGCGGCCACCAGGACGGCAAAGTAACCGTTCCTCACGCCGACTTCCTGGCCAAGATCGCCGCCGTCCGCTATGCATTCCTCGAGCTGGGCATCGACAACGGCGTTATCGTTGCGCGTACCGACTCCCTGGGTGCCGGCCTGACCAAGCAGATCGCAGTGACCAAAGAGCCTGGTGACCTGGGCGACCTGTACAACTCCTTCCTGGATTGTGAAGAGGTCTCCGCTGCCGATCTGAACAACGGTGACGTGGTTCTGAACCGCGAAGGCAAGCTGCTGCGTCCTAAGCGCCTGCCGAGCAACCTGTTCCAGTTCCGCAAAGGCACCGGCGAAGCCCGCTGCGTCCTCGACTGCATCACTTCGCTGCAAAACGGCGCCGACCTGCTGTGGATCGAAACCGAGAAGCCTCATGTTGGCCAGATTGCAGCCATGGTTGACGAGATCCGTAAAGAGATCCCGAACGCCAAGCTGGTCTACAACAATAGCCCGTCGTTCAACTGGACCCTCAACTTCCGCCAGCAGGTGTTCGATGCATTCGTTGCCGAAGGCAAAGATGTCTCAGCCTACGATCGCGCCAAACTGATGAGCGTCGAGTACGACGAAACCGAACTGGCTCAAGTTGCCGACGAGAAGATCCGTACCTTCCAGAAGGATGGCTCCGCTCACGCCGGTATCTTCCACCACCTGATCACCCTGCCGACCTACCACACCGCCGCACTGTCGACCGACAATCTGGCAAAAGGGTACTTCGCAGATCAGGGCATGCTGGCCTACGTCAAAGGTGTACAGCGTCAAGAGCTGCGTCAGGGTATCGCCTGCGTCAAGCACCAGAACATGGCTGGCTCCGACATCGGCGACAACCACAAGGAGTACTTCGCTGGCGAAGCGGCTCTGAAAGCGAGCGGTAAAGACAACACCATGAACCAGTTCCACTAAAAGCTGGATCTGACCCAGACACCGTCTGGGTCAATGGTCTGCAGATGCCTTGGCATCTGCCTAAAGGCTGCCCCTTAAAAGGGGCAGCCTTTTTGTTTGTGCAAGCGCTGCAATCTAGGCATGGGCATCACCTCAGTCGCCATACGAGCTCCTCTACTTTGACACCCCCAAGCATTACGCTGCAGAGCAGCTGCAGATGCTCGGGAATATCCGTTCTGGATCGAAACTTGTGAGCGGGCTGCGGCCGCCCAATAAGGAATACTGTGCAGGCATACTCCCAACCTGCCGAACGCTTGGTTCATAGCGGTATGCCGCTAGCAAACTCCCCTGAGGCAGCAGAGTGACGCACCTGGCATCTACCTCAGAGCATCATGCCACTGGCAAGCAAAGAGGCGGACTTCCATACATCGGAGCAATGATTGTGGCGGCTGGGAGAAGGAACTGTGAGGAACAGATACACGCCGAACGCCCGTGACGCGGGCGGCAGCCCTCAGGGTTATCAAGATGTGCGCCTTTCAGATAGCGCCTAGGGGCGATGGGTGCTGACGCTACTCACGTAGCACTTCCAAATGAAAAGGCGCTCACGATTGACATAACCGCGTGGCGACAAAAGCAAAAAACCCGATGCCAGAGTCTGGCATCGGGTTTTTTTATAGCTAGAAGGCATCTAAGACTTGCCAGGCGCCGGCTGAGCTAGCAAAACAAGATCATTAACGAACCTGTGCTTCGACTTCTGCTTCCACGCGACGGTTAATCTGACGCCCTTCTTCAGTGCTGTTGTCAGCAACCGGCCGGGTTTCACCGTAACCGACGGAATCGACACGCTGGCTCTCAACGCCGTACTGGTTAACCAGTACTTCGCGAACGGCCTGGGCACGACGCTCGGACAACCGCTGGTTGTACTGATCGGTACCCACCGAGTCAGTGTGACCCTCAACGGTAGTGTTGGTCTGAGGATACTGCTGCATGAAATCAGCCAGATTCTTGATGTCGTTGTAGCTTTCTTCGCGAACACGCGCCTTGTCAAAATCGAATTTGACGTCCAGCTCGACGCGGACCAGTTCCGGTTCCGGCTCTGGCTCGTTGTCGACCATAGGTGCTGGCGCTGGAGCCGGGGTCGGCTCGACCTGTGCAACCTGCTGCTGAGCACCACCACCGAAGTTCAGGCCAACGCCTACGCCAGCCATCCACTCGGCTTCGTCCGCGTCGATGTTGTACATGCCGTCAACACTTGCCTTGGCAAAGAAGTTTTCGGTGAAGTAGTACTTCACGCCCGTACCGACATTGGCAAAGGTGCTGTGATCACGACCGCCACGCGCGGCTTGACCGATGCTCTGGTGAGCTGCCCCGGCGGACACATAGGGACGCAGACCGACACCTGGCTGACCGAAGTGATAGGTAGCATCAAGGGAAGTCAGGCTGCCTTTGATGTCCTTATGACCGCCCGCGCCAACAGGGTCTTGGGACGTCAAGTCATGGTATTCGCCATATGACAAACCAAGCGAAACGTCATCAGTCAGGAAATAGCTAGCGCCAGCCCCGTACAGTTCGCCGTCACGCTGCACATCGCGCGAGCTATCGGTGAAATAATGCTTACCGAATGCCTCCACCTCTACGGCACCTTGGCCTTGGGCCAGCGCGCTAATAGAAGTGGCGGCAACCAAAGAGCCAATTACAACGCCTAAGGTGTTTTTAAGCTTCATCCGTAAATCCCCATCTGGTGGTGAGTATCAGAACAATCTAAGGAAACCGGCTAACTGCAAGCCCAAGCTGTTCGCTAACAATAGGACAGCTTAATGCCATTAAGTTTCAGCGACTCCCGAGAATTTTTCGCGCAATTTATCAAGCGCTCGTTTGTAACGCATCTTCGTTGCGCTTAGTCCCATGTGCATGATGTCGGCAATTTCCTGAAACTCCAGTTCCGCGACAAAACGCAAAACAAGAATCTCCCGATCAATCTGATTCACATGAACGAGCCACTTGTCTAGCTCGGGCCTTTGTTCAACGCTGGGAGCCTTTTCGTCGGATGCTTCCTCGACAGGATCAAGGCTCAATGCATCAAGTAAACGCCGCTTGCGACGCTCCTTTCGGTATTGGGTAATGCACTCGTTATAAGTGATGCTATATAGCCATGTTTTAAACTTCGATTTACCTTCGAAGTTCTTCAAGCCATATAAAACCTTAAGCATCACTTCCTGACAGACGTCATCTGCGTCTCGGTCGTTTCCCAAATACCGCGCACATACATTGAAGAGCGTGCGTTGATAACGGCGCATTAACTCTTCATAGGCGCGTGTTATATGAAACAGCTCGGCATGGGCACGCTGCACCAGCTCCTCATCGGAGAGCTGGCGGGGGTCGTAGCTCATGGTCGGCGGTTGGGCTTTAGTCAAGACGCTTCGAACCGGCAATAATCGTGGCGGCCGTTTGCGGTAACCCGCAAAAGAGGCGGCGCACTTTAACAGAATACCGGGCCTAACGGCTGCCTACGCGCTGCTCAAGCAGCACTCTATTTGCAACCGAGATCAGCTCGCCCTCATCAGTGAGCAGCAAGGTTTTCGCTGTCCCGATCTCTTCAATCGAACCCTCCAGCTCTTCGATGCGCACCCTTTGGCCAACCTCATATAGTTCACGCACGTAGATGCCAGCGAGAATCTGACTCACCAGCTCTCGGCTGCCAAGGCCGAAAGCCAGCGCAACAGCCAACCCAATGGATATCAGCGCGATGGCAATAACGTAGTTGAGCAGCTCCGTCTTTACCTCGAGCTGACCGATTGCCACCGAGATGATGATGATGATCACCAAGCCTTGCGCAATCCGCCCGAGCCCAGCGGAGTATTCAAGGCCGACGCTCTCCGCAGCTCCTCTCACCAGCCCATTGACCAGCTGAGCCAGCAGTATGCCAACCAACAGAATCAGCCCCGCGCCAAAAACCTTAGGCACATAAAGCGCGAGCATATCGAGTGTTGCCGAAACGCGGGCGAGGCCCAGGGATTCTGCAGCCGACACCAAGAAGATCAGCAACACGAACCAATAGACAATCTTGCCGATCAACACCGAGATCGGCATGCGAATACCTGCACGCCCAAGCAGCTTTGTCGCCCCGGTACCGGCAACCAACCGGTCCAGTCCTATTTTGGCTAGGACCTTCGACAGCAGCGTGTCCAAAAGTTTGGCAACCACAAAACCGATAGCTACGAGCAACAGCGCCCCGAACAAGCGCGGGATGAATGCAGCGACGGGTTGCCAAAGAGCGCTCATAGCACCCAGAAAGCTCTGGCTCCAGGGATCAAGTTCCATGATCAATCGGCCTTATTGAAAGAGGTACGGGAATCGGAATGACGACGGGTAACAGCCGAGGTGTGCGGAGCGCCGCTATTGAAGGCGATCATAACGCCCTGCAGCCAGTGGCCAATCAGGCCAAACAGGTCGCCAGCACCCACCTGTCGATTAGCTGTTTTCAGAACACGATCCAGACGGGCATCGTCGTGACGCTCCGGCTGCGTATTGAGCATGTCCCGCAGGGATTCTTCAAAGGGGTCGTGCATGGTATACCTCGACAACAGTGTGACTCTGACGGCTCAGCCCTACGAGTAGTCACATCACACCCATTTCAGCCGGCGAAAGATCCACCACTGAAAAAACGCAACCGCTCCAATGAGCACACAGGCTATTGCGAACCCATAAGGGTTTTCGGAGCCAGGGATGCCGCCGACATTGATCCCGAGCAATCCGGTAAGAAAACTCATCGGCAGGAAAAAGCCGGTAATGATGCCGAGCAGGTACATGGTTCTATTCATTCGCTCGCGCATTCGCCTTTCTTCGGCTTCAAGCACCAGATTGACGCGCTCACGGACCAGCTCCAGCTCTTCCAGGTAACGTATCAACCGGTTGCTAAGCTCATTCCAGTAGTCCGTATCGTCGTCGACAAACCACGGCAGTCGATTGCGTGTCAGCTGCGCATAGATTTCGCGCTGCGGTAGCAGGAAACGGCGCAGACCAGCCGCCTGGCGCCGCAATGACAACATCTTGTCTTGTGGCGGCGTGTACCGTTCATCCGTCTCGACTCTGTCCTCTTCTGCATCCAGTTTTTCGGTCAGGACGGCGACGAGTTGATCAACCCGATCGGTAAGCGCGTCAGCCAGGCTCAGTAATACTTCGGACGCCGTTTTCGGACCAACTCCAGTTTCCAGTTGATGAAGCACCACCTCGGTCGAGCGCAGCGGCCGCAGGCGCAACGAAATCACTCTGCGCGCATCGGCAAAAACACGTAGCGAAACCATGTCCTCAGGCTCGGCGTCGGGGTTCAGGTTTACGCCCCGCAGAAACAGAAGCAACTCGTCGTCGGGCAGCGAAAGCAAACGCGGACGAGTATTTTCCTCCAACAATACGTCGCAGGCGAACGCACTCAAACCGCTATGGTTGCGCAGCCAAGCCTGTGCTTGTGCCTGACTTCGATCCCAATGGAGCCACAAGCTTTCATGCTCGGCCAATTCCAGACTGGAGATGTCCGTATAGCCAATCCTGCGTGCACCGCCTTGCCCGTTCAACACAAGGGCATGCAGAAGCCCTGTACGCCCTAGTTCATCATGCAACGGCCCCGCCTCCTACAAATCGCAAAAAAGCCCGGCATTGCCGGGCTTGATCAACCGACGCCCCTGCTCAATCAGGCATCTTGAGCTCTTCGGGCGAAACGATAATACCGTTGTTGTCGGCATACACGTATTCACCAGGGCGGAAAGTAACCCCGCAAAACGTCACCGGAACATTGAGGTCGCCGATGCCGCGCTTGTCGGTTTTCATCGGATGGGTAGCCAAGGCCTGAACGCCCAGTTCCGTCTGCGCGATCACGTCGACATCACGTATGCAACCATAGATAACCAGACCTTCCCAGCCATTGCGTGCCGCCTTTTCGGCAAGCATGTCACCAAGCAATGCGCGGCGCAGCGAGCCGCCACCATCAACTACCAGCACCTTGCCAGTACCGTCGAGATCCACCTGCTCCTTGACCAACGAATTGTCTTCGAAGCATTTGATGGTGACGATTTGACCGCCGAAGGAGTCGCGGCCACCGAAATTACTGAACATCGGCTCAACCACCTGCACCAACTCGGGGTAGGCATCGCAGAGATCAGGGGTGATGTATTGCATGGTAAGTTTCCTTATTCTTGAAACGCGTCCGGCGTTGGACGTAAACATCCACCATGGACAAGCAGTTCGGTCACCAATCTCTATCACCGAGTCCCGCAGCAATCGCTACAACAGTCCTGGCAAAGCCGCGCCTAACGCGACAGCGGTAGACGGCTGAGATTATGACGCGATGGAGATCAAGCAGAAGGGCGACAATCACCCTTCTGCCGTTCTGCTGCGTTTATTTGATTTCGGCGTCCGCCAGGAAGAACCAGGTATCGAGTACAGAATCCGGGTTCAGCGATACGCTTTCAATGCCCTGCTCCATCAGCCATTTGGCCAGATCAGGGTGATCGGAAGGACCCTGACCACAGATGCCGATGTACTTCCCCGCTTTATTACAAGCTTCGATCGCGTTCGCCAGCAGCTTCTTGACGGCCGGGTTACGCTCATCGAACAGATGAGCAATGATTCCGGAGTCACGGTCCAGACCAAGCGTAAGCTGGGTCATGTCGTTTGAGCCAATGGAGAAGCCGTCAAAGAACTCCAGGAACTCATCTGCCAACAACGCGTTGGACGGCAGCTCGCACATCATGATGATGCGCAGCCCGTTCTCGCCACGCTTGAGACCGAACTGTCCCAGGATGTCGATAACCTGGGAGGCCTCGCCCAAGGTGCGCACGAAAGGCACCATCAGTTCGACATTGGTCAGTCCCATCACGTCACGAACCTTGCGCATCGCACGGCATTCGAGCTCGAAGCAGTCGCGGAAGGATTCGCTGATGTAACGCGATGCGCCGCGGAAGCCGAGCATCGGATTTTCTTCTTCCGGCTCGTAAAGCTTGCCACCTATCAGATTGGCGTATTCGTTGGACTTGAAGTCAGACAGCCGCACGATGACTTTTTTCGGCCAGAACGCAGCCGCCAGGGTGCTGACGCCCTCGACCAACTTCTCGACGTAGAAGTCGACCGGGTCGCCGTAGCCGGCAATGCGCTTCTCGACACTGCTCTTCACATCAGCCGGCAAGCCATCGAAGTTGAGCAGCGCCTTGGGGTGGACACCGATCATTCGGTTGATAATGAATTCGAGACGCGCCAGACCGACGCCTTCATTGGGCAGCTGGGCGAAATCAAACGCACGGTCCGGGTTACCGACGTTCATCATGATCTTGAACGGCAGTTCCGGCATAGCGTCGATAGAGTTCTGACGGATGTCGAAGCCCAGCTCGCCCTCAAAGATCAGGCCTGTGTCGCCCTCGGCACAGGTGACGGTGACCCGTTGGCCGTCCTGAAGCAACTCGGTGGCGTTACCGCAACCGACCACTGCAGGGATACCCAATTCGCGAGCGATAATGGCCGCGTGGCACGTGCGACCACCGCGGTTAGTGACAATGGCGCTAGCGCGCTTCATCACCGGCTCCCAGTCAGGGTCGGTCATGTCGGAAACCAGCACATCGCCCGGCTGAACCTTGTCCATCTCGGAAACGTTGTGAATGATCTTTACCGGACCTGCACCAATACGCTGACCGATGGCTCGGCCTTCGACCAGTACCTTGCCTTTCTCCTTCAGCAGGTAACGTTCCATGACGTTACCGCTGCTGCGGCTCTTAACTGTTTCAGGGCGCGCCTGGACGATGTACAGCTGATTGTCATCACCATCTTTTGCCCACTCGATGTCCATCGGGCGGCCATAATGCTTCTCGATGGTCATCGCCTGATGCGCGAGATTAGCCACTTCCTCATCGGTCAGGCAGAACCGCATGCGGTCAGCCTGGTCAACCTCGACGGTCTTGACCGACTTGCCGGCACTCGCCTCTTCCCCGTAGACCATCTTGATAGCCTTGCTGCCGAGATTGCGGCGCAGGATGGCTGGGCGGCCGGCTTCGAGGGTGTGCTTGTGTACGTAGAACTCATCTGGGTTGACCGCACCCTGGACAACAGTCTCGCCGAGGCCATAGGCACCAGTGATGAACACGACGTCGCGAAATCCTGACTCAGTGTCCAGCGTAAACATCACGCCTGCAGTGCCGGTCTCGGAGCGAACCATGCGCTGAACACCCGCTGACAGCGCGACCAACTTGTGGTCGAAGCCCTGATGGACACGGTATGCGATTGCACGGTCGTTGAAGAGGGAGGCGAAGACCTCCTTGGCAGCACGAATAACGTTGTCGACGCCACGGATGTTAAGGAAGGTTTCCTGCTGTCCGGCGAACGAAGCGTCCGGCAGGTCCTCCGCAGTCGCCGAAGAGCGAACTGCAACCGCCATGTGCTCATTGCCACCGGCCATTTCAGCAAATGCGGTTCGGATGTCGGCATCTAGCTTGGGAGGAAATTGCGCCTCCATGACCCAGCCGCGGATCTGCGCGCCGGCTTTGGCAAGCGCGTTGACGTCGTCCACGTCCAGCGCATCGAGAAGCTCATGGATTTGCTCGTTAAGACCGCTAAGCTCCATGAAATCACGATAGGCCTCGGCGGTAGTGGCGAAACCACCAGGTACCGAAACACCTGCACCTGCCAGGTTGCTGATCATCTCGCCGAGGGAGGCGTTCTTGCCCCCTACACGCTCAACATCATGATTGCCGAGCTTATCGAGGGAAACTACGTACTCTACCAAGGTGATCTCTCCACGTTGTGTTGGAAACTCGGTTCGTGCCCATCCGCGGCACGGTGGCCTGGCCCTGCAAAATAAGTAACAATGCCTGCCAATCGAGGCTCGGCGAAGGGGCCTACTATAGCTGAGAACCGTTCTTGACTTAAGGTCCCAAGCGCAATGAAACGAACTGCATTTTTCATATCCGACGGTACCGGGATTACGGCCGAAACGCTCGGCCAAAGCCTACTGGCACAGTTCGAAACCATTACTTTCACAAAGCTCACGCGGCCATATATCGATACGGCTGAAAAAGCGCGGGCAATGGTACAGCAAATCAATAAGGCGGCGGACAGCGACGGCGCCCGACCGATCATATTCGATACGCTGGTAAACCAGGAGATACGTGACATCCTGGCCGAGTCCAATGGATTCATGATCGACATTTTTTCATCCTTCCTTGCCCCGCTGGAACATGAACTGATGTCACGTTCTTCCTATTCCGTCGGCAAATCCCATTCGATCAGCCATAACGCCAACTACATGGAGCGAATTGACGCTGTCAATTTCGCTCTGGACAACGATGACGGTGCCCGCACGCACTACTATGACAAGGCCGATCTTATTTTGGTCGGCGTCTCCAGGTGCGGCAAAACGCCCACCTGCTTGTACATGGCAATGCAGTACGGCATCCGGGCCGCCAACTATCCGCTGACCGAAGACGACATGGAGCGCCTGCAACTTCCTACCGCCCTCAAGACCCACCGCGACAAGCTGTTCGGTTTGACCATTGACCCTGACCGTTTGACCGCCATTCGCAACGAGCGCAAACCAAACAGCCGCTATGCCAGTTACGCCCAATGCGAGTTCGAAGTTCGCGAGGTCGAGAACTTATTCCGTCGCGAGAACATCAACTACATCAACTCGACCCATTTCTCGGTGGAAGAAATATCCGCCAAGATTCTTGTCGAGAAAGGCGTGGAACGCCGGCTCAAATAGCTGCCGTTTTGCTAGACAACAAAAAGTCCGCTTTGTGCGGACTTTTTTGTTATTCAACTCCAACCGAACCCGGTTCCGTCGCAAATCAGTCGTCGAGTGTCGTTATATCGTCAGAAGGTATCGCCGGGCACACACACACACCCCTCCATCAATATTCGAGCGCTGCGGCTCATGATCGCTTTGGTTACGCTCCACTGACCGTCGACCTGTTTTGCCTCTGCGCCGACACGTAGCGAGCCGGACGGATGGCCGAAGCGCACCGCCTGAGGCTCGCCGCCACCAGCAGCCAGATTGACCAGCGTACCCGGGACCGCAGCTGCCGTACCAATGGCCACCGCGCACGTACCCATCATCGCGTGATGCAGCTTGCCCATCGACAGAGCGCGGACGAGAAGGTCCACTTCGGTCGCATCAATGGTTTTTCCACTTGAGGTTCGATACGTTTTAGGCGGCGAGACAAAGGCTACCTTCGGCGTGTGCTGACGGGTCAGCGCTTCGTCCGCGGTCTTGATCAAGCCCATGCGCAACGCACCGGCCACACGAATCGACTCCAGACGAGACAGAGCGTCCGGATTGCCGTTGATGTCCTCACGCAGTTCGGTGCCCTGGTAGCCGATGTCCTCGGCATTGACGAAAACCGTCGGGATGCCCGCACTGATCATGGTCGCCTTGAGCGTACCGATGCCGAGAACCTCCAGATCATCCACCAGGTTGCCGGTGGGGAACATCGAACTACCCTCCTCGCCGTCATCGGACGGATCGAGGAATTCGAGCACGATCTCGGCAGCGGGAAAGGTCACGCCGTCCAAATCGAAATCACCGGTCTCCTGCACCTGGCCGTTGGTGACCGGCACGTGGGCGATGATGGTTTTGCCTATGTTGGCCTGCCAGATCCGAACCACGCAGGTGCCGTTTTTCGGAATGCGCTCGGCGTCCACTAAACCGGCATGCAGCGCGAACGCACCGGCGCCGGTTGAAAGGTTGCCGCAGTTGCCACTCCAATCGACAAAGGGCTTATCGATCGACACCTGTCCATAGAGGTACTCGACGTCGTGTTCAGGCCGACTGCTCTTCGACAGGATGACGCATTTGCTGGTGCTCGACGTGGCCCCGCCCATACCGTCTATGTGCGCCGAATACGGGTCGGGGCTGCCGATCACGCGCATGAACAGCTTGTCGCGCGCAGCGCCCGGCACTTGGCAGCTTTCCGGCAGGTCCTGCAGCCGGAAGAACACGCCCTTGCTGGTGCCGCCACGCATGTAGGTCGCGGGAATTCTGACCTGGGATACATGAGCCATGGAAATCTCGTCCTCATGAAACCGCTGCCACCGGCTGGCCACAGCGCAGATGAAAGATGCAATCGCCGCCCCGCTTCAGTACATGAGGTTGCACCGAAGCAGAGCGGCCGATTGGTAGTCACGCCTGTCCGAGGAAGTCCTTGGCGAAACGCTGAAGCACGCCGCCGGCCTCATAAACGCCGACTTCGGCCGCGGTGTCGAGGCGGCAGGTGACTGGGACACGGGTCTCTTCACCGCTCTTGTGGCGAATGACCAGGGCCAGGTCGCAGCGCGGCGACAGTTCACCTTCAATATCGAAGGTTTCCGTGCCATCGAGACCGAGGGTCAGGCGAGTGGTGCCAGCCTTGAACTCGACGGGTAGCACGCCCATGCCCACGAGATTCGTACGGTGAATGCGCTCGAAGCCTTCGGCGACGATTACCTCGACACCCGCCAGGCGCACGCCCTTGGCAGCCCAGTCACGTGAGGACCCCTGCCCGTAGTCAGCGCCAGCCACAATGATGAGGTTCTGCTTACGAGTCATGTAGCTCTCGATGGCTTCCCACATGCGCATCAACTTGCCTTCCGGCTCGACGCGCGCCAGCGACCCCTTCTGCACCTTACCGTCGACCACGGCCATCTCATTGACCAGCTGCGGGTTGGCGAACGTCGCCCGCTGCGCCGTGAGGTGGTCGCCACGATGGGTCGCGTATGAATTGAAGTCTTCCTCCGGCAGGCCCATTTTCGCCAGGTACTCGCCGGCGGCCGAGTTCAGCAGAATGGCATTGGACGGCGACAGGTGATCGGTGGTGATGTTGTCCGGCAGGATCGCCAGCGGACGCATACCCTTGAGCGTACGCTCGCCGGCCAGCGCACCTTCCCAGTACGGCGGACGACGGATGTAAGTGGACATCGGACGCCAGTCGTAGAGCGGGCTCTTGGCTTCCTCGATGGTGCCCAGATCGAACATCGGAATGTAGATCTGCTTGAACTGCTCCGGCTTGACCGAGGACGCGACGATGGCGTCGATCTCCTCGTCGGACGGCCAGAGATCCTTCAGGGTGATCGGATTGCCGTTCTTGTCGGTACCCAGCACATCCTGTTCGATATCGAAACGTACGGTACCGGCGATGGCATAAGCGACTACCAGCGGCGGCGAGGCAAGGAAGGCCTGCTTGGCGTACGGATGGATACGGCCGTCGAAGTTGCGGTTGCCAGAGAGGACTGCGGTGGCATACAGGTCGCGCTCGATGATTTCCTGCTGAATCACCGGATCTAGCGCACCGGACATGCCGTTACAGGTGGTGCAGGCGTAAGCGACGATGCCGAAACCGAGTTTTTCCAGCTCGCTCAGCAGCCCAGCTTCTTCCAGGTACAGCTTGGCGACCTTGGAACCCGGCGCGAAGGAAGTCTTCACCCAAGGCTTGCGCACCAGCCCCAGCTCGTTGGCCTTCTTGGCCAGCAGGCCGGCCGCAACCACGTTGCGCGGGTTGGAGGTGTTGGTGCAGCTGGTGATGGCAGCAATGATCACCGCACCGTCCGGCAACAGGCCTTCGGCCTCCTCCGCCCTGGCCGCAGCCAGCATGTCTTCGTCGGCGATGCCACGCTCGTGCAGCGCCGAGGTCGGCAGACGCTTGTGCGGGTTGGAAGGGCCGGCCATGTTGCGCACCACGCTGGACAGGTCGAATTCGAGCACGCGCTCGTATTCGGCACCTTCCAACGCGGTTGCCCACAGGCCCGTTTCCTTGGCGTACTGCTCGACGAGCGCAACCTGCTCCGGCTCGCGACCGGTCAGTTTGAGGTAATCGATGGTCTGCTGGTCGATGTAGAACATCGAAGCGGTGGCGCCGTATTCCGGACACATGTTGGAGATGGTCGCGCGATCGCCGATGGTCAGGCTGTCGGCGCCTTCGCCGAAGAACTCGACCCAGGCCCCGACCACACGTTCCCTGCGCAGGAACTCAGTCAGCGCGAGGACGATATCGGTGGCGGTGATGCCAGGCTGACGCTTGCCGGTCAGACGTACGCCGACAATGTCAGGCAGGCGCATCATTGAAGGTAGACCGAGCATCACGGTTTCGGCTTCCAGGCCGCCAACGCCGATGGCGATCACACCCAGCGCATCGACGTGAGGAGTGTGCGAGTCGGTGCCTACGCAGGTATCCGGAAAGGCCACGCCACCGCGAGCCTGAATCACCGGCGACATCTTCTCCAGGTTGATCTGGTGCATGATGCCGTTGCCGGCCGGGATCACGTCGACGTTCTTGAACGCGGTCTTTGTCCACTCAATGAAGTGGAAGCGGTCCTCGTTGCGTCGCTCCTCGACGGCTCGGTTCTTTTCGAACGCATCGGCATCGAAACCGGCAAATTCCACCGCCAGCGAGTGGTCTACGATCAACTGAGTCGGAACAACCGGGTTGACCTTCGCCGGGTCGCCGCCCTGCTCCGCGATCGCATCGCGCAGACCGGCGAGGTCGACGAGCGCGGTCTGGCCAAGAATGTCATGGCAGACGACGCGTGCCGGATACCAGGGAAAGTCGAGGTCGCGCTTGCGCTCGATGATCTGCTTCAGCGAATCGGTAAGCGCTTCGGGCTCACAGCGACGCACCAGCTGTTCGGCCAGGACGCGGGACGTATAGGGCAGCTTGTCATAGGAACCCGGTTGAATCGCTTCGATCGCCTCGCGGGTATCGAAGTAGTCAAGCCCAGTGCCAGGCAAAGGTTTGCGGTGTTCTGTATTCATGCCGAAAGAACTCAATTCAGTAATGTTCTGTGGGGCAAGGTTTGGGGAGCCCGGCGACGAGCTCCCTCGCTCCGATCAACGCTGGGCGATCGGGACGACCTTGCGCTGCTCCGGACCGATGTACTCGGCGCTCGGCCGAATGATCCGGTTGTTGCTGCGCTGTTCGAACACATGGGATGCCCAGCCGGTAACGCGCGAGCAGACGAAGATCGGCGTAAACAGCTTGGTCGGGATGCCCATGAAGTGATAGGCGGACGCATGGTAGAAGTCGGCGTTCGGAAAGAGCTTCTTCTGCTCCCACATGGTTTCGTCGACGGCGACCGAGACCGGATAGAGCACGGTGTCGCCCACTTCATCGGCGAGCTTTTCGGCCCAGACCTTGATCACCTCGTTGCGCGGGTCGGAAACGCTGTAGATCGCATGACCGAAGCCCATGATCTTGTCCTTGCGCTCGAGCATGCCGAGGATGGCTTCACGCGCTTCTTCCGGGCTCTTCCACTGCTCGATCATGTCCATGGCCGCTTCGTTGGCGCCGCCATGCAGTGGGCCACGCAGCGAACCGATAGCGCCGGTCACGCAAGAATAGAGATCCGACAGCGTTGAGGCGCAGACGCGGGCCGTGAAGGTCGAAGCGTTGAACTCGTGCTCGGCATAAAGAATCAGCGAGACGTTCATCACCTTGACGTGCAAGTCGCTAGGCTTCTTGTCATGCAACAGCGCGAGGAAATGACCGCCCAGGGTCTCTTCGTCGCTGGTGCAGTTGATGCGCACGCCATCATGAGTAAATCGGTACCAGTAGCACATGATTGCCGGGAAAGCGGCCATCAGGCGCTCGGCCACATCGCGCTGCTGGTCGAAGCTGAGCTCCGGCTCCAGCGTGCCGAGCACCGACGAACCGGTACGCATGACGTCCATCGGATGCGCACTGGCAGGGATGCGCTCGAGCACTTCCTTTAGCGCCTGCGGCAGGTCCCGCATGGTCTTCAGGCGACTTTTGTAATCGGTCAGCTGCTGTGTGTTTGGCAACTCGCCGTAGAACAGCAAGTAAGCCACCTCCTCGAAATCGCACTCGGCCGCCAGCTCACGTACGTCGTAACCGCGGTAGGTCAACCCGGCACCGGTCTTGCCCACGGTACACAGGGCAGTCTGGCCGGCGATCTGGCCACGCAGGCCTGCGCCACTCAAAACTTTTGCTTCAGCCATTGCTATCTCCTTCTTGGATTTGTTCTGGATACTGCAAATCACGTTGAAAAATGAACCGCACAGCCCCCGCTGGCTCGCAGCGGGGGCTTTCTGTCAGCTCTTCTTCTGAGCGAACAGTGAGTCGAGGTGCTGCTCGAATGCGTGGTAGTTGATGCGATCGTAGAGCTCCATGCGCGTCTGCATGGTGTCGATCACATTTTTCTGAGTACCGTCACGGCGCAGCGCGGTGTAGACATTCTCGGCCGCCTTGTTCATGGCGCGGAACGCCGACAATGGGTAGAGCACCAGGGACACATCGACGCCGGCCAGCTCTTCGGTGGTGTACAGGGGCGTTGCACCAAACTCGGTGATGTTGGCCAGAATTGGCGCCTTCACGCGGTCGGCGAAGGTCTTGTACATCGCCAGCTCGGTGATGGCCTCGGGGAAGATCATGTCGGCACCCGCTTCGATGCAGGCGGCGGCGCGGTCCAGTGCGGCATTCAACCCTTCCACCGCCAGCGCATCGGTACGCGCCATGATCACGAAACTGTCGTCGGTACGTGCATCAACAGCCGCTTTGATGCGGTCGACCATTTCCTGCTGGGTGACGATTTCCTTGTTCGGGCGATGGCCGCAGCGCTTGGCCCCGACCTGATCCTCGATATGGATCGCCGCCGCGCCGAACTTGATCATCGACTTGACGGTACGCGCCACGTTGAACGCCGAGGAGCCGAAACCGGTGTCGACATCTACCAGTAGCGGCAGGTCGCAGACATCGGTGATGCGACGCACATCGGTCAGCACATCGTCGAGACCGGTGATACCGAGGTCCGGCAGCCCCAGCGAGCCCGCGGCAACGCCGCCGCCGGACAAGTAAATGGCCTTGAAGCCGGCGCGCTTGGCCAGCAAGGCGTGGTTGGCATTGATGGCGCCAACGACCTGCAGCGGATGCTCGCTGGCCACCGCGTCACGGAAACGCTGACCGGGGGTAGGAAGTGTCATGCCTCACCTCTTGGTTGTGATGTCTGTTGTTGAGCAGCCAGGTAGTGCCGCTCGATATTGCGCTTGGAAGCGCAGATGTGGCGCCGCATCAGCAGCTCCGCCAGCTCGCCGTCACGGTCGGCGATGGCATCGAGAATCCGGTGGTGTTCGGCGAACGCCTGACGCGGGCGGTTGGGCGTTGCGGAAAACTGGATGCGGTACATACGGACAAGTTGATACAGCTCGTCGCACAGCAACTTGGCCAGCGTGCGATTTCCGCTGCCCTGGATAATCCGGTAATGGAAGTCGAAGTCGCCTTCCTGCTGGTAGTAGCCAACGCCGGCCTGGAAGGCCTCATCGCGTTCGTGGGTGCTCAGTACCTTGCGCAGGTCTTGAATTTCCGCCTCGCTCATACGCTCGGCCGCCAGGCGACAGGCCATGCCTTCCAGTGACTCACGGATCTCGTAGAGCTCGATCAGCTCCGCATGGCTGAGCGACACCACCCGTGCGCCCACATGCGGCACGCGAACCAGCAGCTTCTGCCCTTCCAGCCGGTGGATCGCCTCGCGAAGCGGCCCGCGACTGATGCCGTAGGTACGCGCAAGCTCAGGCTCCGAGATCTTGCTACCGGGCGCGATGTCGCCTTTTACAATGGCCGCCTGAATCCGTCGAAACACGTGCTCGGAGAGGGTTCCGCTGTCCACCTGATCAAGGCGAGGGACTTCCAGCGCATCCAGCATATTGTTGACACCTCAGCCATTTATGGCCACAACTTAGCCCCGAGAACGCTCTTGGTCAATGATACAAAAGTAGATTGTCGACAATCAGCTTGCCGATACTGAAGTCGCCTGGCCCCATGGCGCCGCAGTACGGCTGGAGCCTAGCTTCGTGATCTGCCGCCCATGCTAGAATGCGCCGCTATATATGCCACGTCCGGCGCTCGCTCCGACGTGCTTCAGCCTGGCTCGTTGTTCCGGCCGCTTTTCCGACTCGACTACCTGGATTTATGAGCACCAAAACCCGCCTTCTATTGCTCTGCCTCTTAAGCGCCCCGCTCTTGTCACAGGCCGATGACAAAACGATCTACGGCCTGAATGAGCACGTGGCATTGCCGGATTTTGGTCTGGAGGTGCCAGCCAAGCTTGATACCGGCGCCCAGACTGCCTCGCTCAGCGCGCGCGACATCGAGCGTTTCAAGCGCAACGGAAAAAGCTGGGTGCGCTTTTACCTGGCTATTGATGAAGCCCATGACCGCCCTATCGAACTCCCGTTGCAGCGCATCAGCAAGATCAAACGCCGTGCGGGTGACTTCGATCCAGAGGAAGAGAAAACCTATACGCCGCGCCCGGTTGTTGAACTCAATTTGTGTATGGGCAAGGCAAAACGCAGCATCGAAGTGAACCTCACGGACCGAAGCGCATTCCAATACCCACTTTTGATCGGTTCCGATGCGCTCTCTCGCTTCGGTGCCTTGGTCGACCCTGACCTTAAGTACGCTGCTGGCAAACCCGGCTGCATTATCGAATCTGACGCTGACGAGTAACCCCATGCGCGCACTTACCCTGCACCTGAAAATCCTGATTCTTTTGCTCGTCTCGCTGGGCATCGCAATCACCGCCTACCAGATCTTCATCTTGGGCATTCCGGTGACTGAAGATGAAACCGATGACCTTTGGAATATTGACGCCAAAGTCGAATTCCAGGCCAACCCGCGCGAGCCGGTGAAGCTGCAGATGTACGTACCGCCGCTCAATCAGGAATTCGTCAGCCTCAATGAGAGCTTCATTTCCAACAACTATGGCGTGAGCATCAATCGTGCCGATGGCAACCGCCGGGTTACCTGGTCAGCGCGGCGCGTCAATGGCAAACAGACGCTGTACTACCGACTGGTACTGACCCGACGCTATAGCGGTGAACAAACCAAGGCTACCGGCCCGATCTTCCGTGACAGCATTCCGGTTGAAGGGGCTGAGAAAATTGCGGCAGAAGCATTGCTATCACCCATTCGCCAGCATTCGGCAGACGTTGAAACCTTCATCAGCGAAGCCATCAAGCGGGTTAACAATGCCAATGACGACAACGTCAAGCTGCTGCTTGGCGGTGACGCTTCGACGCCCAACAAGGCAAGGGTGATCGAGCTATTGCTGTCCATAGCCCACGTTCCCATGGAGCGCGTACACACGGTTCGCCTGCAGGCCGACATGGCGCAATCTCCGGAGCTCTGGCTGCGGAGCTTCAACGGTGACAAGTGGCTGTACTTCAATCCGGAAACCGGTGAGCAAGGCCTGCCGGATGACCGCCTGGTCTGGTGGACTGGCAACGAGCCGCTGATGAACCTCGAAGGCGGACGTAACCCGCAAGTCACCTTCACGCTAAACAGCAGCGAGATGAACGCCATCCGCCTGGCAAAGCTGACTGACGAAAACACCGACGCAGACTTTCTCGAATATTCGCTTTATGGGCTGCCACTGCAGACCCAGCAGACGTACCAGATCATGATCATGATTCCGATCGGTGTTCTGGTGATTCTGATTCTGCGCAACCTTGGCGGCCTGCAGACACTGGGTACCTTTACACCAGTGCTGATTGCTCTGGCTTTCCGTGAAACCCAGATCGGGTTCGGCATCATCCTGTTCACCGTCATCACGGCAATGGGTCTGTCGCTGCGCTCGTATCTTGAGCATTTGAAACTGCAGATGCTGCCACGCCTGTCAGTGGTGCTCACGTTCGTCGTAGTGCTGATCGCGGTGATCAGTCTGTTCAGCCACAAGCTTGGGCTCGAGCGCGGCCTATCCGTTTCACTGTTCCCCATGGTCATCCTGACCATGACCATCGAGCGCCTCTCCATCACCTGGGAAGAACGTGGCGGCGGTCATGCATTCAAGGTGGCGGTCGGTACGCTCATCGCAGCGGCGCTGGCATTCCTGCTGATGAATATTCCGGAGCTGACCTACTTCATGTTCACCTTCCCGGCAGTGCTGCTGATCATGGTTGGCTTCATGCTTGCGATGGGTCGTTATCGCGGCTACCGCCTGACCGAACTGTTTCGTTTCAAAGCCTTTTTGAAGGATTGAGCCATGTTCGGTCTAATCAAGACGTGGAAGGCACTCGAAGCCAAAGGCATCATGGGCATCAATCGCCGCAATGCGGACTACGTGCTCAAGTACAACAAGCGCAACCTGTATCCGATCGTCGATGACAAGATCATCACCAAGGAGCGAGCAATCGAAGCCGGTATCGATGTCCCGGAGATGTACGGGATCATCGAGACCGAGCGTGATATCGAAAAGCTCAAGGACATCGTCAAGGACCACACCGACTTCGTGGTCAAGCCGGCACAGGGTGCCGGCGGTGACGGCATCCTCGTCATCGCTGATCGTTTCGAGGGGCGTTATAGAACGGTGTCAGGAAAAATCCTGACACACGACGAGATCGAGCATCAGATCTCCAACATCCTCACCGGGCTGTATTCGCTGGGTGGGCACCGCGACCGCGCTCTGATCGAGTACCGCGTAACCCCCGACCCGATCTTCAAAAGCATCAGCTACGAAGGCGTGCCGGATATCCGCATCATCGTCCTGATGGGCTACCCGGTCATGGCCATGCTACGCCTGCCAACTCGGCAGTCCGGCGGCAAGGCCAACCTCCACCAGGGCGCAATTGGCGTCGGAGTGGATCTGGCGACGGGCATCACGTTGCGCGGCACTTGGCTGAACAACAAGATCACCAAACACCCAGATACCACCAATGCTGTAGACGGCGTACAACTGCCAAACTGGGACGGTTTCATGAAGCTTGCAGCCGGCTGCTACGAGCTTTGCGGCCTTGGCTACATTGGTGTGGACATGGTACTGGACGAGGATAAGGGACCGTTGATCCTCGAACTCAACGCGCGCCCGGGCCTCAACATTCAGATCGCCAACGACTGTGGCCTGACCCACCGCGCGCATGCCGTGGAGAACCGCGTCGAGGAGCTCAAGAAAAGCGGGGGGCAGGAAACCCCAGAAGAGCGCGTGCGATTCGCTCAAGAGCTTTTTGGCCACATCCCGGCTCACGATTAAGCCATAGCCCGGTCTATTGGCCGGGTCACCCCCCGAACGAAGCACATCATGCCCCTCTGCACGCTTCACGCCCTTCCCTATCGCCCCGATCCAGCCTTTTGGTTCGAGCGCATTCGCCATGCGCCAGGCGCGGTGCTGCTCGACTCAGGCCGCCCTGTGGCGGAACGTGGCCGATTCGACCTGCTCAGCGCTTGGCCAATACAGGTGTTAGACCCGAGCGCATCGGAAACAGGGGACGCATTTTTTTCAAGACTACGAGAGGCGCTCCGATCACTGGGTGACGCCGAAGCGCCTTCGGGCACTGACCTACCCTTCGTAGGTGGCCTGCTGGGCTATATCAGTTACGACTTCGGCTCGCGACTGGAAAGGCTGCCCGATCATGCTGCCGATGACCTGGGCCTACCGCACGCCCGGTTCGGCGTCTATGCCTGGGCCTTAGTGAACGATCACCAGCGTCAAACCACGCACCTGGTCTTTCATCCGTCATTGGTCCAGGCGGAACGCAGTCGCCTGACCACCTTGTTCGAGGCTGATTGGGCATCCCCACCCTCGACGTTCAGCTTGTCGTCAGCTTTCGTCGCGGACCTGCTGCCCAGCGAATATCAAGAGGCTATCGCGCGTATTCAGCGGTATATCCAGGCAGGTGACTGTTACCAGGTGAACTTCGCCCAACGGTTTCAAGCGATCTATAGCGGCGATCCGTGGCAAGCGTTCCGCCTCTTGCGCGACGCCTGCCCGACCCCCTTCGCCGGTTTCATGACGATGGCAGAAGGCGCAATCGCAAGCGTCTCCCCTGAGCGTTTCTTGCGCGTGAGCGACAGGACAGTTGAGACCCGCCCGATCAAGGGCACCCGTCCAAGAAAACTGGACCCGAAAAGCGATCTTGCTCAAGCCGACGCGCTGATGGCCAGCACAAAGGACCGGGCAGAGAACCTGATGATTGTTGACCTGCTACGCAACGACCTAGGCCGCAGCTGTGAGATCGGAAGCGTACGGGTTCCGGAGCTTTTCTGCCTGGAAACCTACCCCAATGTGCATCATCTGGTTAGCAGCGTCACTGGCCGACTCGATCCGAACAAGGATGCGCTTGATCTGCTCACCGGTGCCTTTCCGGGCGGATCGATTACAGGCGCACCGAAGATTCGGGCCATGGAAATCATCGATGAGCTAGAGCCGACTCGCCGCTCCATTTACTGTGGCTCACTGGTCTATCTGGACGTGCGTGGCGAAATGGACAGCTCTATTGCGATCCGCACTCTTCTGTTCCGCAAGGACGGCGTGTATTGCTGGGGCGGCGGCGGAATCGTGGCTGACTCGGCGTGGCAGGCCGAATATCAGGAGACGCTGGACAAGGTGAGCGTGTTACTGAGAACCCTGGAGACGACGCTGGCGTCATAGGCTCCACGGGTCTTGGACAGCTACCGTGGAGCCTGGTCGTTTAGAGCGTCAGCTTGCGGTTAGATGCCTTGATGAATTCTTGCTTGAGCGCGTCGAAAGTATGCACCGCGGGAAACTGCGGGAACTCGCGAATCACTTTGTCCGGTGCATGAAAGAGGATGCCAGCGTGCGCCTCGGAGAGCATGGTGGTGTCGTTGTACGAGTCGCCTGCTGCGATGATGCGGTAGTACAGGCTCTTCAGCGCAATGACCGACTGGCGCTTGGGGTCCTTCTGACGAAGCTGGTAATCCACGACGCGATCCGATTCGTCAGTGATCAAGCGATGGCAGAGCAGCGTCGGAAAACCTAGCTGACGCATCAGCGGCTGCGAAAACTCGTAGAAGGTGTCCGAGAGAATGACCACCTGGAAACGCTCACGCAGCCAGTCCACAAACTCGATGGCACCATCCAGCGGCTGCAATGTGGCAATAACCTTCTGGATGTCCGATAGCTTCAGGTTGTGCTCATCCAGAATACGCAGCCGCTGCTTCATCAGTACGTCGTAATCAGGGATGTCGCGCGTGGTTGCCCGCAACGATTCAATTCCAGTGGCCTCGGCAAACGCGATCCAGATTTCCGGAACCAATACCCCTTCAAGGTCGAGACAGGCGATTTCCACGGACGCGCTCCTTACAGCAGAAAAATTGAAGCGGCACTCTAACGGCAAGGTCTCTGCGAAGCAACGCGCTGCTTATGCCACAAAGAATGGACGCTCTTCCTTAAACGTTATTTAGGGTAATAAAGACTCTTTGTTACCATCGCGCAACAGAGCGCCAAGCGCCAACCAAGGAAGCCGCCTGATGAGCCAAACCATTAATACAGCTGAGCTGGCAGCCTCATATGCCGGCAAATCCCCGCAGGACATACTCAAACTTGCCTTCGATCTCTTTGGGGATGATTTGTGGATCTCGTTCAGCGGAGCCGAGGATGTCGTATTGGTCGACATGGCCTGGAAGCTGAACAAGAACGTGAAAGTGTTCAGTCTCGATACCGGACGACTGCACAGCGAAACCTATCGGTTCATCGAGCAGGTCCGCGAGCACTATGGCATTCCCATCGAGTTCATGACGCCAGACCCGGCGTTGTTGCAGCCGATGGTTAACGAGAAGGGACTGTTCAGCTTCTACCGAGACGGCCATGGCGAGTGCTGCGGGATTCGCAAGATCGAACCGCTTCGCCGCAAGCTGTCAGGCGTGCGCGCTTGGGCGACGGGCCAGCGCCGCGACCAAAGCCCGGGAACACGCAGCCAGGTTGCGGTTCTGGAAATCGACAACGCGTTCTCGACACCCGACCACAGCCTGTACAAATTCAATCCGCTGGCACAGATGACCAGCGAAGAGGTCTGGGGTTATATCCGTATGCTCGAGCTGCCCTTCAATAGCCTTCACGAACGCGGGTTTATCAGCATCGGATGCGAGCCTTGCACACGCCCAGTGCTGCCGAACCAGCATGAGCGAGAGGGGCGCTGGTGGTGGGAAGAGTCGACCCAGAAGGAATGCGGCCTACACGCCGGGAACCTGATCGCTAAAAACTAACGATCTACGCCGGACTCTCTCTATCAAGGGGATTCTAAACGGCCCCTTGCCGAGCCTGGCGTACTGTTGTCGGTTTAATGGATGGGATGGCGGCCGGATTAGAAGGTCGGTAGGTCGACATCCATGAACAATTCATCCAGCTCCACTTTGTTTTTGCATTGCACAGCTTTCTCGAGCATTTCTCGATCAAGATGCGGGGCAAAGGTTTCGATGAAGTCACACATGAAGCCGCGCAGAAAGGTGCCCCGACGAAAACCGATTTTGGTCACGCTGGGCTCGAACAGCTCGCTGGCGTCAAGCACGACCAGATCCGGGTCAAGCTTCGCGTCGACGGCCATGCGCGCGACGATTCCGACACCCAACCCCAGACGTACATAGGTCTTGATGACGTCGGCATCGGCGGCGGTAAACACCACCTTTGGCGACAGGCCCCGGTGGCTGAAGGCTTCATCCAGCTTGGATCGCCCGGTGAAGCCAAACACGTAGGTCACGATTGGATGTTCGGCCAAGGCTTCCAGCGTGAGCTTCTGCAGCTTGGCCAACGGATGCCCCTGGGGCACAACAACGCAACGGTTCCAGCGATAGCAAGGCATCATCACCAGATCGCCAAACAGCTCCAGCCCTTCAGTCGCAATGGCGAAATCAACGGTTCCGTCAGCCGCCATCTCGGCAATCTGCATCGGCGTGCCTTGATGCATATGCAGCGAGACATCCGGGTATTGCTTGATAAATGCACTGATCACCGGCGGCAGAGCGTAGCGCGCTTGCGTGTGGGTTGTGGCGATGCTGAGCGTGCCGCGTTTTTCATTGGAGAACTCCTGCGCAATCTGTTTGATGCTTTCGCACTTGCGCAGAATTTCTCCAGCGGTGGTGATTATTCGCTCGCCGGCTGGCGTAACCCGGGTCAGATGCTTCCCACTGCGCGCAAATACCTCCACGCCCAGCTCGTCTTCCAACAGCCGGATTTGTTTGCTGATACCGGGCTGTGAAGTGAATAGGCTTTGCGCCGTTGCCGAGACATTGAGGTCATGGTGCGCCACCTCCCAGATGTAACGCAGTTGCTGAAGCTTCATAGAGATCCCTCAAAGGCCAATGGCGCCCGGACGCCACCCATGTTTTTATAACGTTATGCACCAGAATTGAGAAATTCTAGGCCATTTCCATATGAATCGCCGGTAGACCGCTGCTTGATCTGACATACCAGCGCGGCAAGCCTGACGCGTCAATCCAGTCGAGCCACCTACCAAATCACACCCCACCCGCCGGCCACAGGCCTCGAGTCATGGCTGGACTTGATTGAGCTTAGCAGCCGGGAAACAAATCACTATGCACCGAGCTCGCCCTGCCACCTGCCGCGCCGGGGGTGCCAGGCCAGCTTGTCAGTGCGTGCGCGCCGACAAAAAACGCAGAGCTTGATACAGCGCCTCTGTTTTCGGCATCGCGAAACCAGCATCTGCCGCAGCGGCCAGCGGAGCCGCATAGATCGCATCGAGCTCCATCGGGCGCCCCTGCGCATGATCGTGGTACATGCTCGGCAGATAGTCGGGCATTTTATCGGTGAACGTCATCATTCGATCCACAAGCGCATCGGGTAGCGGTAGGCCACAGGCAGCGGCGGCGCCGCAGGCTTCCAACATGATCGATTTGACCAAGGCTCGGCTGTCAGGGTTTGACATCAAGGGTGCTGTGCTGGCATCGAGCAGGACGGAGAGACCGTTATACGGCAGGTTCCACACCAGTTTCTGCCACCGCGCCTGTGCGAGATTCGTGGCTGCATTGGAATCGATGCCCGCCGCTCGAAACATGGCAGCCGCTTCTTCTACCAGCCTCTGCTGATCAGCTTCACTGGCCGGCCCAGAATGGTAACCAATGTTTACCCCGCCTAGTGCCTGATGCTCGACGACACCCAACGCCGAGCGGTGCGCACATATCAAACAGAGGCCACCCAGCAGATGAAGGTCACTCGGAAGCGCTTGGCGCAAGGTCTCTTCGACGCCCAGACCGTTCTGCAACACCACGACCTTGGCGTCTTCCGCTGCAGCCTCGGCAATCAGAGGGGCCAACTCTTTATTACTGGTGCTTTTCGCTCCGATCAACAACCAGTCGCATTTTGGCATCTGGGCGGCAGTGCGATACGCCTGGACAGAGTCCAGGTGCATTGAGCCATGCACCGCGCTGTTTATCTGCAAGCCGTTCTGCAGGACCGTCTCGTACTCGCTTCGCAGAAGAAAGTGCACATCGTATCCCGCCCGAGCGAGCATCGCGCCGTAAAAGCCGCCAATGGCGCCTGTACCAATGATTCCGATTCGAATGTTGGGAGCAGTCATGCAAGGACTCCAGCGGCAGATCAGTGAGGCGCCATGATGGGGGCGCGAATAAACGACCACCTTATCAGCGTCCACAGACAGCGCCCAGTGGCTATAAACAGCGGCATGACAGAACAGGTACCAGCGATATCCGGCCAGCCGTCCGACTTCAAGATGATTGTCGAGGCAACGCAATACGCGATAAGGTTCCGCTCCCCGCTGCGCCCTCAAGCTCTGCTCCGCCGCACCGGGATTGGCTGGCGGACGGCATCTGTGACCCCGACGAGAACACGATGGCTGATTTACCGATCGACGACCTTAACGTTTCTTCCAACGAGACACTGATCACTCCAGATCAGTTGAAGCGTGAAATCCCGCTGACTGCTGCTGCGTTGGCGACCGTCTCCGAAGGGCGACAGGTGATACGCAACATTCTCGACGGCAAGGATCATCGCCTGTTCGTCGTGGTGGGACCCTGCTCGATTCATGACCTGAAGGCCGCGCACGAATATGCCGAACGCCTCAAGGTGCTAGCCGACAAGGTTTCCGATAGCCTGTTTCTGGTCATGCGGGTGTACTTCGAAAAGCCACGCACGACGGTCGGCTGGAAAGGCCTGATCAACGATCCTTACATGGATGATTCGTTCAAGATTCAGGATGGCCTGCATATTGGCCGCCAGTTACTGCTCGACCTCGCCGAGATGGGTTTGCCGACTGCTACCGAAGCCTTGGACCCGATTTCCCCACAGTACCTGCAGGACCTGATCAGCTGGTCGGCCATCGGTGCACGTACCACCGAATCCCAGACACACCGAGAAATGGCCTCCGGCCTGTCCTCTTCGGTGGGTTTTAAAAATGGCACCGATGGCAGCCTGACGGTTGCAATCAACGCGCTGCAGTCGGTTTCCAGCCCGCACCGTTTCCTGGGCATCAACCAGTCCGGCGGAGTGTCCATTGTCACCACCAAAGGCAACGCCTACGGTCATGTTGTGCTGCGTGGCGGGAACGGCAAGCCGAACTACGATTCGGTCAGCGTTGCAGTATGTGAACAGGAATTGAGCAAGGCTGGCATCAAGCCGAACATCATGGTCGACTGCAGCCACGCCAATTCAAACAAGGACCCAGCCTTGCAGCCACTGGTGATGGACAACGTGGCCAACCAGATCCTAGAGGGCAACAATTCAATCGTGGGTCTGATGGTGGAAAGCCACCTGGGCTGGGGCAGCCAGCCCATTCCCAAGGATTTGAACGATCTGAAATATGGCGTCTCCATCACCGATGCCTGCATCGACTGGGAAGCCACCGAAAAAGCGCTGCTCGGCATGCACACGAAGCTGAAGGACGTTCTGCCTAAACGCGCCCGCAACTGACGCTGTCAGAGTTGGAAAAAACGCCGCTTGCCGGCGTTTTTTTATTCCCGGTCAGGACCGTCCGCAGCGCCCGCCTGCCGTTCGATATACCACTCAACATACGAGCAGGATGGAATAACCGTATATCCCTCGCGCTCGGCGTATTCCAGCGCATGCTGGGTCAACACCGCAGCCACACCTCGACCACGAAGCGCATCGGGCACGAAGGTTCGATAGATATCAAGCGTCTGCTTGCCTAGATCAACATAGGCCAAGTAAGCGCGATGGCCATCCACGACTGTCTCGAACTGGTGGCTCGTTCGATCATGATGGATATTCAGCTGTTCGGTCATCTCGCCTCCTCAGCAGGCTGGACCTGCCATGATTGTCTGGAAGTTACGTGGATCACGCTCACGCACTCTCCGTTTTTATTGTTAGCTGGACGACGCATGCTACCGCCAGGCAAGACTTGGCTTCAATTGCTTAAATCATCAGCGCGCTGCAATGAACCGAATGGGCTGTAAACAAACGGTCAACGCCGATAAAAACTGCAACTTTTCGGCACTCGCACCGGTCCATGTAGCGAGTGCAGCGTTGGCTCTGATTGTTTTTCAATCAGTTCGGCCAGCAGATGCAGTTAAAAGAATGAGCATGCAGAAAAAATGTGGTAGCAGCTGCTTGGCTCAGTTTACTTAGCGCAACTAATCGGTAGTATGTGCGCGCCAACTTTCCATAACGGGAGTTGCCATGGATTTCATCCTTAAGGGGAACACGATGAACAACGTTCTGAAATTTTCTGCTCTGGCTTTCGCCGCAGTTCTGGCTACTGGTTGCAGCAACAGCATGACCAAAGAAAGCGAAGCCCGCCTGACCGCGACCGAAGACGCCTCCGCCCGCGCTCAAGCGCGTGCTGACGAAGCGTACAGCCGTGCCGACGAGGCTCTGCAGGCTGCTCAGAAGGCTCAGCAGACTGCTGACGAAGCCAATGAGCGTGCGCTGCGTATGCTGGAACGCGCCAGCCGCAAGTAAGCTTCAGGCAAAAAAAAGCCGACCTGCAATCAGGTCGGCTTTTTTATGGGCGCCTGGTTTTACAGACGCCATATGCAGGCTGCAAAATTCTAGAAGACGGGTTCTTCATGAGTGGCCAGAGCCTGGCCCTGCTCGGCGATCTGGATTGGCAGACCGTCCTCGCCCGCAATAATCTCACGAACCATTTCCCAGTCCAGCTGCAGCGAACCTGCAGGCTCGTCACGCTTGAGCAATGTGTTGATCACCACCGCATGCTTGTCCATGAGCGTCATCTTCTTTTCTTCATCCTGCAGCGGAGTGTGCGCCTCCAAATAGACCTTGCCCTGGCTCACGCCAAATTTGTAAGGCTCATCGATGATCCGCACCGAGGTTCCAACCTTAACCAATCCCGCCAGCTCCAACACGTTGTGGTTGAGCATACGGAAGCAACCATGGCTGACGCGCATGCCGATTCCGAATTTCTTGTTCGAACCGTGGATGAGATAACCGGGCAACGCCAAGCTCATCTTGTAAGGACCAAGCGGATTATCCGGCCCTGGCGGCACCACCTTCGGCAGCGGATCACCGTCGGCGGCGTGTTCGTCGCGGATCGATTGCGGCGGATACCAGGCCGGGTTGCTGGTCATCGCTGAAATTCGCGTGTTACCAACAGGAGAACCCCAGCCTTCACGCCCAATGCCGAGCGGAAAGGTGTGCACCACGTTCTCGCCCTCCGGGTAGTAATAAAGACGGTACTCCGCAAGATTGATCACAACGCCTTCCCGCGGTCCGGGGGGCAGAATGTACCGAGTCGGCAGAATGATGTCGGTCCCCTCGCCTGGCAACCATGGGTCTACGCCCGGGTTTGCCGCAACCAATTCCAGATAGCCCAGATCATGTGTTTCGCCGAGCGCAGCGAAGGTGTCTTCGTACTTGGCCTTGATCACTTGGATCTGCCCGACGACGTCCTCGCCGTCTGGCGGCAGCGGTAATTCGAGTGCGACAGACTGGCTGGCCGAGAATAAAGCTGCGATAGACACACTGCAGGCGACTGCAAACGCACGCGAGAGCATTCAGGGGTTTCCTTGGGAGAGTGTTCGTGTTGCGCCGATTGTACTCGAAGCACCGGCGGACGCCGACCTACCAGGCGCTGACGGCAGACGGAAGGCCTTTTCTTTGGGCGCTGAGTGCATCGCGACACGCAGGGCAAAGTCGGCGATCCTTGAGCACGGAGCGCTCGATATCTTTCCAGAGCGGGCGCGCTGGCAGAAAACCTCCGCACAGCGTGCGATCAACCTGCCCGCTCAACTCCAGCTGCCGTAACGCCAGGTGCAGCCGATTCTCCCGACAAGCAAACAGGTCGAACTGCTCGTCTGGAACGATGAGGCGATAGGCAAAAAGGGTCCAGGCTGGGCGCGGCATCTGAGGCTCCGATTCGAGGGGCGCGACAGTAGCCGCGCGCACGCTTCAAAGCAAGGGTTCGAGCACCGGCCAGACGTTGTCCAGCAGCCGCTGCTGGGCACCCGCAGTGGGATGAATGCGATCGGCTTGCATCAGGCCCTCAACACCCCCAACCCCATCGAGTAGAAACGGGACGTATGGCAGGTTCCGCTCGGCTGCAAGCGAGTCGAACGCTTCCTCAAAGGCGCGTGTGTAGCGTTGCCCCAAGTTCGGCGGCAAACGCATCCCGAGCAACACGACATTGGCATCGGCGTCACGTGATAGGTCGACCATTGCCGACAGATTTCTGTTCAGTTGCTTCGGCGACTGGCCGCGAAGCCCGTCATTACCCCCCAGTTCAATGATGACTACCTCCGGATCGTATTCCGCCAGCAATGCGGGCAACCGCGCCAGCCCCCCCGCACTGGTATCACCGCTGATCGAAGCATTCACCACCCGATGGTCGAGATTCTCTGTATCAAGGCGTTGCTGGAGCAGCTGTACCCAGCCCTGGCTGGTTTCCAGCCCGAAAGCGGCGCTGATACTATCCCCGACCACCAACACCGTTCCCGCCATGGCGCCCTGAGCCCAGCACAGCAAAACCAGGACCCCACCTCTCAGCCAATTTCGCATCGGATTCTCCATGAGCACCAGCATTCTTTACGCCCGGAACCTTAGCAAAGCGGTACCCAGCGCGGAAGGCGAGTTGGCGATACTAGACGATGTGTCGTTGAGTCTCGACAAAGGCGACAGCCTTGCCATCGTTGGCACTTCAGGTTCCGGCAAATCGACGCTACTCGGTTTATTGGCTGGCCTGGATCTGCCGACATCAGGCGAGGTACACCTGGCTGGTCATCTGCTTGGCGCGCTAGACGAAGACCAGCGCGCCCGTGTGCGGGCCGAACATGTCGGCTTTGTTTTTCAGTCGTTTCAGCTACTCGACAGCCTCAACGCACTGGAAAACGTCATGCTTCCGCTTGAGCTGCACGGCCGTTCCAACGCACAGGCGAAAGCTACCGAGTTGCTCGACCGGGTCGGCCTTGGTGCCAGGCTGCACCATTATCCAAGGCAACTGTCAGGCGGCGAACAACAGCGCGTCGCTGTCGCCCGCGCCTTTGCCGCCGAACCCGCGGTGCTGTTCGCCGACGAACCGACCGGCAACCTCGACAGCCACACCGGCGCAACCATCACCGAACTGCTGTTCGAGCTCAACCGGGAGCGAGGCACTACATTGGTGTTGGTCACCCATGACGAACGCCTGGCCCAACGCTGCCAGCGCCTGCTTCGCCTGGAAGGCGGTCGCCAACTCGTCGACGAGTTGAGTCAATGAAGCATGTGCCCATCAGCCGTTTGGCAAAGTTAGCGCTGCGTCAGCTGTTGCGAGATGCGCGAGCTGGCGAGTTGCGCGTGTTGTTTTTCGCATTGCTGATCGCCGTTGCGGCCAGTACAGCCATTGGTTATTTCGGTGCGCGCCTGAACGACGCCATGTTGTTGCGCGCGACCGAATTTCTGGGCGCCGACCTCGTACTGCGCGGCAGCGCGCCCGCCGAGCCAGAGCAGATCGAAGTAGGCAGGCAAATACAGCTCAAGCACGCTCGCGTGGTTGAGTTTTCCAGTGTCGTCGCCACGGACGACAACCTGCAGCTGACCAGCGTCAAGGCCGCTGATGACAGCTATCCGTTACGCGGTGAGCTTCGCAGTGCAGCGGCGCCATATCAGCCCGAACAGCCCGGAACAGGTCCGAAGCCCGGGCAAGCTTGGGCCGAGGCACGCTTGTTCGCCGCTCTGAACCTCCAGATCGGTGACTGGATTGAAGTTGGTAACAAGCCGCTGCAGCTGACTCGCGTGCTGACCTACGAGCCCGATCGCGTCGGCGATTTCTACAGTTTGACACCACGCGTGCTGATGCACCTGGATGATCTCGAAGCCACCGGCGTGGTACAGCCGGGCAGTCGCGTGCGCTATCGCGAACTCTGGCGAGGCTCCCCTGAGCAACTGGCAGATTACGAAGAAGCAATCAAAGCTGATCTGCAACCGCACCAGCGCATCGAGACTGCCAAGGACGGAAACCGCCAGATTGGCGGCGCACTGGGACGCGCCGAACGCTACCTCAACCTGGCCAGCCTCGCCGCTGTGCTGCTCGCGGGGGTGGCGGTGGCGCTATCAGCCGCACGCTTCGCGGCGCGCCGTTTCGACGCCAGCGCGCTGTTGCGCTGCCTTGGCTTGTCACGCCGCGAAGCATTACTGCTCTATACCTTTCAGCTCGCCTACCTCGGTTTGGTTGCCAGCACAGCTGGCGCGCTACTGGGCTGGGCCGCACAACATGGACTGTTTTTCCTGTTACGTGAACTCGTCGTGAGTGAAGTGCCGCCCGCCACGCTTTGGCCGGCGCTGGCTGGGATTGCGACCGGCCTGGTTGCACTGGCGGGTTTCGCCCTGCCGCCGCTGGCCGCGTTGGGACGTGTGCCCCCGCTGCGGGTTCTACGCCGCGACATGCTGCCGATCCCGCCGAGCTCCTGGCTGGTGTATGGGGCCGCCGTTATCGCACTCGGCTTGATCATGTGGCGCCTCAGTCTGGACCTGAAGATTACCCTCGCGCTGCTAGGCGGCGGTCTGCTCGCCACCGTGGTTCTCGGTGGACTGCTGTTGCTGGCATTGAAGGGGCTGCGTCGGGCGCTGTCAGGCGCATCACTGACATGGCGTCTTGGCTTAGGACAGCTACTCCGTCACCCACTGGCGGCAGCTGGTCAGTCGCTGGCTTTCGGGCTGATACTGCTCGCCATGGCGTTGATCGGTTTGCTGCGCGGCGAACTGCTCGACACTTGGCAAAACCAGTTGCCGGATGACGCCCCCAACCATTTCGTACTGAATGTCCTGCCCGCCGACCGCGACGCGTTCGCCGCACGCATTGAGGCCCTCTCTGATCACGCGGCTCCCCTGTACCCGGTAGTCCCAGGTCGCCTGGTTGCCATCAACGGCGAACCGGTGCGCCAGTTGGTAAGCAAGGAAAGCCAGGGCGAGCGGGCGATTCGTCGAGACCTGAGCCTGACCTGGGCCAAGGACTTGCCGTCCGACAATCGGCTGACTGCCGGCCAATGGTGGACCGGAGCACCAGGCGAACTGCCTGGCGTGTCGGTGGAAGCCGAGCTGGCCGAAAGTCTTCAAATCCAGCTGGGCGATCGACTCAGCTTCACCGTTGGCGGGCTCACCCGCGATGTCAGCGTGACCAGCTTGCGCGAGGTCAACTGGGACAGTTTCCAGCCCAACTTCTACATGATCTTCGAGCCGGAAACCTTGCAAGACGTGCCCGCCACCTACATGACCAGCTTCCACCTGCCGGAAGGCAAGGACCGCGAATTGGTGAAGCTGGCCAGGGACTTTCCGTCTGCGACGATATTGCAGGTCGAAGCCTTGCTCAGCCAGTTACGCAGCATCCTGGCGCAGGTCTCGCTAGCGGTCGAATATGTGCTGATGTTCGTGCTGGCGGCAGGCCTGGCGGTATTGTTCGCCGGCCTACAAGCAACGCTGGACGAACGGATTCGTCAAGGTGCGCTGCTTCGGGCGCTGGGGGCGGAGCGGAAATTACTGCTCAGAGCCAGACGTACCGAATTCGGCGTATTAGGCGCCGCCAGCGGTGTGCTCGCAGCGTTGGGTTGTGAACTGGTCAGCGCCCTGCTCTACCACTTCGTCTTCGATCTTCGCTGGCAGCCCCACCCGTGGCTGCTTTTGCTGCCCCTGATCGGCGCGCTACTGGTGGGCGCTGCGGGTGTGCTGGGTACGCGCCGAGCACTTAACGCCAGCCCGCTGAATGTGCTGCGTGAAAATTGACCGGAGCAGGCAGCGGGTTGGACTGCCTGTAGAATCCCCAGCCCGTGCCTGAACTGGAAACGCCATGAGCCGTTATCGTCCACCTCGCCCTGCCGGTACCCCTCTGATCACCCCCGAAGGCGAGGCAAGGTTGCGAGCCGAGCTGCATGAACTGTGGCATGTAAAACGGCCTCAGGTTACCCAGTCGGTCAGCGAGGCAGCCGCGCAAGGGGACCGTTCGGAAAACGCTGAATACACCTACGGCAAGAAGATGCTGCGCGAAATCGACAGCCGCGTGCGTTTTCTGACCAAACGGCTGGAGAAGCTCAAAGTGGTCGCAGAACGGCCCAGCGATCCCGGAAAGGTCTATTTTGGCGCCTGGGTGACTGTCGAGGATGAAGACGGAGAACAGGCCCGCTACCGTATCGTCGGCCCCGATGAGCTGGACCTGCGCCAAGGGCTGATCAGCATCGATTCACCGCTGGCGCGCGCTTTGGTGGGCAAAACGCTGGATGCCGAAGTCCAGGTGCAGACGCCTACCGGACCGAAGCTCTGGTACATCACCGCCATCGACTATCCATGACCAGCTAGTTGCTTTCGGACCTATTGGTCACAAAATCTCTCGATCTAGTGGATAAATTCGGTCAACGTGCGCGCTATCACCTTCCCACCCAGCCGCTTGTTCCATCTGGTAACAGACGTTTCGCTGATGCCGCTATGCCCACTAAGTTTCCGCGTAGGCGAGCCAGCGTGCCAGAGCACTTCACCCAGTCGCTAGACAAACTGGCACGAATGCTGCGCCGGTTATCGCTGCAGTACGCGCTAGGCGCGGTGAATGGCGAGGGATTGCCCAATCTCCAGTCACCCTAGATGAGTGCATTCATGAATAAGAACAAGACAGTGTTTGCTCTATGCCTCGGGACCGTAATGGCTGTTTCCAGCCAGGTCCAGGCCGGCCTATTCGGCTCCAGCGGCTATACCCAGACGCGTTATCCAATAGTGCTGGCGCACGGCATGCTCGGTTTCGACAGCATACTTGGCATCGATTACTGGTACGGCATTCCCCAGGCGCTTCGACGTGACGGTGCCCAGGTGTACGTCACTGAAGTCAGTCAGCTCAACACCTCGGAGCTTCGTGGGGAGGAGCTCCTGCAACAAGTCGAGGAGATCGTCGCGATCAGCGGCAAACCAAAGGTGAATCTGGTCGGCCACAGTCACGGCGGACCGACTGTGCGCTACGTCGCTGCGGTCCGTCCCGACCTGGTGGCGTCGGTCACCAGCGTAGGCGCGCCGCACAAGGGGTCCGATGTTGCTGATCTGATACGTCAGATTCCGGAAGGCTCCGGTGGCGAAGCCATCCTCGCCGGCATCATCAACGGAATGGGCGCATTGATTCACTTCCTTTCGGGAAGCACCAGTACCGAACCACAAGACTCGCTCGGTACGCTTGAATCGCTCAACAGCGAAGGTGCTGCTCGTTTCAATGCGAAGTATCCGCAAGGGGTGCCGACCAGTGCGTGCGGCGAAGGCGCCTACAAGGTCAACGGTGTGCGTTACTACTCCTGGAGCGGCACCAGCCCGCTGACCAACCCACTGGATGTGAGTGACGCCATGATGGGAGCAGGCTCGCTGGCATTTGACGAGCCCAATGACGGGCTCGTTGGCCGTTGCAGCTCGCATCTGGGCATGGTCATCCGCGACAACTACCGGATGAACCATCTGGATGAAGTCAATCAGGTGTTTGGCCTGACCAGCCTGTTCGAAACCGATCCGGTGACGGTGTATCGGCAGCATGCCAATCGGCTGAAAAACGCAGGTCTCTGAGGCTCCGGTGGGGCCTACTGGCCCCACCTTCTGACTAGAAGGCATCCTGATGAAACTTATCGCCGCCCTGTTTGTGCTGACGCTGCTGATCGGCATTGTGATGAACGGCAGTGCCCCGCCCGACTCAGAACCTGCCCAAACGCAGAGCCGCACCGAGAACGATCGGATCAATACCAGCGAGACCCGTCTACCAGAGCGCTCAGCTCCAATTCCGCGGCCGCGGACAGACGCACTTGGCCGCCTGCCAGGCTCCTTTGCCGGCACCCAAGTGGACGGTCGACTTCAGGTTGACGCCGCCGGAAAGCTGATCATTGATGCAGAGATACGCCGCGTATTCGATTACTTCCTTGCCTCAATTGGCGAGGAGCCCCTGGAAACCAGCGTAAACCGCCTACGTCGCTATATCGAAGCGCAGCTGCCCACACCTGCAGCAGGCCACGCCACCCAGCTGCTGAGCCAGTACCTGGACTACAAGCGGCAGCTGCTGATGCTGGAACAGCAGCATATGCAGCAGGCAGACATAGACGCCATGCGCAACCGGCTGCGAGCAGTTCAGCAGTTGCGTGCAGGAATATTCGATGACCGGGTCCATCAGACCTTCTTCGGTCTGGACGAGGCAGCTGACCGCTTCATGCTGGAACGCCTGGCAATTCGTCACGATCCAAGTCTTGATGCGTCAGGCAAGGGCGCCGCACTGGACCGTTTGCGCAACAACCTGCCAGCGGAACTGCAGGATCCGATGGCGGCACAGATGCAAGTACAGCTGCGCGAACAGACCCGCGCATTAGCAGCCAGTGGTGGCAACCCCACGGACCTGCGCCAGCTACGCCAGCAATTGGTTGGCAACGCAGCCGCAACCCGTCTGGAGCAGCTCGACGCCAAGCGTCAAGCATGGCAGGCCCGCGTCACCGCCTACCGCGAGGAAAAACTTCGGATTGAACGCAGCCGGGGCCTCGGCCAAGCGGATAAACGTGCCGCCATTTCCCGCTTGGCGACCGAACGTTTCACCGAGCATGAACGTCAGCGCCTTCAAGCGGCTGAGCAACTGGTTGCGGCTGAGCGCGGCTGAGCGTTCAGTTGCCGGCGCTTTGCGGGCCACCCTCGAGCAGATACCGCTCGCGGGTATAGGCCAGGTAATACTTGTTCACGGCATTGACGTAGCTGACCACACCCATGCCCATGGTCGACATGGCAACGCGCTCGACCTGAAAAAACCATTGATCAGGATTGAGACCTCGACGCCGCGCTTCCGCACGCAAGCTCTGGACCCGCTGCGGACCGAGGTTGTACGCGGCCAGCACAAACGCCATGCGCTCGCGCTCATTCAGCCTGGGGCTGGAGAAAAATGATTTGCGGATGCTTGCCAGATATTTCGCGCTGGCCAGCACATTGTTGTCCAGTTGGCCAATGTCCTGCACCCCCATGCTCCGAGCGGTCGCTGGCGTTACCTGCATCAGCCCGGTGGCGCCGGAGGCTCCGCGCGCAGATGGGTTTAGCGTCGACTCTTTGAAAGCCAGAGCCGCCAGGTTGAGCCAGTCAATCTCCTGCCCCTGAGCATGCCGCTGCAAGGTCGGACGCACCTTTTCCAGGCGCTGTCTGCCGACACGATCGAGCGGGTACTGAACCCGATAGAGCCTGCGGTAGACGCGAACAAATGCCGCGTCCTGGTTATCCGGCGCGTTGTAGGTCTGAAGAAAACGGTCGATGCTCGCGCGCAACATCCCCGCATCCTTTTGCACAAACCAGTGCATGTCAGCGGGAGCGCCCAACGTCAGCGTCGACTCGATGCGCAATTTCGGAAGCACTTTGACCCATCGCTCTGCAATCGGCTGCTCCACCACCGTTGCCGGATAGACGCCGGCCTGTACCATCTCCAGCACGTCTTCCACCGCCAGCGTGGGATCGACCCATTCGACGGCAATCGGTGCCCGCCCAGCTTGCATCAAGGTTCTATTGAGCTTGTCGAGAGCGGAGCCTGCGGCATTGCCAGCGGACAACGCCAAGCTACGACCGGATAGCTGCTCGAAACTGTGATAGCGGGGACCACCCTGCCGACTCACCAATACCATCGGCACCGGACCGATTAGCGAGCGACTGCGGCTCAGCCTGCGTATCGTTCCTTGCGGCAAGATTTCCCCGGGCGCGACCAGATCGCCCTCCCCGCGCTGCAGCGCGCCGAGCAGCTGATCCTTGGCCTTGGGAATGATCTTCAAGGTGATCGGAGGCCCTTTCGACCCGCGATTGAGATGCTGCTCGAACGCACGCAGGCGTACATACTCAACACCAATAGCTTCGCCTTTAACCTCGCCGGAGCTATTGCGACTTTGATTGACCAGCACACGCAAAACGCCGCTGCGGCGGATGTCCGCAAGATCGCGTACGGTATCGCCCGATTGCCAGGCCTGCGGCCCCATCACCCGCGCAGACGCCGGCCAGGGCATAAGCACGAGCAGACACAGCAGCAAGGAAAATAGTCGGGTCATTTCCGGATATCGGCTCGAATCAGACAAGCTATACAGCGGCTACCCCGCCGCAGGGTGGCGAAGATTGTCACAGCCTTGGCCTGATCGCCAGCAACACCTTTTCATCTACATTAATTATCATGCTCAAGTGGCTGATTTTAAAGCATATATTTTGATCTCATAAGCGAGACATTTCATGCAGCTTGTCGACATCGGAGTCAACCTTACCCACCCTACCTTCGCCCGAGACCCACGCGCGGTCGTAGATCGTGCCCACGCAGCGGGCGTTGCCCAGCTCGTCCTGACGGGCACCAGCCTCGACGAAAGCGAATCGGCGTTAGCACTCTGCCGGGAGCTGGATGAAGGCGGACATCGGCTGTTCTGCACAGCAGGCATTCACCCTCATGACGCGAGCCAATGGACTTCCAGTACCGGCGCACAGCTCAAGGCCCTACTCGGCGAACCCGAGGCACGCGCGGTTGGTGAATGCGGGTTGGATTTCAACCGGGACTTGTCTCCTCGCGCGCAACAGGAGCGAGTGCTTGAAGAACACCTGCAATTGGCAGTAGAAACCGGCCTGCCGGTGTTTCTTCATGAGCGCGACGCCGACCAACGTCTGGTACAAATCCTCAGGCCGTTCCGTGATCTGCTCAGCGCTGCAGTGGTGCACTGCTTTACCGGCGAAAAACGCGCCCTCTACGCCTATCTCGATCTCGACCTGCATATCGGCATCACCGGTTGGATCTGTGACGAGCGCCGCGGCACCCACCTGCACCCATTGGTGCGCGACATTCCTGCGACCCGTTTGATGCTCGAAAGCGATGCCCCATATCTGCTACCGCGCACGCTGCGACCCAAGCCCAAGGGTGGCCAGAACGAGCCAGCGTTTCTTCCTGAAGTGCTTCGTGAAGTGGCCCGGCACCGCGGTGTCAGCGAAGAACAGCTGGCGCAAAGCACGACGCATTGTGCTCAAGAATTCTTTCGCATACAGCCGATTAATGAGGACTGAACTGACTCAAGCCCAACACGTTTCGGCCGTTAACAGAACGGGTTCGCAAAAAAGCGGCGATGCCTCCGCGCGACGAACCGTTCCGGTCATCGACATAAGAAGAGCATGCAATGGCTTTATGGATTCGCGATCTGTCACTGAAGTACAAGTTCTGGGCGCTGAACCTGGTGTCGTTCGCTACCACCCTGCTGCTGGTGCTCTTTGCCCTGCAACTTGAACAGCAGTCGCGAAGCCAGGACGCCCAGAACAACGCGCAGCAGATAGGGGCACTGATACAAAGCTGGCCGGAAGGCACAGCAATGCCCACGGGTGGTGCCATTCAGGTGTTTCCGGCTGGCCAGGCCATCACCATCGAGGGGCGACCAGTAGCCGCCCGCCAGGGGTGGGTAGCCATCGAGCATGACCGTCTGTTCGACACTACGCCGGTGCTGGGCGCCCAGCTTGTGACCAGACCGGGCGGAGAAACCCTGGCTGTGCTGGCGCGCGTGCCCAGTGCCATACAGCTGCTGGGTGAACATTTTCTGAGCTATGCCGTTGCTGTTGCTGTGCTGATGTTGGTGCTGCTGGCCGCATCACAGCTGCTGATTCATTTCCTCCTCAGCCATCTCAATACACTCAAGAATGTCATGGTGCATGTCGAGCGCAGCGGCGATCTTGCGATGCGGGTGCCGTTGGCGAGCCGTGATGAAGTGGGCGAGATGGCAGCGGCATTCAACGCCATGCAGGCCGGTTATCAGCGCATTGTCGGCACCGTAGCCCAGGCGGCCACCCGCCTCGATGAAGGAGCGGCTCGCCTTGCAGCGAGCATGGGTGAGGTCCGCCAGGGCATGCTCGGCCAGCAGAGCGAAACCGACCAGGCCGCAACCGCGATCAACGAGATGACCGCCACGGTCTACCACATCGCCGAACACGCCAGAGAGACGCGCGACCAATCACAGAGCGCGGACCAGCTTGCGGGCAATGGGCAGCAGGTCGTAGGGCGAGTCGAGCGCTCGATATCCAGCCTGTCGCAGGGCGTACAGCAGACTGCCGAAACCATCGAGCAGCTTGCCGCCGACAGCCAGAAAATCAACGGCGTGGTCAGTGTCATTCACAGCATCGCCGAACAAACCAATCTGTTGGCATTGAACGCAGCCATTGAAGCGGCACGTGCGGGGGAAATGGGCCGAGGCTTCGCGGTGGTTGCGGATGAAGTGCGTAGCCTGGCCAAACGCGTTCAGGTATCCACAGACGAAATCACGCAGATGATCGCCGGGCTGCAGGGCATGACCCGCGACGCCGTCGAGTTCATGCAGGAGAGTTCGCTCAAGGCGGACGACTGCGTGCGCGAGGCACGTGAAGCAGGACTTGCACTTGAAGCCATCACCGCAGCGGTGGCACAGATGCGCGAGAGCAACACGCAGATTGCCGTCGCCGCCGAGCAACAAAGCGAAGTTGCCGAGGAGCTGAACCGCTCGGTCACCGGCATTCGCGACGTTACTGAGCAAACCGTTCAGCAAACCGTCGAGTCGGCGAACACCAGCGCTGAACTCGCAGCACTTTCCGGCGAACTCAGCAAGGCGATCCACCAGCTCAAGCTCTGAGCGCATCAGCCTGTACGGATGACGTGCCTGCCCGCGGGTTTAACGACCCAGCGGGCAGCGTCCTAATTAACCGAAGACGGTTACCGTTTGCCGACTCAGGGCAATCAGCTCACCTTTGCCGGTCCATAACGCCGCGGCGCAATGACCGTAGCCGTCCTGAGCGTGCTCGATCACCGCGCGGTATCGGCACCACTCGTGAGTGTCGATTATTGGCAGTGGCTGAACAAATTCGATAGCCCAGGTCAGCGAGCTGCCCGGCGCGAAACTGTTCAGATGAGGCAGCACTGCTGGCGGCCACGCGTCGACGAGCGCCAGCAGATGCGAGACGGTTACCGGCTCCCGGTCGACCTCGCCACGCTGACGAACCCATCCGCCCATTTCCCGTGAGGTATTACCAGAGAAAGGCAGACCACCGATGCCCCAGCGCATGACCAGATGGCGAGTGAACTCAGGTGTGGCGCCGCTGATGTAGGGCAACTCCTGACAGGCCTCCACCGGTGGCAGTTCAGGCGCCGGCTCAGCTTCCACCCTGACGGTAGAGACACGCGCCGCACCAAAACTGCCTTGCACCAATGTGACTACCTGCCCGTTCTGCACGGCACGGCCGAGCACCTGACTTACCGCCTTGCCTTCGCGCAGCACCTCGGCCTCAAAGCTAACGGGCACATCAACCGCAAGCGGCCCTACAAAGCTGATGGACAGCGACCGCACCGGGCGATCACTTGGCACCTTGGCCTGCATGGCTTCGAATACCAGCGCGGCGGCCAGCCCGCCGAAGCCGGCTCGCCCCTGCCCCCAGCTGGAGGGCACGACGACATCTTGAGGAGTTTCACGCACGGCTTGTAGCAGTTCGGACAGGGTCATTCCCAACCTCGGCTCGTTATTATTGGGTTTATCTTATCGCCGCACCCACCAGCACAGAAATCGGCGAAAGATCGGTGATGTCATGCCATCGCGACCAGCTATGGCTTCTCGCTGTCGATGTCACGCCGCCTTTTGCTCCCACTGCCACGCCAGGGTAGCTGTCGGCGCAACCTGTAGAGCGCAGCCTTCATCTCGGCCAGCTCGGTTGGCTGCCCCCCATAGCGGGCTTGTTCATACAGCCCGGAAAACCTCTGGATCTGGGCAGCAACATCCGGCAGCTGCTCTGCCGCGCGTTGTGCGAAGTCGCGCGCGCCCTCACCCGACTGCCGCGCTATGCCATGTCGCGCCAGCAGCTGTTCGAAGCGCTGGAACTGACGCAGCTGAGCATCCAGTTCCCGGCGCCAGGGCTTCAGGAGCGCAAGCGCCAGCAGGACAATCAGCAACGCACCCAGGGCGACCATCATAAAACCGAGATTACGGGCGTCGACCTTGCCGAACAGGCCTCGCAACACTTCCAGCTGTCGTTCGCCCTGGTAATTCAGCACCCAGCGCTGCCAGCCATAATTAAGACTGTCCCAACCAAACCGCAAGTCGTTCAGCCAGCTGATATCACGGTAGCGCCGGAGGTCCATCATGGCGCCTTCGATCAGATCCTGCTCAGCGCCAAGCGCCTCCTCCAGCCCTCGTTCGATACGTTCCGGCGCGACCTGAAAGGTCGGATCCACACTGACCCAACCGCTGCCCGCCTCCCAGTATTCGACCCAGGCATGAGCATCGAGTTGACGCACCGACAGGTAGTTGCCCGACGGGTTGACCTCCCCACCCTGATAGCCGGCGACCACCCGCGCGGGAATGCCTGCTGCGCGCAGGACAAAGGTCATCGCGCCTGCGTAATGCACGCAAAATCCGTTCAAGGTCTCGAACAGGAAACCGTCGACGATATCCTCGCCAACGGGCGACGGACGCAACGTATAGCGGTAGGGCTGCTGGTTGAAATGGCTAAGCAGTGCTTGCACGGTTGCCTTGGGTGTCTGGTGCTGACGCCGCAGTTCTGCGGCCCAGGCCCTGCTGCGTAAGTTACCCGATAAGGGCAGCTCTAGAGCCCGTCCGAGGGTCGTTGGTGCAGCGTCTGGTTCACGCAGCGCCTCCGGCCAGGATGTCGCCCGGTACAGCAGCGGCTTCTCAACCGGCCGTGGGCGCGCCAGATGGAAGTCGCTCATCAGTCGCACGTCGCCTGCATCTACCTGCGCTACGTCTAGTGCATACAACCAAGGCCGCCCACTGGGCTGCATGACGATGCTGTACTCAACCGGCGCGCCCCGCGGCGACCACTCGGGGGCTCGTGGAAGCTGCGATGAAAAAGACTGAGACCACCGCCGGCCATCGAAACGCTCGAAGGTGACCGCACGCCAGTACAGTTGGTCCCGCTCGGGGATCGGGCCTTCAAAACTGGCGCGAAACGACAGTGCATTCGAGCGACTCAGTTCGGCCATGTCGCCCGGCGACATGCTGTCAGCCAGCCCCGTCACGCCGCGATCCTTCGGCTGCGGCAATGACCAGAGCGGTCCCAGCCGCGGAAAAAGCACAAACAGGACCAGCATTAAGGGAATCGCCTGCAGGAGCAAAGCGCCTGCCAGTCGCAGCGTTGGCCAGGGATGTGTGCCCACCGGACTCTGCTGCAGGCCTATCATCGCCGCCAGCAGCGCGACGATTGGTGCCAGACTGTAAAGCCCGGCGAGCAGCCCGTCATTGAACAAATAGCTGGTGACCACAGCAAAGAAGCCAAGAAACACCAGGACAAGGGCATCGCGACGGCTGCGCATTTCCACCAGCTTGAGGATGAACGCCGCGATGAGCAACACCACGCCGGCGTCTAGCCCAATCAACCCCCCGCGCGAAAAATAGACGCCAAACGCAGCGCCTAGCATCATCAATGCTTTCACCCAGCCCCGCGGATATCGAGCGCGCATGCGAAAAATCTGCACCCGCCAGATCGCGCAACCCAGCCAGAGGCCAATGATCCACAGCGGCAGATGAGCCAGATGCGGCAAGATGACCAGCACCTGGGCTACCAACAGCCAGATCAGGCCGTTGCGCGGAATGGGCTGCAGGCTGCTCATTTCGGCTCCACTGATGGCTGTCCGAACAATGCCAATGCCCGAAGGCTGCGGTTGCGGTGCTCTACGCCAGCGCCAGCTTCGATGGTGTCGTCCGCGACACGGAGGGCGAAGGGCTGCTGGCGCGCCGACAGCTCCACTACCCAGTGGCAGAGCAACGACAATCGGGATTCGACATCGCCGTCGAGTGCAGCAAAATCCAGTAATGGGTCCTCGCCGGACAGCGCAGTGAAATCCTTGACCAGCAAGCCTTGCCCTCGAGAGTAGGCTTTCCAGTTCAAACGTTTTCTCGAGTCGCCTGGTTGCCAGGGGCGCAAGCCTTGGTAATCGTCGATGCCGCTGCCTTGCGCCAGCGAACCCTTAGCGCTCTCTTCGGCGTGCCCGCCGGTTTTTGGCGGCTCGCCTGCGACTGGGCGTGGATAGACCAGTGCGGCCTGCTGCAGGTCTACCCAGCTCCAAGCCACTAGAATGCCCAAGGGAAACCTGCTTTCCACACGTAACCGTCCTGGTCTCAACCAGCCACGGTGCTCGGTGGGCAAGCTCAGTTCTAATTCGCAGGTCCCTGCTGCCGGCACGTCCACCAACTGCAGGCCACTTTTAGGCCAACCCACCGAGACGGCCTGGTACAGGCGGCCCCGGCTTTCCAGGCGCACCCGCAAGCGTGCCTGCTCGCCGAGGAAAACCGCTTCCGAGCCCCCCGCTTTCAATTCGAGCCCTGCCAGATTGCGCCAGGTATGCAAAATTGCCACGACAAATACCGAGCCCAGCAAAAATGTCAGTGCGTAAGCCAGACTGTTCTCGTAGTTAATCGCGGCAAGCAACATCAACAGCAGCGCTACCAGGAAACTCATCCCGACCGCCGTAGGCATGATGAAGATGCGACGCTGGTTGAGGCGCACACTAGGGCCTGGCGGTATGCGTTTCAGCAGCCAGCGATCTCGTATCCGTGGTAGCACTCGCATATCCGCCCCCGTCAGTCCGGCAGAGGCGGCGTCACAGCGCCGGCACTTCGCGCAGCAGCCATTGCACCAATGCGCCGCCGCCATGTCCGGTGGCATCGGCGCGTTCGCGCAACCGATGGCCAACCACCGAGGGCAGCACCGCCTGGACGTCTTCCGGGATTACATAGTCTCGGCCGTCGAGAAAGGCCCAGGCACGGGCTGCCGCCAGCAGCGCCAGGCTCGCACGGGGTGACAAGCCCCAGGCGAATTGCGGCTGGGTGCGCGTGGCCTCGACCAGGCGCAGAACGTAATCGACCAGAGCATCACTGACGCGAACGGCGCTCACCGCCTGCTGGATAGCAGCTAACTCGGCGCGATCCAGCTGGGGTTGTAATCGGGCGAGCAAATCGCGACGCGAATCGCCGAGCAGCAATGCTTTCTCCGCCGCTTTAGCCGGGTAGCCCAGCGAAAGGCGCATGAGAAAGCGATCCAGCTGTGATTCAGGGAGGGCAAATGTACCGCCGGAGCTGACCGGGTTCTGCGTGGCGACCACGAAGAAGGGCTCGGGCAAAGGTCGCGTCGCGCCCTCGATCGTTACCTGCCCTTCTTCCATGGCTTCAAGCAACGCACTCTGGCTCTTCGGTGTAGCCCGGTTGATTTCGTCCGCCAGCACCAGCTCGGCGAAGATCGGTCCCGGATGAAACACAAACTGAGCGCTTTCCTTGTCAAATACCGAGGTGCCGAGAATATCGCCCGGCAGCAGGTCGGAGGTGAACTGGATGCGCTGGAAATCCAGCCCCATGACCTTCGCAAGCGCATGGCTCAAGGTCGTCTTGCCCATACCGGGCAGGTCCTCGACCAGTAGGTGCCCCCTCGCCAGCAGGCAGGCCATGGCTAATCGCACCTGCGATTGCTTGCCGAGCAGCACTTCATTGACCGACCGCAGACAGACTTCCAATCGGGTGCGCATGCAACTCTCCTTTGTTTGTTCCTTCGATCCTACTGACCCGGCCAGCGCAGGCAAAGCGGTGAAACTTGGTGTTGCGAACTTGTGATACGTCACTTGATCCGGCGGGTGACGACGCCACACCGCTTCACAGCTTGGGTCGCTTCCTGACCTAATCGATCAGAAACATGAGTGCCTGCTAGGGTCGCTGCATCTCGAAACGCTCGCGCGTATAGCTGTACGCCGCACCGCCCAGCCTGCCAACCAGATCAAGCCGGGCCGAATCGACGCGACCTCGCTCATCGAGAACACTGTCGTCGATGTGCGCCAACAACACTTCGGCGAAGATGAGCTGACAATTAGGCGACTCGGGCGGATACGGCAGGATCTGCGCTACGCGACATTCGAAGGCAACCGGCGCACCGGCGACCCGCTGCACCTTCACGAGGCTAGCCGGTTCGCTGGCAATCACGCAGTGCTCAAACTCGCTGATGCCGTGTGGCAAGGTAGCCGCAGAGGCGTTCATCGCTTCGGCTTGCTCGGCGCTGACGAGCTGAACAACGAGCTCCCCTGTCTCGTTCGCGTTCCGGGCGGTGTCTTTTGGTAGGCCGTCTTTCAAGCCGACGTTGATCAGCAACGTTGGAGGGTTACTGCTGATGACCTGGAAGAAGCTGAACGGGGCAAGATTGCTGACGCCCGAGGTCGAGCAAGTCGAGACCCAGGCAATGGGTCGCGGCGTAATGGTGGACGTTAGCCAACGATAGGCCTCGACTGGTGCCAGCGTGGAAAAATCAAGCTGCATGTAGATCCCTGCTGAATCGGTTCCGTGATTGCGTGGAACCGATGGATAAGGAAGTGGCAGCCAGGCGACCGCCACAACATGGCAACAACATCAGCGTCCTGCGCGCGACTCACGCAGATAGAAACGGGCCTTCTTGGCCTTCTCCACGCAGCCCTGGTAGGCCTCGAATTGTTGCTGGGTCTTGGCGCCGGTCAGCAGTGCCATCGCCTTGGAATAGCTGACGGTGCCGGCGAAGCCTTCCGCCTCGGCCAGGCTTTGCTCTTCCCAGGCGGCGTTCAGCTGAGATGCACAGCTGTCTCGGTAGGCAGTCTTGGCGGCGCAACCGGTCAGGGTCAGTGCCAACAGCGATAGACAGATTAAGTTCTTCATCCCTAGATCCTCGTTTTGAGACCTGCTCAGTGTTGATGACCCGCAGCGCGCTCGCGCAAGAACTCGACGACCGCGTTTTGCTCACCAGCGAACTCGATTCTGGCGGCCTTGTTTTCACGCTGGTAGGCATACATCGGATCGTAGTACTGCCTCAACAACGCCTCGATCCATCCGCGGTGCAGATCAACCGAACCCGTACTTGCCTGTTCGGCAAGTGCCTGATCCATGATCGCTGCCAGCCGTGTGTAGCATTCGCCGCCGAGCCGCTTGCTGATATTGACCAGGCTTTGCTGCAAACGCTCGGCAAATGCGGTGAAACCTTCGTCGCCGAACTCGGTGGTGAACTCTGCACAGAGATCGATCACATAGTCCTTGAGGATACGATCAACCCGGCCCTCGAAACTGTCTTCGAGCCAGACCAGGGGATAGTGCTGCATACCCTGGAACAAGGGCAGCGGGATAGAACAGCGTCCGACCAGCCGCGCTTCATCTTCCAGCACGAACTGCCTGGCACCGGCTTTCTGCATCTTCAACAAGCGGATCGCCAGAGCGTTCTCGAAGTCGATCTGCACCGGCTGCGGGGTGGCGCGCTTGCCAAAGCTAGAGCCGCGATGATTGGCAATGCCTTCCAGATCAACTCCGTCTTCCAAACGCGCCAGCACCTCGGTTTTACCCGTCCCGGTCATACCGCCGACCAGCACGAAATTGTCATGCGCGGCCGCACGCTCTATGGTCTCCAGCAGAAAATGGCGCATCGCCTTGTAGCCACCGGTCACGCGCGGATAGTCGATCCCCGCCTCGGTCTTGAGCCACTGCTGGACCAGCTGCGAGCGCAATCCACCGCGGAAACAGTAGACATAGCCCTGAGGGTTGTTGCGCGCGAAGTCTGCCCAAGCCTGAATACGCTCGGCCTTGACTTGACCACTCACCAGCCGGTGGCCCAGTTCTATAGCCGCTTCCTGCCCCTGCTGCTTGTAACAGGTGCCAACCTTCTGGCGCTCGAGATCGTTCATCAGCGGCAGGTTGACCACGCCAGGGAACGCGCCCTTGGCAAACTCCACAGGCGCTCGTGCGTCCATCATCGGCACATCGTTAAGAAACAGCTCGGCAAAATTATCGGTATCGCCACGCATCAACGTACCTCGACGGCAAAGGCGCCGGCTTCGATCAACTCACCGATCGGCTGGAGCATCAGGCCGAGTTCAGCGGCAACTGCGAGGAATTCGGCCTCCCCTTCAGGGGCAACGGCGACCAACAATCCGCCGCTGGTCTGCGGATCGCACAACAACTGCTTCTGCACTTCGTCAATGGGAGCAATACGGTCACCATAACTCTCGAAGTTGCGCCCCGTACCGCCAGGCACACAGCCCTGTTCGAGGTAATACTCGACACCTTCCAGACGCGGCACGTGAGCGTAATCGATGCACGCAGTCACAGCGCTGCCATCAGCCATTTCGACCAGATGCCCGAGCAGCCCGAAACCGGTGACGTCCGTCATCGCACGCACGCAGTCGAGCTTGCCGAAGCGGCTACCAGGGGTATTGAGCGTGCACATCCAGTCACGCGCCCTGCCGACATCCTCGGGTCGCAACTTGGCCTTTTTCTCCGCGGTCGTGAGAATGCCTATACCTAGGGGCTTGGTCAGATAGAGCTTGCAGCCAACCGAGGCTGTGTCGTTACGTTTCATCTGGTTCTTTCTGACCAGACCGGTCACAGCCAGGCCGAATATCGGTTCGGGCGCGTCGATCGAATGCCCGCCGGCTAGCGGAATGCCTGCGGCCTCACACACGGCTCGGCCACCCGCGATGACCTCGCGTGCCACCTCAGGCGGCAGCACGTTGACGGGCCAGCCAAGGATGGCGATCGCCATGAGAGGATCACCGCCCATCGCGTAGATATCACTGATGGCGTTGGTCGCGGCGATACGGCCGAAGTCGAAAGGATCGTCGACGATTGGCATGAAGAAATCGGTAGTCGATACCACGCCGCGTTCTTCGTCGATGCCGTAGACCGCGGCATCATCACGCGAGGCATTTCCGACCCACAGGCGGGGGTCAAGGTTCTGTGCCCCGCTGCCGGCGAGGATCACGTCCAGCACCTTGGGCGAAATCTTGCAGCCGCAGCCGGCACCGTGGCTGTATTGGGTGAGGCGGATGGGTTCGCTCATCTGGGAAAGACTCTCGTGATGCTGGCAAAACGGGCGTCGATTGTAGCAAGGCTGGTGACCACATCGCTGCGGCGTGAGCCGAAGGGATTGCACGGAAACGACCAGCTCCTCGCTTTAGCTTGAAGCTTGCAGCCTGAAGCTGGAAGCTATCGCCCAACGCCAATAGGGAGAACTACATGGGCAACAAGGTCGCACTGGTGTTGGGGTCGGGGGGGGCTCGCGGTTACGCGCACATCGGCGTAATCGAAGAACTCGAGACCCGGGGCTACGAGATCACCTGTGTCGCAGGTTGTTCGATGGGCGCAGTCGTAGGCGGGATCTACGCAGCCGGGAAGCTTGGGGAATATCGCGAATGGATTGAAAGCCTGGACTACTTCGACATGCTGCGATTGGTCGATCCGAGTTTCAGCCTCGGGGCGATACGCGGCGAGAAGATTTTCGGACGCATCAGGGAGATGCTCGGCTCGGTCAACATTGAGGATTTGCCAATCCCATTCACGGCCGTCGCCGCCGACCTGACGAATCAGCAGGAGATCTGGTTTCAGGAGGGCAATCTGGAACTGGCGATGCGCGCCTCGGCAGCTATCCCGAGCCTGTTCACGCCGGTCATGCAAGGCAACCGAATGCTGGTCGACGGCGGCATACTCAACCCACTGCCCATCGTGCCGGTGGTCTCTAGCCACAGCGACATCATCATCGCCGTCAACCTCAACGCCAACAACCATCGACAATACCCGCTGCCGGAAGTAATCCGTCCAGGACGCTTCGATGCCATGGTCAGCTCGATCAGCTCACACCTGCCGTTCTGGCGCAGCAAAGGGCTCGAAGAGCATATTGCCGAACTCGCTGCCGTTGGTGGACCTGGCGAGGCCCAGCCGCCGGCCGCCCCATCAGGGCAAAGTGCGCCGAAGTCGGCCGAGGGATCGATGGTGATTGATGTGGGCGGTCCGGCATCATTGCTGGAGCTCATCAACCAGAGCTTCGAAGTGATGCAATCCTCATTGACCCAATACAAGATCGCTGGCTATCCGCCCAACGTCCTGGTGAACATCCCCAAGCGCGCATGCCGTTTCTACGAATTCTACAAAGCCCCTGAGCTGATCAAGCTGGGACAGATCGTTGCCAGCGATGCGCTGGACAAATACGAGAGCGAGCAGCTCTAGCGGCTCGAACCTGCGTAACCGACCGGCAACAGAGCTGCCAGCAACAGTCAGCTAGTCGCGTACCGCTGCATCTTCCAGTTGATCACTCGGACGCTTTGCTGGCGAGACGATGCCTGGCACTTCCTTGACCAGCCAGTCTTCCAGCAGGCTGTAAGCAACTGCCAAGAGCGTCGGACCGAGGAAAAGCCCCATGAAGCCGAACGCCAACACGCCACCAAACACGCCAAGCAGCACCACCACCAAGGGCAGGTTACCGCCGCGGCTGATCAGGTAGGGTTTCAGCACGTTGTCCACGCCACTGATGATGAACATGCCCCATATCCCCAGAAATACGGCCATGCCGTACTGACCCTGCCAGGCAAGCCAGAGCGTGGCGGGGCCCCAGATCAGCGGCGGCACCATCAGGAAACTGAAAGCGAAGGTCAGCAGACCGAGGATCAGCGCACCGGGTATGCCGGCAATGCTGAATCCGACGTACGCCAGAATCGCCTGGGCAGCCGCGGTGCCGATCACACCGTTAACGACACGCTGAACCGTACCGGCTACCAACTCCAGGTAGTGATCAGCGCGGTCACCAATCAGTCGATGCAGCAGACTATGTACGAACGCAGCCAGTTTCGGCCCATCTCGATAAAAGAAGAACACCAGTACCAGGCTGAGCGCCAGTTCCAGCATCCCACCGCCAACGCGTGCGCTGCGCACCAACAACCAGTTGCCCACCTGACCTATATAAGGCCGGATCGTCGCGAAGAAGGCCGTACCTTGCTCATCCAGCGTGTTCCAGAGACTCAGCAGGTTGTCGCCAATCAGCGGCAATTCAGCGAGCCACGCCGGCGGTGGCGGCAGCCCCTGCACCTGCAGATTGTGCACCAGCACGTTGACCTCGCGGATCTGGTCAGCAATGTTGAACCCCAACCAGACCAGCGGCACGGCTACCAGGACCATCCATCCGCCCGTTAAAAGGGTGGCGGCAAGCGTGGAATTGCCGTTCATCCATCGGGTGAGTACGCGCATGATCGGCCAGCTGGCGAATGCCAGCACCGCCGCCCAGAAGAGCGCTGAGGCAAACGGGGCCAACACCCACACGCAGGCGCCGAGCAACACCAGGAGCAGAATCTGCACCAGCAGACGATCGTTGTTGAGCATGGTGTTACCTATGGAAGAAGGTGGCGCACTTTAGAGCAAAGTGCGCCTGGAAGAGCAGTGGCTTTTGCAGACTGAAACGGAGCCTCAACGCAACAACGTGATCCGCAGCCCATCCTCGTCGGTGGCTTCTGCTTCGATGCGCCGCGCCTTGATCCTCTCTTGCGTCAGCGCTTCGTACCAAGCCGCTGCGCCCTTGCCTCTCAATGCGACCCGTATCGTACTATCGAGCCGCAGCACGTTCGCCAGCAGCGCCCCCCACTCTGCCGTGGGCTCTTGTGGTAATCGCGGCAGCCAGAGTTCGCCGGTGCTTTTCAACTGACGCAACAGGGTGCCCGGATTCGGCAGGATAATACCGAGCGGCTCATCCGGCTGGAACTGCTCCACTTGCAGATAGGGACGGCCGTTGCCACGGGTAACGCCATAGAGCGCCATGAGCCGATCCGAATCGCCTGGCAGGCGCGCCAGCAGGTAAGCCTGCCTTGCCTCCGGGCCGTAAAGTGTCGAGCGGTGAAACACTTCATTAGCCCACAGGCTGCTCGACCCGCATTCACGCCCCTCACACCAGAAGAGCAGCTCAGCACCCTCTTGCAACAGGCGACTCCGCGACCGCTCGAAGGCCTCTATGCCCGTATGGACGTCGGGCAACCTATAAGTCACCGCCGTCAGATAGCCGCTGGCGGTGATCTGATCGCTCATTCGTAGCCGCCCACTGATACGCCGAATCGAATCCAGAGGATAGGTTCGGTCCAGCACGTCGCGCTCTTTGAAGGCCACAATTTCAGACTGTGGGTATCGTGGCAGCATGTCGAAATCTCGGCTGCCCGGAAGATCTGCCGCTTCAGTGATGCCGACAGCCAAAAACAGCCCTGTTACCGATATAACTCGCATACGGCACCTCAATGGAGCACCGCCGTCGACGCGGTCCGACCGTTGGAGATGGCAATGGTATGGAAGTTAATCATCGAGGTGGTCCCTGCTGAAGCGATGGCCCAGCGTCACCAGTTGCTAAAAGCAAGTCAAGCAGGGCTTTGCGACAGATTCTTGCGTAACGCCGTCCTGCCTCGGCTCAGCCTGCGAAGAACGGATTGAAAACGGCCGCCACCGCCTCAGCACCCAGCTGATTATCCAGGTGCAAATGATGGCCGCCGGGAAGGCGATGCAGCTCGAACGGCAAGGTCTGGATTAATTCGACCATGGCTGGCTGGTTGAGCAACCCTTGCTCCGCCAGGATCAGGCTCGCCGGGCAAGCTACGCAATGTACGAATGCTAAAGCATGAGCGCGGGTCAGTCGCATCGATGACGGCAGCATCAAACGCGCATCAGTTCGCCAGGTATAGCCTCCTGGAACCGGCATCAATCCTCGCTGCGCAAGCCGCTCGGCCGCCTCGTGACTAACCGCCCCCACGCCTTTCATGCGTGCCGCGACAGCCTGCTCGAAGGTGGCGTAAACCGGCTTTCGCTTGTCGTCCACGGCGAGCAACTTCTGCAGCGATTCACCAAGCTTCTGTGGCGCAGTTTCGGCTTCGCCGGTAAAGGGAATCACCCCATCGATCAATGCCAGCCGCTCGACCCGCTCAGGCATGGCACCGGCCAGCAACACCGACACGATGGCGCCCATCGAGTGTCCCAATAAAGAGAACCGCTTCCAGCCGAACTGCTCGGCCGTCTGCAGTACATCATGCGCATAGTCCCAGATGTTATAGGCGGCACCGAGCGGTCGATGATCGGAATGGCCGTGTCCTGGAAGATCTAGCGCAACGATGCGGAGACCCTCGAGCAACGGCGCCAAACGAGAGAAGGTAGCCGCATTGTCCAACCAGCCGTGTAGGGCAATGACAGGCTGGCCGTCCTCCGGACCGTACAGGTGGGCAGCGACCTCGATATGGGGCAGGCTTAGCCGGATCTCTTCGAACGTAACACTCATGCAGCACCCCTTCTGTTCGATTCGCTCCAGCGAGTGAACAACTGCCTGAGCAGGACCGCGGTGTCATCCGGTCGCTCAAGCGGAAACATATGCCCACCAGGTAAGGTGTGTGCCTCCCCGTGGGCAACCAGTCGCAACAAATAGAGATGATGAGGCAGCACCACGCGGCTCTGACGCCCGCGCACCACGGCCAGCGGCATTTTCAGTGCATGGGGCCAGCCGGGCGTCACATGGGGCACGCTGCGATAGATCCGAATCTCCGTTTCCGGATCGAAGCGCAAGCGGACGCCTTGCTCGGTGGGCTCCAAACCATGCTCGACATACGCATCCAGGCAGGCAGGATCAAAGGCGCGAAACAGTGCTTTGCTCGCGAAGTAACGTCTCGCTTCGTCGACGCAGCTGAACTGCTCGCGACGGCCCAGGGTACGGCCGGCGGGCGTAAGGCGATCAATGAAACCAAAACGTTTGCCCGCCCAGATCAGCGTCTGGTCGAGCCAGGTCGGCATGGGTGAATCGAGCATGACCACCCCACGATAAAGCTCCGGGCGTTGCAGGGCAGCGTGGTAATGCAGCATTCCGCCAAGCGAATGCCCGACACCCCAGACCGGCTCCTGCAACTCGACCAGCTGCTCAATAAGCTCTTGCACCAGGTTCTGCCAATTGTCATTCACCGGAAAGCGCGGGTCATGACCGTGCTGATCGAGGTGGGTAACGGCGTACTCGGGCGTCAGGTTTTCGAACAGCTTGTGATAGGTAGCCGATGGAAAACCGTTGGCGTGAGCGAAAAAAATGCGTTGCGTCATGGGTTCTAAGCAGCTGAATGGAAACGACGGCCATTGTCTGGCGCCCCTTCCCTTAACGGCAATCGGCCGAAGCGGCAGAAGCAAAGGCAGTCCTGCCAAACAAGGGCGTCTACAACGTCCCTACAGGTTGTGGGCTATTTTCGCCAAGAGGTACGACTGCAACGGTCAAACGCGAGATACAGCTCAGCTTGCCGTCATCTCCGTGCAGCCGGATATCCCAGACGTGACTGGAGCGTCCAAGATGAACCGGTCGGCAGACTGCAGTGACACGGCCGCTACGCACCGCGCGGATATGGTTGGCGTTCACTTCCAGGCCGACACAATAGAATCGGTTGGGGTCGATGCACTGATAGCTAGCCATTGAACCAACGGTCTCAGCGAGCACAACCGAAGCGCCGCCGTGCAGCAGACCATAAGGCTGGTGGGTGCGGGAGTCGACAACCATGCTCGCCGTGAGACAGTCCTCTTCGACTGCTTCGAAACGAATATCGAGCAGTTCGACAATGGTGTTCTGCCGGTTGGCGTTGAGTTGTTCGAGGCTCGGTGGACGTTGCCAGATGCTCACGTGTGTCGCTCTCCTGTTTTTATCATTGTTTATGGATCATCACCTGCAGCAGTAGGCGCAGCATAGATAGGAAGCCGTTGACTTCAGACCGGGTGCCGCAGCCCAACCAGGTGCATCAACCCCGCCGCCACATGTTCCCCTTCCAATTCCGCCAGGCTGGCGGTTGCCATTGGTATGGGCGCTTCACGGTGACCACTGACCAGCCAGCCGCCGAACACACCGACAAAGGGCTGATGAGTGACCAGCAGCACATGCTGTTCGCTGCGACGATCAAGATAGAGCAGCGCATCGGCCGGGTCAGATTCCGGCGTCAGCCAGGGTACGGTTTCAACTGGACCGCCGAAACCGAGTGTCTGCCGAACAAGTTCAGCGGTCTGTTGGGCTCGCTGGTAGGGGCTTGCCAGAATGGCCTGCACCGGTCGCCCTTGCAGATGCGCGGCAGCGCCCTCCACTTCAACTCGACCGGCTGCAGTGAGGTTACGCTCGGCATCAGTGCGGTTCCGGGGCTCAGCTTCGCCGTGGCGTAGCAGCCACAACCTCACGGCTGAGGCTCCTGCTCCGAAGGGGCCGGTTGCACGGGAGGAGCTGCATCCCGGTCGGCTGGACGCGGCTTGGGCCAGTCGGACATTGGCCAGGGTTTACGGTCCGTATTGAAGGTGCCAAAACGACCAATTTGCGCCACGTACTGGCTGAGGCTGTCACCGAGCTCCAGCAAGCTGTCATTCGCTTTGCCGTTAACCGCCTGCAGCACCAGCTGCGCCACGACAATGACCAGCAATACCAATTCAGCCAGTTGCCAGACAAAAAAGAAAACCAGCATCCAGAGTGCGCGCAGAATCAGCGACTCGCGCTCTGCGCTGCGTTGTGATGTGTTCATTGATAGCTCCGTTGTCGTATCAGAAACCGTCGGTGGAAATGAAATCGACGTCAGTCTTCGGTTCGCCGCGCATCAGCAGCGCAATGACCTGATCCAGCGTACGCCCCTCGAACAAAATGGCATGCAGACCTGCGACCAGCGGCATGTAGACCTGCAGCTCCTCTGCCTTGACCTTCAAAACCTTGATGGTGTTGACGCCTTCAGCGACTTCACCCAGCCGTGAGACGGCCTCATCGAGACTCAACCCCTCGCCGAGGGCATAGCCCACCTGAAAGTTTCGGCTTTTCGTTGAGGTACAGGTCACGATCAGATCACCTACTCCGGCCAAGCCGAGGAAGGTCATCGGATTCGCTCCGAGCCTAACAGCAAAACGGGTCATTTCGGCCAGGGCGCGAGTGATCAGCATGCTACGGGTGTTTTCTCCCATACCGAGCGACGCGGCCATGCCGGCCATGATGGCGTAAACGTTTTTCAATGCGCCACCAAGCTCGACGCCAAACCGATCCGAGCTGGCATAGACCCGAAAGGTCCGCCCGTGCAGCGCCTGCTGCACACAACGGCAAAGCGCCTCGTCGTCACTGGCCACAACCGTCGCAGTTAAAGCGTGTTCAGCCACTTCGCGCGCCAGATTGGGCCCTGATATCACGCCGATGCGGGCCTGAGGCGCGATCTGTTCCAGGATCTGACTCATCAGCATGAAGCCTTGCGCCTCGATGCCTTTAGTTGTGCTTACCAACATCTTGCCCGACAGCTGCTCTGCGAAGGGGGAAAGAGCCTGGCGCAAGGCACTGGAGGGCAGCGCAACAAAGATCAGCCGACAATCGGCCAGCGTCTGCCCTAGATCAGTGACAGCGTTTACGGCCGGCAGCAGCGTCACGCCTTTCAAATAGCGCGGGTTCTGGCGGTGCGCTCGAATACTCTCGGCCTGCTCGGCATCGCGCATCCACAAGCGGACGCTGTGACCGTTCTCGGCGAGCAGGTTTGCGATGGCGGTTCCGAAGCTGCCGCCGCCAAGCACCGCGATGGGTTGCTGTTCAGTCATGAGGGATCCGTTTAGGCACCAAGTGCAATGGCCGGCATTATACGTGCCGCTTCGAGCGCAACCAGTGCAAACCCCTATACCCGCGGAATCATCAGATTACAATTTCCGGCCGATCTACCGAGCTGTGTCGCAGACGTAGCAAGGAGACATTCCCCAATGGTCTATACAGAGGCAGAACGTCACATGGTCGTGGTGACGGGTCAGGAGTGTTAAAGTATGGGCCCGTTTCCACCATGGTCGTCTCGTGGATGGTCGAAACGAGCGGTACTCATGTCCCTGCGCTGTGACTTTAAGCGCAAGGCAGCAGTCTATGACTAGTCTTATGACCGGACTCGCTATTGTCGAGTCGGATGAATGCAGCAAGCCCTCCATAAAGGGACCATTGAGGAATACGCATGACCAAACAACAGGCCTTTACTCGGGAAGATCTGCTCCGTTGCAGCCGCGGCGAGCTGTTCGGCCCCGGTAATGCGCAACTGCCGGCACCGAACATGCTAATGGTCGACCGCATCGTTCATATCAGCGAAGTCGGCGGCAAGTACGGCAAGGGCGAGCTGGTTGCTGAGCTGGATATCAATCCTGACCTCTGGTTCTTTGCCTGCCATTTCGAAGGGGACCCAGTCATGCCTGGCTGCCTGGGCCTCGACGCCATGTGGCAACTGGTCGGCTTCTACCTAGGCTGGCAAGGCAACCCAGGCCGTGGTCGTGCGCTGGGATCTGGCGAGGTCAAATTCTTCGGTCAGGTCCTGCCGACCGCCAAGAAAGTTACCTATAACATCCATATCAAACGCACCATCAGCCGCTCTCTGGTTCTCGGCATCGCCGATGGCACCGTTAGCGTGGATGGTCGCGAGATCTACAGTGCCGAAGGTTTGCGTGTCGGCCTGTTCACATCTACTGATAGCTTCTGAAGGACTTCCGCATGCGTCGCGTCGTAATCACCGGCCTGGGCATCGTTTCATGCCTCGGCAATGACAAAGACACCGTTTCCGCCAACCTGCGGGCCAGCCGCCCCGGTATTCGCTTCAATCAGGCCTATGCCGATATGGGGCTGCGTAGCCAGGTCTCCGGCTCGGTCGACCTGAACCTCGAAGAGCTGATCGACCGCAAGGTTTTGCGCTTCATGGGCGATGCGGCGGCTTACGCCTATCTGGCGATGCAACAGGCTCTCGAAGATTCGGGGCTCAGCGCCGATGATATCTCCGATCCACGCATCGGCCTGATCGCCGGCTCCGGCGGCGCTTCCACCATCAATCAGATGGAAGCCATCGACATCCTTCGCGAAAAGGGCGTCAAGCGCATCGGCCCATACCGCGTACCGCGCACTATGAGCAGCACGGTATCCGCCTGCCTCGCAACGCCGTTCCGGATCAAGGGCATCAACTACTCCATCGCCTCGGCCTGCGCGACCAGTGCGCATTGCATCGGCCATGCGATGGAGCAGATTCAGATGGGCAAGCAGGATGTCGTCTTTGCCGGCGGCGGCGAGGAAGAACACTGGAGCCAGAGCTGCCTGTTCGACGCCATGGGCGCCCTGTCCAGCCAGTACAACGCGACGCCGGAAAAGGCCTCGCGGGCTTACGACGCCAAGCGTGACGGTTTCGTCATAGCCGGCGGCGGCGGCATGGTGGTGGTTGAAGAGCTGGAGCATGCGCTCAAGCGCGGCGCCAAGATCTATGCGGAAATCGTCGGTTACGGCGCTACTTCCGATGGCTACGACATGGTTGCGCCGAGCGGCGAAGGCGCACTGCGCTGCATGCAGCAGGCGATGGCCACGGTCGAAGGTGACATTGATTACCTGAACACCCATGGCACCTCGACACCAGTGGGTGACGTCGCTGAGAGCAAGGCCGTACGCGACATGTTCGGCGATAAGATCCCAGCTATCAGCTCGACCAAGAGCCTGTCCGGACATTCGCTGGGCGCTGCAGGTGTCCACGAAGCGATCTATTGCATGCTGATGATGCAGGGCAACTTCATTGCTGGCTCGGCCAACATTGAAGAGCTCGATGCAGAGGTTGCCGATATGCCGATCGTTCGCGAAACCCGTGAAGATGCGAAAATCGACACCATCATGAGTAACAGCTTTGGCTTTGGCGGTACCAACGCAACGCTGGTACTGAAGCGCTGGAAAGGCTGATCGATTCCTCGCTACAAACAATAACGGCGCCTAAGGGCGCCGTTATTGTTTGTGGTGGGTTTTGTTCACTGGTAGATCACGCCGGATCGAGTAGCCTAAGCGGAACGCGACCTAGCAGACGCAGGCGGTTCAGGACGTCTGCACAGCGCCTTCTACATCTCCGTGCGCCATGCACGATGCTGCGGTAAAAAGCGCATCCGTCGACGAGTTCAACGCGGTCTCGGCGGAGTCCTGGATCACGCCAATGATGAAGCCGACCGCAACGACTTGCATCGCCAGGTCGTTAGAAATTCCGAACAGGCTGCACGCCAGCGGAATCAACAGCAGCGAGCCGCCTGCAACACCAGACGCACCGCAGGCACAGATCGCCGCCAGCAGACTGAGCAGAATTGCGGTTGGGATGTCCACAGCGATACCCAGCGTGTTAACGGCCGCCAGCGTCAACACTGTAATGGTAATAGCCGCACCGCCCATGTTGATGGTCGCGCCAAGCGGAATCGAAACCGAATAGGTGTCTTTATGCAGTCCCAGTCGCTCGCACAACTGCATGTTCACCGGGATGTTGGCTGCTGAGCTGCGGGTAAAGAATGCGGTTATGCCACTCTCCCGCAAACAGGTCAGCACCAGTGGATAGGGATTCCCACGAATCTGCCAGAACACGATCAGAGGGTTAACCACCAGCGCCATGAACAGCATGCTGCCGACCAACACCATCAACAGCTGTAGGTAACCGGCCAGCGCTGCGAAGCCGGACTCAGCCAGGGTACCGGCTACCAGTCCGAAAATGCCCAGCGGGGCAAACCCGATAACAACCTTGACGATAAGGGTCACGCCTTCTGACATATCGGAGATCAGATCGCGGGTGCTCTGACGGGCATGCCTGAAGGCAAATCCAAGTCCGATTGCCCACGCCAGGATACCGATGAAATTGCCTTCAATCAGCGCATGGACTGGGTTATCAACCACGTTGAACAACAACGTTTTTAGAACAGCGCCTACCCCCGCAGGCGGTATGACGTCATTCGCCTGGCTGACCAACGTCAAACTCGTCGGAAACACGAAGCTGGCGATAACCGCAACGATTGCAGCGCTGACTGTACCCAATGCGTAGAGAACCAGGATTGGGCGAATGTGCGTCGGCTGCCCCCGCTTGTGGTTAGCCAGTGATGCAGTGACCAGGACGAAGACCAATACCGGCGCGACAGCCTTCAATCCCGCAACGAACAAATCACCCAGCAAACTGACCGACGCTGCGGTCTCAGGCCACAGCCAGGCCAGAAAACAGCCGGCAACAAGCCCAACGACGATCTGTGTAACAAGGCTGACTCGGTTGTAAGCGCGGAATAACTGGGTTGAAAGGCTAGACATGATGAAGTCTCGGCGTAGACGGCTGGGTCAGGCGAAGCCAATCGCCCTGGAAGCGACAGCCAATGCCTTGCGAAAAACGCCGAATGGTACCCATCTCCTCGCGCCCTGCCCAGCTTTGGGGCGAAACGGATAGTCGAACTCTCGAACCAATGGTGCTGAATACGTTCCTTACCAAAGCGATAGCCTCGGCGGAGCTGGGCGCTGAGTGCTTGACCGATACACGCGTCGGCCTTGAGATCGCCACCGTGCGTGTACCTCATTCATCACTGCCTCATCTCACTCACCGCGGCCACGGTTTCGCGGCAGCACATCAAGGAAATTGTCTCGCGCCACCTTCTGCGCTGTAGGTTCTGACAAAGCATCAAGGAAAGGATCAAATGCGCGCATTGCTTCGCCGACCCCATCAAACCGGCCAACCACATCCGATCCGATCATGAAGCGCGTCGGATGGCGCTCGACCAAGGCCACCCAGGCTGGGTCGACATTACCCGAACGATCCAGTAGGTAAGGCTCCAGCATGGTCCATGACAGATCGATATACAGGTTTGGGTAGTCATCAAGCAGTCGCTTAACGGTAGGCAAGAGAAAGTCGAGCTTCTTCTGATGACGATACAACTCCATACTCGTCCCGGCATGCGCCCAGATGAAACGGGTATGCGGGTGATTTCGCAGCGGCTCTTCGAGCTCCTCAAGATAGAGCGGATTGCGCTCGCGCTTGGAGGTGATGTTCGAATGCAGCATCACCGGCAGATCGAATTCGGCTGCAAGGTGATACACGCGCGTAAGCGCTTCATTGTTGGCGCGCGGCGTGTCGCCCTGGGTCAGGGCGGTTATATCGTCATGCCGAGTAAAGACCTCGCCTAACCCCTGCCATAGCCCAGGATCGAGATCCAGCATCCGACGGATGTGCGCATCGGCATTTTTGTCGTTTGGATTGAACCCTGACAGAAACGGGTGGAAGCGTTTGCGCTGGTCTTCGTCCAGCTCTTTAAGCGCGGCCGCAACTAACACATCGGTCGCGCTGTACCAGTAAACGGCGGCGTCATCCCCGGCGTAGTATCGCGGACGCTTAGGCTCGTTCTCGTGCCACTTCTTCGCAACCGGAATGCCGCTGATCATCACGTGGTCAATGTTGCTCTCGTCCATGGCCTTGAGCAGTTGCTGCATGCCATCGGTCTCTTGGAAAAAATCGACGAAATGAAGATGTGAATCGCTGTAGTGGTAATCCCGTGCCTGCACCGGCGTGACGGTAACAACCAGGCACAGCGCCGCGAGACAGTTTCGTATATTGAGCAACCGATGTCCTCCTAGTGAACAAGCGGATAGACCGTGCCGCCTCGTAGCGGTTCATAACGCCGCAACGGTACCGACGACAAAGCCCCGCGCCGCGTTCGAAACAAAAAAGGCCCGTCAATGACGTAATGCTGTTCACTTAAGCATTTGAGCCCTGACGGGGCTTCCCCGAAAATCCGATGTCAGGTCCCTGGCATCGGATTTTTTATGTCTCTGCAACAGCAACTGCTCGACTTAGGTGAACTGTTCAACTTCTCGATGTGGTCGCCAGCCGCCTCAAGGAGGAATACAAGGTCGAGTGCGCCTACGAGGCGATCAACGTCTGGTCGGCGCGCTGGATCGAATGCAGTGACGAGAAAAAGCTCAAGGAGTTCAAGGACAAGGCCTTCGAGAACCTGGCGGTGGATGGCGGTGGCCACCTCACCTACCTGGCGCCGACCCGGGTCAACCTGAGCCTGATGGAAGAGCGCTGGCCGGACGTGAAATTCCGCGCCACCCGCGAACACCACTAACCCCCTGCCAGCCAAGTCGGCTTGGCCGTGCAACGCGGCCAAGCCGAACACTTTTTGCCAGACAACGCGCCTCTTTAACCTAAACTGAGTAGGTTTATCCGTTCGTTCACATAACGCACGCCTGAGCCCGTGACAAATCGCTGAGCTGCACTCAAGTTCCGCCCAGCCACGACGATACAAGCTCACACTGCCCTTCCTTGCTCCGAGGTGAATATGTCCATTCGCAATGTCCGCGTGGCCACGCGTGCCGGTGTCGGTTTTGCCCTGCTTGCCCTGCTGGTTCTGCTGGTAGGCAGCTTTTCCCTCGGGCAGATGCGCAACTTGCACAGCAAGGGTGAATACATCAACACGATCACCCTGCCCAGCCTGCAAACCATCAACAACATCAGCACCGACATCCTGCGCATCCGTGTGCTCACCCTGCGCCTGATAATCCAGCGTGACGCCAGCCAGCAACAGCAAACCATACGCACACTGGAAGAGCTCAAACAGGAGCTGCAAAAAGACGAAGCGCGCTATGAAAGCCTGCTGGAAGCCGACAACGAGCGCGCCATGTTCCAACGCCTGGTCAGCGCCCAGCGCGCGTACATGAGTGAGCAACAGCGCATCATCGAACTGGTACCGCAGGGGCGTCATGATGAAGCCCTGGCCGCAGCCAACGGCCCGCTCAACCAACATGCCGACGCCATGTTTCGCGCCCTCGACGAACTGACCCAGTTCAACAATGACAACGCGGCGGCGGCGCAAAAACAAAGCGAGGCGATTTATCAGAGCGCCTTCAACCTGGTAGTGGCGATCATCGTCGCCGCCATCGCCCTGACCATCCTGCTCGCCGTACTGCTCACCAACAGTATCGTGCAACCGCTGCGCAAGGCCGTCGGCGTCGCGCAAGTCGTGGCCAAGGGCGACCTCTCGCAAAGCATCCAGCTGGAAGGCAACGACGAACTGACCAGCCTGATGCGCGCCCTGCAGGAGATGCAGCAAAGCCTGCGCAGCACCATCCAGCAGATTGCCGATTCCTCGACCCAACTGGCCTCTGCCTCCGAGGAGCTGCACGCGGTCACCGAAGACTCCACGCGAGGCATGCACCAGCAGAACAACGAACTGGAGCAGGCAGCCACCGCGGTCAATGAAATGACCGCAGCGGTCGATGAAGTCGCGCGTAACGCCGTCAGCACCTCGCAAGCCTCGCAAGCCTCGAGCAAGACGGCCGAGCAGGGCCGCGACCAGGTGCTGCGTACCGTCGATTCCATCGACAGCCTGGCCGAAGACGTCACCCAGACTGCCGGCCAGGTGGAACAACTGGCCGACAAGGTACGCGACATCAGCAAGGTGCTCGACGTGATCCGTGCGATTGCCGAACAGACCAACCTGCTGGCACTCAACGCCGCCATCGAAGCCGCACGCGCCGGCGAGCAGGGTCGCGGCTTTGCCGTGGTGGCTGACGAAGTGCGCCTGCTGGCACAACGCACCCAGCAGTCCACCCAGGAAATCGAGCAAATGATCGGCGGTATCCAGCAAGGTACCGACCAGGCCGTGAATGCCATGCGCCATAGCAATGAACGCGCCCGCACCACCCTCGACGTCGCCCGCGCCGCCGGCGAGGCACTCGACCTGATCGCCCGCTCGATCACCGAGATCAACGAGCGCAACCTGCTGATCGCCAGCGCCTCCGAAGAGCAGGCCTCGGTGGCCCGCGAAGTGGACCGCAACCTGGTGAATATCCGCGACCTGTCCCTGCAAACCTCGGCCGGCGCCAACCAGACCAGCGCCTCCAGCCAGGAGCTGTCACGCCTGGCCGTGGAGCTGAACAGCATGGTCAGCCGCTTCCGCCTGTAATCCGGCCAGCGACGAAAAAACCCGGCGCCAGGCCGTAATGCTGTTCACTTAAGCGGAGCAGCCTTTCGATCCACTGGATAACGGGTCTTTGAGATCTTCACCGTCCTTGGTCTTGATGGCCTTGGACGGTGATCCAGAAACAGCCCACCGATTCCTGCTCTCAGCTCCGACAATCGTCTTCCTGTTGCTGAAACCGGGTTGGCCGCCGCCATCACGATCAATTGCACGGCGATGTATTGGGCTACTGGTTTGAAGCGGATGTCGCCCGGAGAGCGGCCGAAGGCGACGGCTGCCTGACCGGCTTCGCGGCGGATGATGTTGTAGGCCAGCAACAAGCCCCAGACCTCCTGGTAGACCAGCTCCGTTACCTTGCTGCGCAGGGTCATCGCATTCTGCTGCAGAGAGCTTTTGATATCCCGGAAGCCCAGCTCGATCTCCCAGCGCTCCTGATACAGCTCGGCGATGGTCTTGGCGCTGTAAGTATCCGCAGGCAGTGAGGTGAGCACTGTCTTGATCTTGTCCTTCACGGCGTAGCTGACTTCACGCACCTCCCAGTGCGTCGGCAGGTCGGGGTTGCGCTTTCGTGCCTGTGCCGACACCTTCATGCGCAGCAAACGATCGCCCTTGCCGTAACGAGCGACTTCCTCGCTAACCAGCCCTTGGCGGGCCGGAATCAGCCAGTGCCGGCTTTCCCCTGCGGCGCCCAGGCGCAACAGCAAGTCGGCACTCCAGAAGCCCTTATCGAACAGCGTCACCGACTGATTGGGAATCTGCTGCATAAACTCATCGGCCAAGCGCATCTCACTGCGCCGGTAGGGACTCACCTGCGCATCCAGAATCAGGTGCGAGCGCACGTTCATCAGGGCTACCAGTCGCAGCATGGGAAACGGCGTCTGGCGCTCGGTGGAGGTATTGCCGGAGCCGAAATGCTCTCGGAGTTCAGGCGTGTCTGGGGTGCGCAGGAGTGCGCCATCCACGGCCAATACTTGCAGGCCCTGCCAGGTATCGCCCTCATAGCGCTCGCAACCCCAATGGTTACCCGTCTGACGAAACAGCCACTCAACCGGATCGGCACCCAATCGTTTACGCGCCTCGGTGACACCGCTTCGGGCCAGCAGGTCGTGAGAGGCCAGCCCCTGGGCACAGATATTCAGGCGTCGTGCGACCTCATGCACCGGCTCGTCACGGAACAAGGCCATGCCAAGCACCAGCCAGAGCACCTGATCGCTGGGCAGACGCCGCCGCCTTATGGTGGCCTGGGCGGACAAGTCCAGAGCGGATGCCACCCACTCGATCGGGATGTTTTGGGTGAAGGTGCTCAGATCCGAGAAGTTGAACAGTTCACCTAAGTCGAGCAGTTGCTGTTGCAGAGACATAAAAAATCCGATGCCAGGGACCTGACATCGGATTTTCGGGGAAGCCCCGTCAGGGCTCAAATGCTTAAGTGAACAGCATTACCGTCAATGACGGGCCTTTCAATGACACAGCTAAAGGTTAAGCGGACAGCTCAACCAGGAGCTTGTTGAGACGCTGCACATAAGCCGCAGGATCTTTCAGGCTATCGCCAGCTGCGAGTGCCGCCTGATCGAAGAGGACGTGTGACAGATCGGAGAAGCGATCTTCGTCCGGCTCGGCATCAAGCTTCTCTATTAGAGGGTGTGCCGGGTTGATTTCAAAAATCGGCTTCGACTCCGGTACTTTCTGTCCGCTGGCTTCAAGAATCTGACGCATCTGCAGGCCCAGGTCTTGCTCACCGATCGCCAGGATTGCCGGCGAATCAGTCAGACGGTGCGACACTCGCACCTCTGCGACCTCGTCACCCAGCGCAGTCTTGAGACGCTCCACCAGTCCTTCCTTCGCTTTGGCAATCTCTTCCTGAGCCTTCTTGTCTTCTTCCGTATCCAGCTTGCCGAGGTCAAGGTCGCCGCGCGCCACGTCAACGAACTGCTTGCCGTCAAACTCGGTCAGGTAGCTCATCAGCCACTCATCGATGCGGTCAGTCAGCAGTAACACCTCGATGCCTTTCTTGCGGAAGACTTCCAGGTGCGGACTGTTTTTAACCTGCGCATAGGACTCACCGGTGAGGTAGTAAACCTTGTCCTGACCTTCCTTGACGCGGCCCAGGTAGTCAGCCAGCGAAACGCTTTGCTCACCAGAAGCATCTTGGGTGGAAGCGAAACGCAGCAGCCCCGCGATCTTCTCCTTGTTGGCGAAGTCCTCCGCAGGGCCCTCTTTGAGAACCTGGCCGAACTGCTTCCAGAAGTTCTTGTAGTCTTCCGGCTTGTCTTTGGCCAGCTTGTCCAGCATGTCCAGCACGCGCTTGGTCAGCGCCGACTTCATCGAATCGATCACCGGATCCTTCTGCAGGATCTCGCGGGAAACGTTCAACGAGAGGTCATTGGAGTCGACTACGCCTTTGATGAAACGCAGGTACAACGGCAGGAACTCATCCGCCTGATCCATGATGAAAACGCGCTGGACGTAGAGTTTCAGCCCCTTGGGCGCTTCGCGCTGATACAGATCGAAAGGCGCGCGGCCAGGCACGAACAGCAGCGAGGTGTATTCAAGCTTGCCCTCGACCTTATTGTGGCTCCACGCCAAGGGATTCTCGAAGTCGTGACCGACGTGCTTGTAGAACTCCTGATACTCCTCGTCCTTCACCTCGGTGCGGGGACGGGTCCAGAGTGCACTGGCTCGGTTGACGGTTTCCCACTCAGCCTCTGCCGGCTTGTCTTTCTCCTCGCCATGAAACTCCTTCGGCAATTCAATCGGCAGTGCGATGTGGTCGGAGTACTTCTTGATGATGTTGCGAAGGCGCCAACCGTCGGCAAATTCCTCTTCGCCAGACTTGAGGTGCAGAACGATGCGGGTGCCGCGCTCCACCTTTTCGATGTTGGCAACCTCGAAATCGCCCTCGCCCTTCGAAGACCAGTACACGCCCTCCTCTGCAGAGGTCCCGGCACGGCGGCTGAATACTTCAACCTGCTCCGCGACGATAAAGGCGGAATAGAAGCCGACGCCAAACTGACCGATCAGATGCGAGTCTTTCTTCTGGTCACCGGTCAGATGCTTCATGAAATCAGCCGTACCCGACTTGGCGATAGTGCCCAGGTGGGTAATGACATCTTCGCGGTTCATACCGATGCCGTTGTCATCAAGCGTGACAGTCTTGGCATCCTTGTCGAAGCTGACGCGAATCTTCAGGTCCGCCCCGCCCTCAAGCAGCTCAGGCTTGGCCAACGCTTCGAATCGAAGCTTGTCGGCGGCGTCCGAGGCGTTGGAAATCAATTCCCGAAGGAAGATTTCCTTATTCGAATACAAGGAATGAATCATCAGGTGAAGCAGCTGCTTCACTTCGGTCTGGAAGCCCAGGGTTTCTTTGTTTTGAGTCTCCACACTCATCGTCTTGCAAACTCCACTTCGTCAATGGCACGGACCGCGACTGCGGCGATGACAAGCAGATGGGGTCTTGCGCGGGAAATTCAAGTGCAGCCCTTGCAAGGCGAGCTGCAGTCTTTCCTGGAGTAACGCTCGAGGCGCGAGCTAGGGTTCTAGCAGTTCGATCAGAACGATGTCGTCAGGACTTAAATTGAAAACCGCCTCTCCGGCGCCCTTCAGCCTTTGCCGGATAGCCAGATTGCCGTCTCGATCCAGCCCTTGGAAGCGCCCTTCCGCGACTCCCCCTCGTTTGGTCTGTGCGCGTACTTGCAGGTGCTCGTAACGCTCCGGATTGCGCAGCAACCGGGCCAGGGAAAACCGCTGGCGACGATCGACTCGGGGCGATGCAGTGCTGTCCGGCAGCGACGCTCCTTGGGTAGCGGTATGCTTGAGCGGCGTTTCGGCTGCGGCGCTCAGAGGGGGAAAAGTGTCATCTTCTACCGCCCAACCCTGGTCACCCTTGCTGATAGCCAGGTCGAAAAGCTGCGCCGCTCCCTCAATCTTGGCGCTTATCGAGAGCACCAAGCTCGACGCGGGTAAATTGACAGGCGCTACGCTTTCGATGTTCACATCCCGCGTCTCGAACCGTCGCTGCAAATAATCACCGGCCACATAAGCTAGGGTATCAACCGAGTCATGCGTAAGATCCACGCGACCCGCGCGATAGCGAAGGTTGTCGGTGAACAGTTCGACCTGCCCGCTGAGGCTTGTTTGATAATGGGCCGGCAAGACCAGGTGGAAGTCACCGATCAGCTTGTTCGGCGGCGCTGGCTGCAGGTTCAGGTGAAGGGTATAGCCGCTCTGAATTCGGCGTGCCTCTGGAAGCTCCTGCTCTGGACGCATCCAGTTGATTTCGACCACGGGAGCAGGATCAACGTCCTGAGGAAGCACATCGACCTGTATAGCCCCAGATGGCTTTGCACCGAGGCGAATGCTCACTTCCTGCCGAGCGAACAACTGGTCGCCTTCACGCAGTGTCAGCACGCCATCAACGTAGCTCCCGAACTGAGGACTGAATGAACGACCATCAAGCTCGCCGTGCAAACGAAAACTCAGCTGTTGACTCTGAGTCTGTTCATCAGGCTCAAGCCATTCAAGACTGGCAATGGCCGCAACTCGCTCCGGCTCGTGGTTGGCGAGCAAGGTAAATCCGACCACAAGAGGGATAACGCCCAAACCGGACAGCCCCACCGCCTTCCGAGCGACCTTCCAATGCCGAGCTACATACACCAGGGTTACCGGAGGCAGTAGGCTGCCCACGCCCCACAACAAGCCTGTACCGAACGCCAGAACAACCAACCAGATCAGGCCCGCCAGGATCAGCAGTAGCCCACCCAGTATCAGCAACGCATCCATTCAACACCTTCGAGACAGCTACAGTAGCGCCGGCGGCTGGCCTGTCAGGGCTCGTTGACCTTGAAATGGCAACGCGCAGTCGCGATTGGCTCAGCCTGGTTGGTTTGCCAGGCTGTCACAGCAACATTGGCTACACGACGTCCCTGGCGCCAGACCTGGCAGGCGGCAAAGGTGTCACGATAGTGACCCGCTCGAAGATAATCTATCGAGAAGTCGATGATTTTGGGTAAATGTGGTGCGCCCATGAACATCAACAGATGGAGCATCGCCGCATGTTCCATGAAGCCCGCAATCACGCCGCCGTGGATCGCCGGAAGCGTAGGATTTCCGATGTTGTCCTGATTCTTTGGAAGGCGGAACACCATTTCATCGCCCAGTCGCAAACACTCAATACCGATTAGACGGGCGTACGGCACCATTTTTAACAGTGCGTCATAGTCATTGCTGGCGTGCGCTTCACTGACCAAGGCATCGAGATCGAGTACGCTCATTGCGGTGCCTCCGAACCTGTCATCAAGCCATTCTTGCCCATGCGCATGAAGGCGCCGACTACGTGGGCAATCGGCTCATTGATATCGCGCTGGTAAGCGACTCCACGGGTAAAAATGACCGTCGGCGTCACGCGGTAGCACTCGGCAAAGCCAAACACGTCATGATTGGGCTCGGCGGGATGCATGTAATCGATGCGCAGATCCAGTGTGGGGCAGATCTCAAGCTCAGGCAGCGCGCATGCCGTCGAGATGCCACAAGTGGTGTCCATCAGGGTGGTAATCGCTCCGCCGTGAACGAGACCGCTTTCGGGATTGCTGACGATCTTTTCACTATAGGGGAGGCGCAACGTGAGCCCCTTGGTATCCGCATGCTCGACACGCATACCGAGCACCTGACAGTGACGTAACAGGGAAAGGAAGCGCTGGGTACGCTCCAGTATCAGACTATCGCTCATGCGGACTCTCAGAAAAGATCAAGCCAAGCAGTTTACCGGCTCTCCCTGCGCAAGCCCTACTCCTTAGGTTGCTCGACAGGCAATGTTGGCGTGAACACCATGACTTCAAGTACATCGGAATGAAATTCGCGGCGATAAAGAACCAGCACCACGCCGCTGGTCACCATCATGAAGAACCAGGGATGGATGAACCAGGACAAGGTAGCCATACCGAAGTAATACGCCCTCAGACCGAAATTGAACTGGTTTGCAGCCATTGAGATAACCCTGGCAGCCCGCTCGGCGAAAGACTTGCGCTCAAGATCGCTCACATTACGCTCACCCGCCATGGGTGCCGAGGCCACCAGCACTGCAGCGAAGTTGTACTGCCGCATGCACCAGCTGAACGTGAAAAAGGCATAAACGAAGACGACCGCCAATGCCAACAGCTTGATCTCGGAAAGCCCACGGCTGACCGGCTGCGCAAAGGGCAAGTCTGCCAACAGCGAAACAGCACGTTCCGACGCGCCGAGCGCGGTCAGAATACCGGCCAGAATGATCAAGGTACTGGAGGCGAAAAACGCCGCGTTGCGCTCCAGATTGCCGATCACATTGGCATCGGCAATGCGGTTATCGCGCAGCAACATGCGTCGCATCCAGTCTTGGCGATAAAGGTGCAGGACGCTGGCGAGGCACGCCGTGTCCCTGCCTCGCCAGCTTGCGTACCGGGTGTAGCCGGCCCAGCACAGCACGAACCACGCGACTGCGATCAGATGAGGCAGCAGATGACTGGGAATAGGCATGACGATCCCTCTGGGCACATGCGCGTCATTATAACCAGCGGAACCGCTGACCAGGCATCCAGGCGATCAGCCCTACCCCGGGACCAACGGACCTCACGTTGCTAGACGCCGCTTACCAGCCAGTCGATCCATTGCGAACGCAATCATTAGCGTCACCAGCACCGGAACCAGCCAGCCCATGCTCTGCGCGGCTAAGGGTAATCGGGTGAACAGAACGGGAACCAGCTCGGTGAAGCCTGCAGCCGACAGCCCATCCGCAACACCGAAGACCAATGTCACTGCCATCACCGGGACGAAAACCCGACTAGGCGAAACCCAGCAGCGATCCAGCAGATTCAGCGCCACCAGCATGATCGCCAGTGGGTAGAGTCCGACCAGCACGGGCACAGAGACACTGATTAGCTGTGTCAGGCCCTGATTGGCCACCAACAGGCTGAACAGCGTGAATACCACCACAACAGTGCGATAACCAACCGGCATCAAACCGCTGAAGAATTCGCCACAAGCAGTCGTCAGCCCAACCGCTGTCGTCAGGCAGGCCAGCGTAATCACGATCGCAAGCAACAGGCTCCCTGTAGTACCGAAGGTGTGTTGCACGTACGTAGTCAGAATCTGAACACCGTTTTGTGCCTCGCCAGCGATTCCCTGACTGGTTGCGCCCAGATAGAACAACGCCAGATACACCAGTGACAATCCAAGCGCGGCTATGGCACCGGCAACCATTGAGTAGCGGGTTACCAGCGCCGCATTGGACACACCGCGATCACGGATCGCTGTTGCGATCACGATGCCGAATACTAGGGCGCCCAGGGTGTCCATGGTCAGATAGCCTTCCAGAAACCCCTTAAGCAACGGACCGCTGCGGTAGCTCTCGGCAGTGACGCCAATGTCGCCAGCCGGCGCGAACACGGCCGCGCCGCCCAGCACAAGCAGCGCCGCCAATAGAACCGGCGTGATGAACTTGCCGACGCGGTTCACCAGCTGACCTGGATTTACTGCAAGGAACAACGTCGCCGAAAAGAACAGCGCCGTATAAACGAACAGGGGAATGGCAGCGTTGCCGGTGAAGGGTGCAATTCCCATTTCAAACGACACCACTGCCGTTCGCGGTGTCGCGAACAGCGGCCCGATGGCCAGGTACACTGCGACAGCTAGCAGCGTGCCGGCACCGCGGCCCAGCGGAGCGGTCAAGCGATCCATCCCGCCACCGACCCGCGCTAGCGCGACCACAGTCAGCAAGGGCAGGCCGACGCCTGTCAGCAGAAATCCCAACGCAGCAAACCAAAGTGACTGTCCCGCAGCCATACCGGCACTGGGTGGAAAAATGATGTTGCCAGCGCCGAGAAACAGCGCGAACGTCATAAAGCCAAGGGCCAGCAGATCGAGACCTTTCAGTCGAGTCATTGAACTATCACCACTACAGAAGGTTCCGGCACGAGTAACGCGCCAAGCGCTTACTTCCAGATACGACTACGCCGAGCCGCCTGAAAAAAAGCACGCACCTTAATCGAAATCGCCCTTAAGGGCGAGGAGTCACAGCCCCATGAGAGGCAGCGCAAAGCCGGCCGACTGCTGCTCGGGTTAGCTACGACGGAGCAATGCCACCGATGCCATCCTGCAGAAACAAAAATGCCAGTCAGACAGGGCTGACTGGCATTTGGCACGCAAGCTGAAAATCAGGCCTACTTGGCTTCCCAGCCAGTGACTTCCGCCAGCGCTTTACCGATATCGGCAAGCGAGCGAACTGTCTTCACGCCTGCATCCTGCAGCGCTGCGAACTTCTCGTCTGCGGTGCCTTTGCCGCCGGAGATGATCGCGCCAGCGTGCCCCATCCGCTTGCCCGCAGGCGCCGTAACGCCGGCAATGTAGGACACTACCGGCTTGGTGACATTGGCCTTGATGTAAGCAGCAGCCTCCTCCTCAGCAGAACCACCGATCTCGCCGATCATGACGATCGCCTCGGTCTGCGGGTCTTCTTGGAACAGCTTGAGGATATCGATGAAGGTCGAGCCAGGAATGGGGTCGCCACCGATACCCACGCAGGTGGACTGACCGAAACCGGCATCAGTGGTCTGCTTGACCGCTTCGTAGGTCAGCGTGCCCGAACGAGACACGATGCCGACCTTGCCCGGCATGTGGATGTGACCAGGCTGGATACCGATCTTGCACTCGCCGGGCGTGATCACGCCCGGGCAGTTCGGCCCAATCAGGCGAACGCCCATTTCGTCGCACTTGATCTTCACTTCGAGCATGTCGAGGGTCGGAATACCTTCGGTGATGCAGACGATCAGCTTGATACCGCCAAACACCGCTTCAAGAATCGAGTCCTTGCAGAACGGTGCTGGCACGTAGATCACTGATGCATCCGCGCCAGTCGCCGCAACCGCTTCTTTGACCGTATTGAAAACAGGCAGCCCCAGATGCGTAGTTCCACCCTTACCCGGGGTAACACCGCCGACCATCTTGGTGCCGTACTCGATAGCCTGCTCGGAGTGGAAGGTGCCCTGCGAGCCGGTGAAGCCCTGGCAAATGACCTTGGTGTCTTTATTGATCAGGACGCTCATTACTTGCCCTCCGCGGCTTTGACGACTTGAATGGCCGCATCGGTCAAGCTGGTTGCGCCGATGATGTTCAGACCACTTTCACCCAGCATCTTGGCGCCAAGTTCGGCGTTGTTACCTTCAAGGCGCACAACTACTGGCACCTTGACGCCGACCTCTTTGACCGCACCGATGATGCCTTCGGCAATCATGTCGCAGCGAACGATGCCGCCGAAGATATTGACCAGAACCGCCGCAACGTTTTCGTCCGACAGGATGATCTTGAAGGCCTCTGTCACGCGTTCTTCAGTTGCGCCACCGCCGACGTCGAGGAAGTTGGCAGGCTTGCCGCCGTGCAGGTTGACGATGTCCATAGTGCCCATGGCCAGACCGGCACCATTGACCATACAACCGATGTTGCCTTCCAGAGCAACATAGTTCAGTTCCCACTTGGCTGCGTGAGCTTCACGCGGGTCATCTTGCGAGGGATCCTGCATGCCACGCAGCTTGGGCTGGCGATAAATGGCATTGCTGTCGATATTCAGCTTGGCATCTAGGCAGTGCAGGTTGCCGTCTTTCTTGATCACCAGCGGATTGACTTCCAGCAACGCCAAATCGTAGTCGACGAACAGCTTGGCCAAGCCTACGAAAATATGGACGAACTGCTTGACCTGATCGCCTTTGAGCCCAAGCTGGAACGCCAGCTCACGACCCTGGAATGGCTGAGCGCCAACGAGCGGATCAATGGTTGCCTTGAGGATTTTTTCCGGCGTGTCGTGAGCGACTTTTTCGATGTCGACGCCGCCTTCGGTGGAGGCCATGAAGACCACCCGGCGAGTGGCACGGTCAACGACGGCACCCAAGTACAGTTCTTTATCAATGTCGGTGCAGGCTTCTACGAGAATCTTGCTGACCGGTTGTCCGTTGGCGTCGGTCTGGTAGGTCACCAGGCGCTTGTCCAGCCACTGCTCGGCGAATGCTCGGGCTTCGTCTTTGCTGCGGACGAGTTTGACGCCACCCGCCTTGCCGCGACCACCGGCATGTACCTGTGCTTTGACCACCCACTCGGTACCGCCGATCTGATCACAGGCTTCAGCCGCTTCTTTAGGGCTATCGATCGCGTAGCCCTTGGAGACCGGCAGTCCGTACTCGGCAAACAGTTGCTTACCCTGATATTCGTGAAGATTCATCTTAGCTACCGTTCGGTTTGATGTGCATCAGACACCACATTGCTGCGGCGTCACCTCAAGTCGCTGAAAACTATCGAAGATACCTTTCAAAGACCTGTCATACCTTGCGCGAAGGTATTCGGCGCCTGCACCGGGCCTGGAAGCCCAGTGCATGCCGCCGTTTGTTGCTACGCGGTTAGCGCTTCTTGCGGTTGGCGATGTGAATGGCGTGACCATTTACCGCCAGTGCAGCTTCGTGAAGCGCTTCGGACATTGTCGGATGCGAGAACACCATCATGCCAAGGTCTTCGGCGCTAGTGCCAAATTCCATGCCGATTGCACCCTGCTGTACCAGCTCGGCTGCCGCTGGCCCCATGACATGCACGCCCAGAACACGGTCAGTCTTGGCATCAGCGATGACCTTGACCAAGCCAGCTGTGTCGTTTGCTGCCATGGCACGGCCACTGGCGGCGAACGGGAAGGTGCCCACGTTGATTTCGACGCCCTCGGCCTTCAACACCTGCTCGGTCTTGCCCACCCATGCGATTTCCGGATGGGTATAGATGACCGATGGAACCAGGTCGTAGTTCATTTGCGATTTATGCCCAGCGATCCGCTCAGCAACCATCACACCCTCTTCCGAGGCCTTGTGCGCAAGCATTGCTCCACGGACAACGTCTCCAATGGCGTAAACACCCGGAACGCTGGTCGCGCACTGATCATCCACGAAGATGAAGCCGCGCTCATCCATATCAACACCCGCGTCAGCAGCGAGCAGATCGGTAGTCACCGGACGGCGGCCAACTGCAACAATCAGCTTGTCGAAGGTCTGCTGCTGCTCGCCTTCTGCATTGGTGAAGTTGACCGTGACCTGATCGCCATTGACTTGGGAACCAGTGACTCGGGCGCCGAGCAGAATTTTCAAGCCCTGCTTGCTCAGCACCTTGAAAGCCTCTTTCGAGATCTGCTCATCCGCGGCAGGCAGGAACTTGTCCATCGCTTCAAGGACAGTAACTTCGGCCCCCAGACGCGCCCATACCGAACCCAGCTCCAGTCCGATAACGCCAGCGCCGATTACACCAAGCTTGGCTGGAACGCTTTGGAAATCCAGTGCGCCCGTGGAGTCAACAATGATGTTCTGATCAACAGGTGCTGGCGGAATGTCGACCGGCTTGGAACCCGAAGCCAGGATGACACTATCTGCCGCCAAAACTTGCGCGTTGCCGTCGAGCCCGGTGACTTCAACCTGCTTGCCGCTGAGCAGCTTCCCGTGACCTTCGAAAACAGTCACGCCATTAGCCTTCATCAGGCCGGCAACGCCGCCAGTCAGGTTCTTAACGATCTGGTCCTTGCGGGCGACCATGGTCGGAACATCCATGGCCACTTCGCCAGTGCTGATGCCGTGGACCTTGAAGCTCTCGTGGGCTTCGTGGAATTTGTAGGAGCTGTCCAGCAGCGCCTTGGATGGAATGCAACCGACGTTCAGGCAGGTTCCGCCCAGCGCGGTCTTACCTTCCTTGCCCTGATATTTTTCGATACAGGCGGTCTTCAGACCCAGCTGCGCTGCGCGAATGGCTGCAACATAACCGCCGGGGCCGGCACCGATCACGACGACGTCGAATTTCTGGCTCATTACGAATCCTCTTGAGTGCAGCAAAAAAATCAAAGGCCACAGACAGCAGGCCCAGCAAATGACTAGCCTGCCAACTGCAGCCCGCGACGCTTGTTAGATGTCCAGCAACAGACGCGCCGGATCTTCCAGCAGGTTTTTGATGGTCACCAGGAAGCTCACCGCTTCCTTGCCGTCGATCAGGCGATGGTCATAGGACAGTGCCAAGTACATCATCGGCCGGATAACCACCTGACCATTTACAGCCATAGGACGCTGCAGAATGTTGTGCATGCCCAAGATAGCGGCCTGTGGCGGGTTCACGATCGGGGTCGACATCATCGAACCGAACGTACCGCCATTGGTGATGGTGAAGGTGCCGCCAGTCATTTCATCAATCGACAGCTTGCCATCACGCGCCTTCTTGCCAAAGGTGGCGATGCCGCTTTCGACTTCAGCCAGGTTCATCAGTTCTGCATTGCGCAGGACTGGTACAACCAGGCCACGATCACTGGAGACTGCGACACCGATGTCCTGATAGCCGTGGTAGACAATATCGGTGCCGTCGATCGACGCATTGACTGCCGGGAAACGCTTCAACGCTTCAACAGAGGCCTTGACGAAGAAGGACATGAAGCCCAGACGCACGCCGTTGTGAGTCTTCTCGAAAAGGTCCTTGTACTTCGAACGAAGCGCCATGACTTCGGTCATGTCGACCTCATTGAAGGTCGTCAGCATCGCCATGTTCGACTGAGCCTCGACCAGACGCTCGGCAACCTTCGCACGCAGACGGGTCATCGGCACTCGCTTCTCTGTGCGATCACCGCCGGCTGCAACAGGAGCAGCAGCAGTACTGGCAGCAGGCTTGCTAGCAGCCGGAGCGGACTTCTTGGCTTCGATAGCGGCAACCAGGTCTTCTTTAGTGACGCGACCGTCTTTACCAGTACCCTTGACGCTGTTTGGGTCAATGCCGTTTTCCTCTGCCAGCTTGCGGGCAGCAGGCGCGAGGATGGCATCATCAGCGCCGGCTGCCGGTGCCGAAGCTGCAGGGGCTGCCGGAGCGGCGGCTTCAGCAGGCGCCGACGCGGCGGGAGCAGAAGCTGTAGCACCTGCGTCGAGCTTGCCAAGCAGCTCACCGCTGAGCACGGTGTCCCCTTCGTTTTTAACGATTTCGCTCAGCACGCCATCCGCTTCTGCCAGCACTTCCATGACAACCTTGTCGGTCTCGATGTCGACAATGAGTTCGTCACGCTTTACCGCATCGCCCGGTTGCTTGTGCCAGGTCGCAACGGTGCCGTCAGCAACCGATTCCGGAAATTGAGGGGCTTTGATCTCGATAGCCATTAGCTGGGTCCTATTGATTCGGTTTTTACATCGAGGCCGCGATGTTCGCGGCCTCTTGCAAGAATGATTAAACGGTGAAGGCGTCCTGCAGCAGTTTTTCCTGCTGTTCGGCGTGCATGGAGGCGTAGCCGACCGCAGGCGCTGCAGAAGCTTCACGCCCCGCGTATTGCAGGAACAGCTCCTTCTTGTGTGCGACCGCAACACGACGCATATGATGCTGGCTGCAATACCAGGCGCCCTGGTTCATAGGTTCTTCCTGACACCAGACGATATTCTTGATGTTCTGGTAAGGCGCAAGCACCTCAGCCAAATCATCTTCTGGGAACGGATACAGCTGTTCCAGCCGAACGATGGCGATATCATCACGACCCTCATTGCGGCGCTTGTCCAGCAGATCGTAATAAACCTTGCCACTGCACATGACAACGCGTTCGACCTTGCCCGGATCGATCTGATCGATCTCCGGAATCACGGTCAGGAAGGAACCTTGGGTTAGATCTTCCAGCGTCGAGGTCGCCAGTTTATGACGCAGCAGGGACTTCGGCGTCAGCGCTACCAGAGGCTTGCGCAGAGGACGGATCGCCTGCCGGCGAAGCATGTGATAGACCTGAGCCGGGGTTGTCGGCACGCACACTTGGATGTTGTGCTCGGCGCACAGCTGCAGATAGCGCTCCAGACGTGCTGACGAATGCTCTGGCCCTTGCCCTTCATAACCGTGCGGCAACAGCATGGTCAGACCACACAGCCGGCCCCACTTGTGTTCGCCGCTGGTGATGAACTGATCTATTACGACCTGTGCACCGTTGGCAAAGTCACCGAACTGTGCCTCCCACACCACCAATGCGTTCGGCATGGTAGTGGCATAACCGTACTCAAACGCCAGCACCGCCTCTTCCGACAGGAAGGAGTCGTAGAGGTCGAAGCGAGGCTGCCCTTCGTACAGATGCTGTAGCGGGATGTAAGTGCTGCCGTCCTTCTGGTTATGCAACGCCGCATGGCGGTGCGAGAAGGTTCCACGGCCCACGTCCTGGCCGCTGATACGAACCGGGTGGCCTTCGAACAGCAGGGTTGCATAGGCCAGTGTCTCGGCGTAGCCCCAGTTGATGGCGAGCGCACCGGCACCCATCTTCTGGCGATCTTCAAGAATTTTCGAAACCTGCCGCTGAACGACGAAGCCTTCCGGCACAGCCAGCATCTTGCTGGACAGTTCCTGCAGCGCCTTTAATTCAAAACGCGTGTCATAGCGAGCAGTCCAGGTATGACCCAGGTAAGGACGCCAATCAACAAACAATTCCTTGTTTGGCTCTTTGACCAAGCTTTTTACCACGTGAAGACCGTTGTCCAACGCGGCACGATACTCGTCGACCTTGGCCTGAACGCGTTCATTGTCGAGCACGTTGGATTGCGTCAGCGCATCGGCATACAACTCACGTGTAGTGCGCTGCTTGGCGATCTTCTGATACATCAGTGGCTGAGTTCCGCTAGGCTCATCCGCCTCGTTGTGACCACGACGGCGGTAGCAGATCAGATCGATAACAATGTCGCGCTTGAACTGCATCCGATAATCGACAGCGAGCTGGGTGACGAAGAGAACAGCCTCAGGATCATCCGCGTTCACGTGGAAGATTGGAGCCTGGATCATCTTTGCAACGTCGGTCGCATACTCAGTGGAGCGCGCATCTTCTTGTCTGTTGGTGGTAAAGCCAACCTGATTGTTGATCACGATCCGGATGGTACCTCCCGTGCGATACGCACGAGTCTGGGACATCTGGAACGTTTCCATCACAACGCCCTGCCCCGCCACGGCGGCATCACCATGAATCGTGACCGGCAAAACCTTGTCGCCCGCCACATCACAACGACGATCCTGCCGTGCACGGACGGAGCCTTCAACGACCGGCGAAACGATTTCCAGGTGAGACGGATTGAATGCCATCGCCAAGTGTATTTCGCCACCCGGAGTCATAACGTTCGACGAAAAGCCTTGGTGATACTTCACATCGCCGGAACTGAGCCCTTCGACCTTTTTGCCTTCGAATTCGTCGAACAGGTCGCGCGGGTTTTTGCCGAAGGTGTTAACCAGTACGTTGAGACGGCCACGGTGGGCCATGCCAATGACGATTTCCTTGGTGCCATAAGAACCTGAGCGTTGGATGATTTCATCCAGTAATGGAATCAGACTCTCACCACCTTCCAGTCCAAACCGCTTGGTTCCCGGATATTTGGTGCCCAGGTACTTTTCCAGGCCCTCAGCTGCCGTCAGCCGCTCAAGCAGGTGACTCTTGATTTCCGGTGAAAAAGACGGCCGACCACGAACGCTTTCGAGTCTCTGCAGAAACCAATTGCGCTGGTCTGAATCAACGATGTGGGTGAACTCAGCCCCAATAGTGCGGCAATACGTCTCTTGCAGCGCCTGGTGAATTTCACGCAAGGTTGCCTGATCTTTGCCCATGGCAAGGTCGCCGGTACGGAAAACCGTATCCAGGTCAGCGTCAGTCAGGGCGTAGTTGTTGATTGCCAGGTCGGCAGGCGCCGGCCGTTGCTGCAAGCCGAGCGGATCAAGCTGGGCTACCTGATGGCCACGCATCCGGTACGCTTGAATAAGACGCAGGACTTCGACCTGTTTCTTCTCATGCTCGCTACTGACACTACTGGCCGAAGCAGGCTGAGCGCGGCGTTGGTTTTTGGCCAACAGCACGAAGTGATCGCGGATTGTCGAATGCGATACATCGGACGAAGCGCCACCGCTGACGGGCAGCTTCTGGAAATAGGTGCGCCACTCTTCGGGCACAGCGTTGGGATCGTGCAGGTAGAGCTCGTAGAGCTCTTCCACATAGGCAGCGTTACCACCGGATAGGTGGGCACTGTCCCACATGCGCTGCATTACGCTTTCTTGCATGTCTGGTCACCTTCGATAAGGAGACACCACCAGCGTGGAGACCGCAGCATGACTTCCCAAGTTCTGAAGCAGCGACCCAGGTAAAGCCACTACGGACCGCGCAGATAGTTTCCGAGAACCACCCCGGATGCCCCTGCTGGTCATCAAATTTTCAGAGCGAAACCACGGCTTTGTGAGCTGGGGTTCCTACTAAGACTACGGCGCCGAGTTGAACTCAGGCGCCGTAGGTGTCGCGGTAAAGCATTAAAGGCCTGCGACTACTATTAATACTCGCAGACGCTTTGGGCGCATCAGGTTGCGCTCTGCAGCAGCATATTCCGCACATGGCCAATGGCCTTGGTCGGATTCAGCCCTTTCGGGCAAACGCTCACGCAGTTCATGATGCCCCGGCAGCGAAACACGCTGAACGGATCATCCAAAGCAGACAGACGGTTCTCGGTCTCGGTGTCGCGGCTGTCGGCTAGGAATCGATAAGCCTGCAGCAGCGCAGCGGGTCCGAGAAACTTGTCTGGATTCCACCAGAAGGACGGGCAGCTTGTGGAGCAGCAAGCGCAAAGGATGCACTCATACAGACCGTCAAGCTTTTCCCGATCTTCTGGACTTTGCAGACGTTCGATAGCCGGAGCCGGGGTATCGTTCATCAAATACGGGCGAACCTTCTCGTACTGCTTATAGAAGATGCCCATATCGACCGCCAAGTCACGAATAACTGGCAAACCGGGTAGGGGACGAACAACCAGCTTGTTGCCTTTGACTACAGACGAGAGCGGCGTGATGCAGGCCAGCCCGTTCTTGCCGTTCAGGTTCATGCCATCGGAGCCACAAACGCCTTCGCGGCACGAGCGACGATAGGAGAAACCCTCGTCCTGCTCTTTGATAAGGGCAAGCACGTCGAGCACCATCAGGTCCTTACCGTCGGTATTGACCTGAAAATCCTGCATGTAGGGCTTTGCGTCTTTATCCGGGTTATAGCGATAAACGCTCACTTGCAACATATCGGCGACCTCAGTAAGTCCGAACCTTAGGTTCGAAAGTCGGAACAGTCTTCGGAGAGAAGTTCACGGCACGCTTTGCTACGCGCTTCTCACCCGGAAAGTACAGGGTGTGGCACAGCCAGTTTTCGTCATCACGCTCTTCGAAATCTTCGCGGGCATGTGCGCCGCGCGATTCCTTGCGATTTTCCGCAGCGATGGCAGTTGCCTCAGCCACTTCGAGCAAGTTCTGCAGTTCCAACGCTTCAATACGCGCGGTATTGAAAGCCTGGCTCTTGTCAGAAATTTTAACGTTAGCGATGCGCTGGCGAAGATCAGCAAGCTGAGCAATACCCTTCTGCATGTATTCGCCGGTACGGAATACACCAAAATAGTTCTGCATGCAGCTCTGCAGCTCTTTACGCAGTGAAGCGACGTCTTCGCCCTCTGTCCGCTCGTTCAAGCTGGCGAGACGATTCAGAGCAACGTCCAGGTCGGTTTCAGTCGCACCGCGGTGCTCGATACCATCCTTCAGAGCTTTTTCCAGATGGAGACCGGCCGCACGGCCGAAGACAACAAGGTCAAGCAGCGAGTTGCCACCCAGACGGTTGGCACCATGAACCGATACGCATGCCACTTCGCCTACCGCAAAAAGCCCGTCGATAATCTTGTCATTACCGTCGGCATCCTGGGTCATCGCCTGGCCATGAATGTTAGTGGCGATGCCACCCATCATGTAGTGACAGGTCGGAACCACAGGCACCGGAGCAGTTACAGGATCAACGTGCGCGAAGGTCTTCGACAGCTCACAGATGCCAGGTAGACGACTGTGCAGAACCTCCTCACCCAAGTGATCGAGCTTCAGCATCACGTGGTCACCATCCGGACCACAGCCGTTGCCAGCCAGGATTTCCTTGACCATCGATCGAGCAACAACATCACGGCCAGCCAGATCTTTGGCATTTGGCGCGTAACGCTCCATGAAGCGCTCGCCATGCTTGTTGATCAGATAGCCACCCTCGCCGCGGCACCCTTCTGTCACGAGTACGCCAGCACCGGCAATACCAGTCGGATGGAACTGCCACATTTCGATGTCTTGAACCGGCACACCAGCACGCAGCGCCATACCGATTCCATCACCGGTATTGATCAACGCATTGGTAGTCGATGCATAGATTCGACCGGCACCACCGGTCGCCAGCACAACAGCCTTGGAACGGATATAGACCGTTTCGCCGTTTTCGATGCAGATCGCGATGATGCCGACGATAGCGCCATCCTGGTTCTTCACCAAGTCTACGCCATACCATTCGTTGAGGAAGGACGTTCCCGCCTTCAAGTTGGCCTGGTACAGAGTATGCAGCAACGCATGACCGGTACGGTCAGCAGCTGCGCAGGTACGAGCCGCCTGACCGCCCTTGCCGTAGTCTTTGGACTGACCACCGAATGGGCGCTGGTAAATACGACCCTGCTCGGTACGGGAGAACGGCAGCCCCATATGCTCGAGTTCGAACACAGCTTCCGGACCAACTGAACACATGTATTCGATAGCATCCTGGTCACCGATATAGTCGGAGCCCTTGACGGTATCGTACATGTGCCAGCGCCAATCGTCGTTCGGGTCAGCCGAAGCGATAGCGCAGGTGATGCCACCTTGCGCGGAAACAGTATGCGAGCGCGTCGGGAAAACCTTGGTAACCACCGCCGTTTTGTGGCCACCTTGAGCCAACTGCAGCGCGGCACGCATGCCCGCGCCACCACCACCAATAATGATGGCGTCATAGGAAAGAGTACGAATGCTAGCCATGGATCAGATACCCCAAAGAATCTGCACGCCCCAGACGAAGAAAGTGAACATGGCTATGCCACACACCGCCTGGAAGAGAAAACGCACGCCGGTTGCCCACTTACCGATAGCCATGCTGGTCAGGTAGTCAGTGGAAATCGTCCACATACCAACCCACGCATGAACGCTGAGGGCAACGAGTGCAAGGAGACTGAAGATGCGCATCCACTGAGCAGAGAACAACCCATGCCACTGAGCGTAGTCCAGCCCCGGATTTGCCATGAGGTATCCGATCAGGAACAGAAAATAAGCCGCCAGGACCACCGCTGAAACGCGCTGAGCCATCCAGTCATAAAGACCCGAGCGGGAAAAGTTGGTGACATTGGTTACCATATCCAAACTCCCGCCAGAACGATCAGCACCGCCGATACGGCCAAAACGATTTTCGAGCCTAGCTTCCCGCCTTCCAGCGTTTCGCCATGGCCGGTATCCATGACCAGATGGCGCACACCGGCCACCAGGTGATACAGCAAGGCAGAGAGCAAAGCCCAGACCACCAGCTTAGCCAGCGGACTACCGAGATACGCCTTCACATCTTCAAAGCCTTCGACAGAAGACAAAGAGACATCAAGCGCAAGCAGTAGAACGGCCACACCAACAAACAAGATCACGCCGGAAATGCGGTGAAGGATTGAGGTGTAAGCAGTGATTGGGAGTTTTATTGTCCTAAGATCTAGGTTTACAGGTCGTTGGCTTTTCACGGCTTTTTATCACACTTGAGAGCCCCGAAACCGCAGGGCAAAGTTGTTGGGAAGAGCACGCAGCGGTACCCGCCACCCACGAGTGACAACCCACAGGAAACTGCCTGTAAGGCCCCTGCCGGTCGGTCGCCGATTATAAACAGTTAGGTCGCTAATGACAATGTGGTGAAGTGCCACTAAAGGCGGATGGCGCCTGGGTTTGTAATTCGCGTAAATAGCCTTTTCTGTGATGCGAATTCACCCCTAAACCCCTCTACAGCTGGCGGCTCGCCCAAATTGACTTTGTGATTTATCTCACTATAGTGATGCGGGCCCTGCGTGGGGGGCCATGATGATTCCAAGCATAAAACAGGAGGCCATACATGGCTGACAACAAAGCGCAGTTGATCATCGAAGGCGCAGACGCCATCGAACTGCCCGTTCTATCCGGCACCGTAGGGCCCGACGTAATCGACGTACGAGGCTTGACCTCCACGGGTCGCTTCACTTTCGACCCCGGCTTCATGTCCACCGCCTCTTGCGAATCCAAGATCACCTATATCGATGGTGACAAGGGTATTTTGCTACACCGCGGCTACCCGATCGAGCAGCTGGCCGAAAAAGCTGATTACCTCGAGACCTGCTACCTTCTGCTCAACGGCGAACTGCCAACAGCTGAAGAAAAAGCGAAGTTCATCAGCACCGTCAAGAACCACACAATGGTTCATGAGCAGCTCAAGTCCTTCCTTAACGGCTTCCGCCGCGACGCGCACCCGATGGCTATCATGTGCGGCGTTGTAGGCGCACTTTCAGCCTTCTATCACGACTCCCTAGACATTAACGACCCACATCATCGCGAGATCTCCGCGGTCCGCCTGGTCGCCAAGATGCCGACTCTCGCTGCCATGGTATACAAGTACTCCATGGGTCAGCCGATGATGTACCCGCGAAATGATCTTAACTACGCCGAAAACTTCCTGCACATGATGTTCAACACACCGTGTGAAGTGAAGCCGATCAGCCCGGTCCTGGCCAAAGCCATGGATCGCATCTTCATTCTGCACGCAGATCACGAGCAAAACGCATCGACGTCCACCGTACGCCTTGCCGGCTCTACTGGCGCCAACCCTTTCGCATGCATCGCGGCAGGCATTGCAGCACTTTGGGGCCCAGCACACGGCGGCGCCAACGAAGCCGTACTCACCATGCTGGATGAGATCGGTGATGTTTCGAACATTGAGGCATTCCTGGCCAAGGCCAAGGACAAGAACGACCCGTTCAAGTTGATGGGCTTCGGTCATCGCGTGTACAAAAATTTCGATCCACGCGCAAAGGTGATGAAGCAGACCTGCGACGAAGTACTGAGCGAACTCGGCATCAACGACCCGCAGCTTGAACTCGCCATGAAGCTTGAAGAGATCGCCCTGAATGATCCCTACTTCGCCGAACGCAACCTTTATCCGAACGTTGACTTTTACTCCGGCATCATCCTCAAGGCGATTGGCATTCCGACTAGCATGTTTACAGTGATCTTCGCACTGGCACGCACAGTCGGCTGGATATCGCACTGGAAAGAAATGATTGCGATGGGGCAGAAGATCGGTCGCCCACGCCAGCTGTACACTGGCCACCCGCAGCGCGACCTGCCTCGCTAAGTTAGAGCAAAGCGCCAACCTGAAGTAGGCCTATAGGCCTTCAGGATAAGGCACCCTCAGACGCCCGGCGCCGCACGCCGGGCGTTTTCTTGTTAGGCAAAGCAAGTTATCCCACAGTGCATTTTGCGGATCAAATACACGCAAACCTACGTATTTATCGTAAGCACGTCGGCCGCCAAGGCAACCATCTCACCCTCATCGAGCCACACCGCCAGCCCCCTCCTTCCCAGGTCAATAGCCGAAACCAACCTGGCAACCCGGCTAGTGTAGTGGTCTACTGATCCCAGACACCGATTTTGGCGAAAATCCTCGCCATCAAGAGGTGCTCGATGAGCAAGCAACGACGTACGTTTTCCACCGAGGCAGCTGCCTTGGCACTAGATCAGGGCTACAGCCATATCGAGGCCTGCCGTTCGCTGGGCGTCGTGGACTCGGCATTACGCCGCCGGGTGAAACAACTCCAAGACGAGCGCCAGGGCGTTACCCCAAATAGCAAAGCACTGACACCCTAGCAACAGAAACTCCAAGAGCTAGAGGCCAGGATCAATCGGCTGGAGCGGGAGAAAGCAATATTAAAAAAGGCTACCACTCTCTTGATAGGACGAACTCGATCGTACGCGCCGATAGACCACTTGAGTGAGCAGGAGCCGGTAGAAGTGGTCTGTTCAGCCTTCGATGGGACGCGGTCTTGCTACTAGGCCCGTCGCCTTCGACGTCGCCTTCGACGTCGCCGTGTCGATGCTCGCCGCGTCGCGCTACGTAGTCGGGCCAGCGAGTTGTTTAGCCAAAGCCGAGGCCTGGCTGGCAGCCGAAGCATCCTGGGCATGCCGCACGAGGACGGCGTGGCGATTGGCCGTTTCCGTGTGCGTAGACTGATGCGTGAGTTGAGGCTGGTCAGCAAGCAGCCGAGCGCACACGCCTACAAGCAGGCCACGGTTGAGCGCCCGGGATATCCCGAATCGGCTGAATCGCGATTTCGCTGTCCAGCGCCCGAACCAAGTGTGGTGCGGCGACATCACCTACGTATGGGTGCAAGGTTGTCGGCACTACCTGGCCGCAGTGCTGGATCTGCACACGCGTCGGGTGATTGGCTGGGCGTTCTCCGCCAAACCGGATGCCGAGCCGGTAATCAAAGCCCTCGATATGGCCTACGAGTAGCGCGGCAAGCCAAAGCAGATGCTGCTCCATTCGGATGCAGCAGAGCATGAGCCGCCGAGGAAACTGCTGGGACAACTCGCCGATGGAGCGCCTGTTTCGCAGCTTAAAGTCAGAGTGGATTCCGGCAACTGGCTACCTGACGGCACAGGAAGCTCAGCGGGACATCAGCCACTACCTGATGCACCGCCACAACTGGATCAGACCGCATCAGTGCAACGGCGGGCTACCACCGGCGGTGGCCGAAGAGAAACTTAACCCACTGCCCGGGACGGGTTGACCACTACATAGAGCTCTCTGGCGACAAGTTCGCAAACAGGCGATCCATGCTGTTTCCCTTTGCCCAAGCGATACAGGTGGCGATTCGAGCCCAAACATAGCTCAGCCCGCGCCCAGCAGCTTGACGAGGGGTTTTGCTGGTATTTTGCAGGCCCCAGAAATAAAAAAATCCAGCCACCGCGAGGTGACTGGATTTTTTAGGTTTTTTTGGTCGGGACGGAGTGATTCGAACACTCGACCCCTTGCACCCCATAAAGGTAATTCATGATCCATTACCTTACAAAGAAATCCAAAGCAAGAGATGTAACCCAGTAAAAACAGGCCATCCAGGGATTTCTCTGTCCAATCGCATGCAATAGGATACCAAGCAAGCCTACGAGAAACGGTGACCAAACGGTGACCGGGATTGGCGAGGATGCGATGGCTACGATTACCGACAAACAAATGAATGCAAAGCCAGATAAGCCGACTTGGCTAATCGAAGATGCGCCGCGTGGTTGCGGTCGCTTCATGGCAAGGCTACGACCGAATGGGGAACGCCATTTTTACTTTCGCTACACGAGCTCAAGCAGTGAGCGCATTTTCCTTCCGCTTGGGGTGTATGACCCAGCCGGGGTAGATGGATTAACCCTAAAGGAAGCCCGGACGAAGGCAGGCGAGCTTTCGCGTCTCTATCAGGGTGGAATTCGCGATCTGCGGGAGTACATTCAGGCCGAAGAAGATGATCGAAAAGCGGCTCGTGAAGCAGAGCAAGCCCGAGTTGCAGCCGAGAAAGCCGCTGCAGAAGAAGCACGGGCTCGACAAGCCGCCAGAAAGACCGTCCAAGACCTATTTGATCACTGGGCCAAGGTTGATTTGATCAACCGTAAAGACGGCGGAGATGAAGTACGCCGCATGTTCAATAAGGACGTCTTGCCACTCCTAGGCAGCATACCTATCGATGAGGTAAAGAAAGGCCATATCACCGAAGTGACGGACGCTTTGCTTGCCCGTGGCGTAAATCGGATGGCCAAGATGATCTTCAGCCTTATGCGGCAAATGTTCCGATTCGCCGTTGATAGGGACTTAATCGATCACGACCCTACCGCTAGCATCCGCAAAGCGAAGATTGGTGGCAAGGACGTTGAACGAGACAGGGTGCTGAACGACGAAGAACTTCGTGCTTTAGCGAGGCAAGCACCAGCAGCCGGTCTGCTCCCCTCGACAGAGGCAGCAATCTGGATTGCGCTCTCTACCTGCTGCCGTATTGGCGAACTAATAAATGCTCGTTGGGATAATGTCGATCTGGATACCGGTATTTGGCTTATCCCCCCAGAAGACAGCAAAAATGGAAAGGCTCACAGTATCAGCCTCTCCAAATTTGCGATTCAACAATTCGAAAAAATCAAAATTTTATCTAACAAAAGTCAATGGTGTTACCCCAATACAAAAAATACCGGCCCTGTCTGTTCGAAGACCGTGACCAAACAATTGGGGGACAGGCAGCGCCAAACAAACCAAAAAGTAATGAGCAACCGCAGCGCCAACGCTCAAGCTTTAATTCTAAAAGGAGGAAAATGGACTCCACACGATCTAAGGCGGACAGGTGCAACTTTGATGACTGCGCTGGGTGTTATTCCTGAGGTAGCAGAGCGATGCCTAAATCATACCGAAGAAAATAAGGTGAAACGAACATACCAACGTCACAGCTATACAAAAGAAATGGCTAATGCTTGGAACATCCTTGGCGACCACTTATCAAATCTCCTTCAAAAAGATGATTCACATTTTAATGGCTAGCTCAGAATCTGGACTAAAGAATGGAAAACAGCAATAGCCAAATAATACCTATCACAGAAATTCGGAAAGAATATAAACTCTCAGAGTCAGAGCTGAAAGAAAATCTTATTCAATTAAAAATAGACCTTTTAGTTCGTCGCCCTGGAAATTGTGATATTTACACATCCGGCTCAGCAATCATTCTAAATTCAAATGAACCAAAAACCATAAAAGACCATTACAAGAAGCGAAAAGGGACACCATTTAGCGACGAGCATGACTCCTGCAACAAGCTAAGCGAAAATGTGCTCTTTTTAACTATATCCCTCACAGATTGGCTTGATGCGATAAGTTTCGGCAAGACGTTAGTAAATAAATTCCAATCAATTTACCTTCAGACAACTGAAGGAACACTTACAAAAAAATCAGCACAACAGTTATTTAGAAATGCTCACTCGCCACTTACACCAATATTTATTGACTCAGGAGTATTTCTGTCATCACGAGCAGGAGAGCCATCATTAATAGATTTCCCTTTAACCGAAAACGACATCCATATAACGTCTGACGCATATAGCTCACTAAAGGCCAAACTAACTGGCGACACAAATAGCGAGGCAAACTCAACTATCAAAGACTACTGGATGTCCGAAAAGCTCTTAGTTCTCAACAGAGCGTCTGATTTATTCTTTTCAAGAATAAACCATAACAATCGAGATGAAATTCTCAAAAATATTGAAGACTGGCTAAGCGAAAAATGGAACACCCCTAAAGCTCGCCTTATTGAGCAAGCAGCCTTATCTGTGATCCCAGATGAGCTTTATCGATCAGCCCCAAAAAAAACAAGCAACAAAGTAACTGGTAATCATCGATCAAGCGCACTAACCATAATCAACGAAACTGCAAAAGCTGTCGAAGATAATTTCTTGAAGAAAGGCGGAAGGCGGGACAAAGCACAAACAATAGAAAGCGAACTCATCAATAAACACGGATTCACAAAAATTATGGCTACCGCAGCCACCACCATCATCAGCTTAAAAGTAAAAAAGACAAACAAATAACAGCCTTTAAAGTTCAGAAGCAACCAATCTATAGAGCTTTCTAGGGCGCCCTCTCTTCACTGTATTCTTCTTGGGCATATTACCTCTAAAGAAAGCTCTCCCTTTACATGGAGACAAACGAACCCAGTAATCAATTTTAGTAAGATAAGATGCCACACGATTTTTTAAAGCATCTCTACACCTCGTCTGATCAAAATTAATCATACCTATTCCCAAGTGCCGATATTTCGTCTTCACAGCGTTACAGTTAAAATATGTCCCTGCGCCAGCTGTGACAGAATATTTCCAATGCTCTCCCACCATTTTGCCCAATACACCATCTTGACGACGAACTGAACCGTTATAGAACAATAACAGATGGAGATGAAACCCTTTCAACTGCCCATACTCAAGCTTGCAGGCGAATCCAAGAAGGCTATCAGCTGGCTTTCCCTTGTAAAGATCCCTTTGCATCGCAGCCCAATGCGCTTTCACAAGAGCTAGCTTTTCATCAAATCTATCGTCTTTGTTAAAGAAGTCGGCGCGATAAGAAAGATCAACTCTGACCACAAGCAACCTAGAGTGCTTATCGAAAAGTGCATCTATGTAACTATCCAAGCTGTCTGATCTTTTTTTTGATGCCTTATAAAACCGGCCTTTCAATTTTTTGAAAGCCTTGCCGGACATCTCACTTCGTGCAAAGCAAACGAGACGGTTCATTGCTTCTGAAAAGACCACAGCATCCTTATCAATCAACCTCTCCCAACCATCAAACATAAATGATTCATCGAGACGCTTAATGCATTTATAAAAAACCTCAATGTAAGGATTGACCTCATGAACTGGAAAATGATAATCAAACTTATATACACCTTGAAGTAAACTCAACACAAAATCATTCCCCAGCCTTTTAGCTTTTATCCTCACAACCCCTCTCTCAATGAAGCATGTAAAAAGATTACTCTCTTTACAAATCTCCAAGCGCCTCATCATTTTTTCAATCCTACGCAGATCAAGCAACAAGCTTTCCTCTAGCCTTAGTAGAGGAATCTCTTCAAGATCCTCTACTATCAATCCTGTTACACCTTCATAATCAATCCAGTCTTTATCCTCATACATCATGAATCACCATTACCTCTAACAATGCCATGATGTTGGCATCATGGCATTAAGCATTAATGTAAAGCATCATTGAACTAGATAACCATATGGCTATAGTTAATTAACTATTAAATTAAATAGTAAACCAAAAATTAATACCAACAAGATGCTCATGAATTTAGAGTATTCACAACAAAACTTTGAAGGCAGAGAGGTCCAATCAGACTTAGATCGTTGAGAAGTTAGTGGAATTCACGTAAATCGGTATGGCCGGCATAACGCCCTGCCTTGGGCTGACATCCACATAAATTGTCTTATCACCAGGCCATGAACAATATTGTACAACTCCATTACTTACGAGATAACCAAGCAATCTATCAATAGTATCTTTCTTTCTAAACTTAACCGGTCCATACTGCCTAATATAATTTTTTTTAATCACCCGCCTACCAGACATTCGCAACGTATCTAGCCAAACATCCAACTCTCGCGCGTCAAAATTCTCCCTGGCTGCACAGCTAAATAATTTTATAAAATTATCTGAGTACCACTTAGCGACACCCTCGGCTGCTTTCAGCGTACTGATTGAGATATTTCCAGTAAACCCTTCAAAATAGTGGAACAACGCTGCCAGTCGACAAATTACATCCGCAAGTTTTGAAGCATGATCTCCCAACCCATCCATCAATCCATTTTTGCAAATCTTTGATTCGATTTCATTTGCAATGCCTATCCAATACCGAGAAGCATCATCATCAAAATGTATTAGATCCCTTCCAAAAGCCTTAGCTTCAAATTTCTTCAAATTTCTTACCAGAAGTTGTTCAATGCGCTCATTGAATTTATCCACACACGACCATGTCGCTGTTACACCGTCAATAAACCTGGTGCCTTGCTTAGATTGAGGGCGGCATAATAAGAATCTTGCCAACAGTCCGGAGCCTCTTGACTGCTCTCCCTTATTTTTCATGTACTCTGAAAAAGCACTGTCTTGCACCATCATTGAAACTGTCAACCGCCCTCCAATAAGCTGAAAGCTTTCTGATGCCTTACGATCAACCGTAATACTATCTCCACTCCAAATTGTATTTTGCTTTGAAAGATCGTTAAAAGCTCGACCACCTAGAACCGCTCCCCCCTCACTAGAAACCAAACCCGCCGCAGGCAAGTTTTTATACATTCCATAAAACAGAGCTTCAGATGTTGAGTCCTCATAAAGTATTTTGAATTCTTTTGGCCTCACTGGAAACTCACGACCTAGCGTAACTAGTGCCTCTTCAGCCTCCTTAGTCGATAGTCCTTTCGACATTTGTTTTTCAATATTCCTTAGAACCGCTTTACGCCTAACGGACCAACCGTCATGCGCCGCCCTCCAATCCTGCAGCTTTGCGGAGAACGCCACGGCCTGTTTGGATTGAAACTCCCTAATAGATCTTAAAAAAACGTTGTCAGCCGTAGACTTTCTTTCTCCTGAATTCGCTATAGCTAAAAGCATCAAGGAAACAGGAACCTTCTGATTGTTCGGCTTATTTACGTCTATGAGCCCCTGCAAAGCTATGGAGGCTGCTGTTAATGCAGCATTCAAAAGCAGCCCTCTCGGCGCTTGTATATTGCGCTCCGCCTCATTTATTGCAGAGCTCAACAACGGCAGCGAACTAATTGAAATTCGATCATCGTCTAGCACAACATCACACTCTTTATTCCACTTTTCACCTCTATAGCTCATACCTTTCTCCAGTTGACATTAGACCTACTTACCCATCCCCAATAGCAATCTATTGCGCACCGTTTTCCCTTGATGAAACTATGCACTTCTCAATCCATAAATCTATTTCGGATTCTATCCATCGTACTGCCCCACTCCCAACACGCACCTGCCTTGGAAATTTCTCATCGTAGTGCGGTGAACTTGCATCTAGCTTGTTGTAAATAGTTGACCTTGAAAGTCCTGTTCGATTTAAAACATCTCTAAGACGAAGCATTACCAATGGCTCTAATCTTTTGCTGGACATAATTGCGTTCTCCTTTTGATTGGTTGCGCAGATCCTATAAGCCATGAATCTAGATCCAAAGAAAAATGAGCTAACGTTGCCTAACGTTATGAATTTTGAAAAGGGTAAACAGCATTCCAGCTACTAATAGCTGGAATAGCCATCAAACCTCAGAGCCGTGAGTTCCTAGTTTTGTAGGCCAAACCTGATTCAAAAAGATTTAAGAGATGTATTACCCATAGGAAGACGGGCACGAAAGGCTCGTTTCTACCTTTGGGTATCTTCTTTTGAACAGGAGTCTGAATGATGAGTATTTGCTGTCCTTCCTGCGGTTCTCTTCGAGTCGTGGCTCGCAATCATGGTCGCAAGATCGGCGGTGCTGTCGGTGCCGTTGGCGGTACAGCGAGCGGAGCAGCCGGCGCTATGGCCGGTGCAAAAAGCGGCGCTCTTATTGGGGCTTTCGCTGGTCCAGTAGGGATGACGCTGGGAAGCCTAGCGGGCGCGATTCTAGGTGGCCTGGCAGGTGGAACTGCCGGGGGCCTTGCCGGAGCCAAGATGGGTGAGGAGATCGATTCTCACGTACTCGACAATTATGAGTGTCACCACTGCGGCACTGCTTTTACACAAAGTGATCGCTGACTCCCTTTACCAATCAATGAAACGTTATGACGTATAAACCATAAAGGAGTACTGCAATGGCTCATCTCGTCGAAGCCATGGCCTACGCTGGCGCCACCCCTTGGCACGGCCTAGGCAACAACCTGCCGCAGAAACAACCTATTGAAATCTGGCAACGTGAAGCCGGCATGGACTGGCAAATCCTGGAAAGCCCTGTGCACTTCAAATCGGATGCCATCGGTCACTTGGGCACGATCCATTCCTTTCCGGAACAGAAGGTGCTCTACCGTTCAGATACTAAGGCTCCGCTTTCGGTGGTCTCCAATCGTTATCAAACAGTGCAGCCACGCGAGGTACTGGAGTTCTACCGGGATCTCACCGAGGTCTCCGGCTACGAGCTGGAAACCGCTGGTGTGCTCAAGGGTGGGCGCAAGTTCTGGGCGCTTGCACGCACTGGGCAAGGCACGGCGATCAAGCGTAACGACCAGGTCAACGGCTATCTGCTTTTGGCTACGTCGTGCGACGGTACCTTGGCCACCACCGCAACGCCGACCACTGTTCGCGTGGTGTGCAACAACACCCTGACCATCGCCCTGGACAGCACCAGCCGAGCGATCAAAGTGCCGCACAACACTCGCTTCGATCCGAATATGGTAAAGAAGCAGCTCGGTATAGCCGTCTCGCAATGGGACGACTTCATGTACCGCATGCGCCATCTGGCTGAGCGCAAGGTGCAGTGGCATGAGGCAATGGGCTTCTTTATTAACGTCATGTGCGAGGTCAGTCCGACCAGCCAGCTTCCTGAACAGCTGCCCAACGAGCGCGCCCTGCGCAAGGTTCAGGAGCTGTTCGAAGGCCGTGGCCGGGGCAGTCAGCTGGAGTCGGCCAAAGGCACTGCATGGGGTTTGCTCAATGCCGTGACCGAATACGTAGATCACGAGCGGCGTGCACGCAGCACCGAATACCGGCTGGATTCTGCTTGGTTTGGCCAAGGCGCACAGATCAAGCAACGCGCCCTGGATGCAGCCCTGCAACTCACTGCCTAACCCGCCCCATCTCAACCGTATCGCCCGGTCAGCTTCACGCTGGCTGGGCGTTTTTATGTCTGCAGGAGAAGCATGATGTCAGCCATTTCATTGAACCGCAGCCCCAGCAACTCCCGACCAGCTCTACGCCTGATCAGCACCAAGGAATTGCCTCGCGAAGACTGGCTGCAGATCCGCAAGCAAGGCATCGGCAGTTCCGATGCAGCTGCAGCCGTCGGCCTCAACCCCTACAAGTCGCAGCTGGAGCTGTGGCTGGAAAAGACCGGACGCGATACCGGACTGCCAAAAACCGATCCTGATGATGAGGACAGCCCAATGTACTGGGGCAACGTCTTGGAACCCATTGTGGCGTGGCACTACAGTAAGCGCACCAAAAACAAGGTCCGCCGCGTCAATGCCGTACTGCAGCACCCTGATCCGGAGCTGTCCTGGATGCTGGCCAATATAGACCGAGAGGTTATCGGTGCCGACGACGTGCAGATCCTCGAATGCAAGACAGCCGGCATAAACGGGGCACGCCTCTGGAAAGAGGGCGTGCCGGAATATGTGCAGTTGCAGGTGATGCACCAGCTCGCCGTTACAGGCAAGCAGGCTGCCGATGTGGCGGTTGTGCTCGGTGGGCAACACCTGGAGATTCATCGCATTGAGCGAGATGAGCAGATGATTGCTCGCCTGATCGAGCTCGAACACCGTTTCTGGCAGTACGTGGAAACGGATACCCCACCACCCGCTGACGGTTCAGCTTCGGCCGAGACCGCTCTACGCTGCCTGTTTCCAACGGATTCAGGCGAGACCGTTGATTTCAGCGGTCATGCTGGATTGTCAGCGGCTTACATTGAGCTCAAAGCACTGCGCCAAGCGATTGCCGATAAGGAAAAGCGTGAAGCCCAGCTCAAGCAGATGCTGCAACAGGCCATGGGCGAAGCGGGTCGGGCTGATTTCACCGGCGGATACATCAGTTGGCGTAAAGCCAAAGACAGCATCGGCTTCGACGTGGCCCGGCTACTCAAGGAGAGACCGCACCTAAAAGCCAAATATTCGCTGATCAAACCCGGCGCACGGCGTTTCTTGGTCGGCTAATTTCAACCTCTTCATCACTCCCCCCCTAGGCCAGCCCATGCAGTTCGCGCTGTGTGGCTGGCCTTTTTTCATTTCCAGGAGAACCACCATGCTCAAAGGTCTGGCTATTACTCCGCCGGTGCTCGGGCGGATTTCCATCGGCAAGGTCATCGAAAAGAACGGCAAGCGCCTGCCGGAAAAGGACGATCAATTCACCATCACTTCCCAGGTACAGAGCCGCGACGGTTGGCTAGTGCATCCGCTCAATGATGAGCTGCGCCAAGGTAAAGACGACAAGCTGCGCAGCATTCCGGTACGTCTTTTGTTCAATGAACCGGAGCTGAATTTCCGAGCGGATTACACACTTTTTGACCGGCAATCGGGTCGCCCCGTTTGCGTAGGCAATGGCGAGACCTGCAAGCGGGTTAACCAGGACGGCATGCAGGTACTGCCCTGCCCTTCACCGGATGCCTGCTCGCTGGCTAAAGGCGGTGCCTGCAAGCCGTATGGCCGGCTGAACGTGGTCATTGGCGACGAGGATCCGCTGGGCAGCTTTGTGTTCCGCACCACCGGCTTCAACAGTATCCGCACCCTGGCCGCTCGCCTTCACTACTTCCAGGCCATCTCCGGCAACCGCTTGGCTTGCCTGCCGTTAGAGCTGCGACTACGCGGCAAGTCCACTCGCCAGAGCCACGGCACGCCGATCTTCTACACCGACCTGACAGTACGCAGCTGCATGGACATGACTGAGGCGCTGCGCTTGGCCGGTGAGCTCGATGAACAGCGGCAAGCGGCGGGTTTCGATCAGAACGCGCTAGACGAAGCGGCAAAGCGCGGTTTCGGCAACGGCGCCTTCGAGGACAGCGAGGAAGACGTCGGCGCCATCGTCGAGGAGTTCTTCCCCGCTGAAAGCAGCAGCGATGAGCACCGCTCTAGATCCACCACTCACCCCTCGGGCAAGCCCAGCCTGGCTGAAAAGCTAGAAGCCCAGCACCAATCCCTGAATGCCTGAGCTGACCACCCTGCCAAAGGAGCTGATGATGAGACTGCACAAAATCAAGGCCGGCGAGACCGCTGGCACCTACCTGATCGAATCGCCGGTCACCGAAGCCGACATCCTACTGATGGCCAAACAGCTGGCCAGCTTACGCCTGCGCCGGGGACGACAACTGACCGCGCCACGGGATGTATTCAGCCACCTGCAGGCCGTGCTGGAGGCCTATGAATACGAAGTCTTCGCTCTGCTGATGCTGGACAGCAAGCACCGGGTCATTGCCTTCCACGAGCTGTTCAGGGGCACCTTGGATGGTGCAAGCGTCTACCCCAGGGAAGTCGTCAAGATTGCTCTGGAGCACAACGCTGCTGCCATGATCCTGGTTCACAACCATCCTTCCGGCGATCCCGAACCTAGCCAGGCGGATCGCGCGCTGACCATCAATCTAAAGGAAGCGCTGAGTCTGGTCGGGGTGCGAACTTTGGATCACGTCGTCGTCAGCCAGGAAGGCTGCGTGTCGCTTGCGGAACAGGGCTGCTTATAAGAGCAACCGAATCCAATACGGCGCTTCCGGCAGTACCTTGGGTCGGTCGTGTGCCAGCCCAACAGCGATTCGGAATTCTGGATGAACTAGCGTGAGCAGCCGCTCGGTTGCTCACGCTAACCGCGGCATCTTTTTTTTGCGCGTTCGCATTACGTGGGCGTGATAAAGCGTGCAGACGGCACCCATGCGTATTTTCGAAACCGAGGCATACTGGCCGCCGATGCAGAAGATAGGTCGGCCTAGCATGACTGGATAACCGATACGACCCAGCCACGGGCCATATCGGCACCGACACTATACGGAAGCTAGAGCAGGTCTCGCGACGGTCCCCGGAAGCTCCAGGGCCTTGAGTTTCTGCTGAACAAGCCTGACTCTCTCCCTGCTGGCCCGTATTTCATCGCTCTTTCCGTCTATTTCCGCGACGATTTTCTCGAACTGTTTGATCTGTGGAGCGAAGAATTCAAACACTCGCTCATCGTTACCAAGCACATCATATATGTCTTTGAAAGCATCCTTGATTAGTTCGGCAATCGAAGCCTTTGTCTGCAAAAGCTCTTGCTCTAGTTCACGCTCCTTATAGGCTCCGTAAAGATCTGCCCCAAGCGTAAAGGCCGCGCCCGCCGGCCCCGCCCACTTGGAGATATTCCCCGCTAGCTTTGTTGCTTCCCACGGCTTGAATTTATAGACGTAACCCGTCAGCTTGCCGAGTGTGTCGCGTGCGACAAATATGGTGGCCTTGATAGCCTCAGGGCTTACGCCTGCAAGGCTCTTTGCGGCTCCGCCCAATGATTTGAGTGCGCCCTGCCCCATGGAGCTGACAAAGCTCTCGCTTGAGTTGAGCTGGCTTCCAATATCCCGCGAAAGGCGGCTGGTCACAGCAGACGACATGTCGAAGAACCTGTCGATCACGGTCTTGATTTGACCATGCAATATGTACCCTGCGCCTTGTTCAGAATAACCAATCTCGTCGTCGAGAAAGCCCCGAATATCCTCGAGCGCCAGCGGTCGCAGCCGCCCTAGCAAACGACTTTCGAGCCCCCGAAGCTCGTTGAAGGCTTCTCCGGCCAAACGCTTTACCTCGCGTCTTCCTTGGCTGATATCGTCCCTGATGCGAGCAGACTCCTGTTCATTCTGCTTAGCAAAAACCTCCAACTCCATCAACTGACCTTCTGCATAGGCCACTCTCTGGCCCACCAGATCCCTGACGACGTCCAGTCCCGTCTTAGCAATAAGCACTTCGGGCACGTTCGTTTTAAGAATCTGACCGGTCACAGCCTTGAGATCGTTTATTCGGGAACGACTTTCATACTGCTCGGGCTTACCGAACCAGAAATTCAGGCCGCGGCCATTTGGGTTGGAGGCAATGCAACAGATGTTTAGGCGAGCCATCTCGTCAGGACTGAGGTTCGCAGCTCTCTGCAGCTTCGCCTTGAGGTTGTCTTTTTTTATGACGGCCTGTTCCTGGAACAGAGCCTGCTCGGTGAGATCCGTAACCTCGTCCATCTTGTTAATCACGAACACGGTCGAGGTCAGCTTGTTGAGGTCGCGCAGTACCCACCTGACTATATCGGTGTGACTGTCCTTCAAAGGATTGGTCGCATCCACCACGTACAGAACAAGGTGAGCCTCGGATATGTAACGTTTGGTGACGTCCTCATACATCACCTGCTCCCCATCAATATTCTTTTCCTTATCGCCAAAGAGACCGGGTGTATCGACGATCTCACACTTGTCCGGCAAACCCTCGGGCTTATAAATCGCCAGGCGGTCGGAAGACTCATCCATGTCGATTTTCATGTCATCCATCACCTTCCCAAGCCAAGCGGCGATGACGCTGGTTTTCCCATCGGAAAACGCCCCGAGCAATGCAACTCGGAGCACATCGGACCGAACAGACTGCAGGGCCGAAGCAATCTTTTGAAGATCGTCGTCTACATCGATGCCAACCTTGCCAAGCTCAACCACGACTTCGCGGAGATTTTCGAGCGTATCGATGGCAGCCTGCTTTTCAATATTGAACTGCTTGAATTGTTCCATATGGCATCTTCTCTAAGTTTTCTTTTAACTTTGTCATCATCGCGATCTGTTTTTCGAGTATCTTCTCTGGCCGACGCAAGCTGTCATACAGATCATCTACCTGGGAAAGCATGTCCTTGTAGAAGGCGCCTTCGATTGTGACTACGAGACTTTCAACCTCCTTTTCTAGCCCCTGCAGGACTTCGTCCTGAACTTCCTCAATCTTTTCTCTCACCTGCGACTGGGCCTTTCTGATGCGTTTGTCCTTGCCGCCAAACAAGCTCACCAGACTCATGAGCAGTCCAATCGCCGCACCTACTGCCGCCCCGATTGCATTGCCTACTCCCGGAAAAGCGCTACCAATACCGAAACCGGCCATCGCATAGCTGCCGATCTGAAAGGCCATCGAACCAAAATCAAGGAGCCCGAGTCCCCAACCCAAGTCGTCTTTGCTCTCTAGTGCCCACTTGTGGCCCGCCTTAAGATCCACACGTTGTTGAAACTCAACACGTTGAACATCCTCAATCAAACGTGTCATTGCCTGCTGAAGCAGTTGCTGCAACTGCTCAACATTTTCAACCAGATTTTTTTCCACCCCCTTGGCAGCATCCTTCTGGAGTTTCCTGTAGGCTCGACCGATCTCATCCTGGATACGCTCACCCTCACCGAAGTGCTCGGCGACAATTTCGTCAGACCTATCAATCAGATCGTTAAACAGCCCAATCCACATAGTTTTTCGGCCGGCATAGACCAGTCGCTTGAAGCTCTTGAGCGATTCATCAAAGGCAGAGCGGCATTTTTCGAACTCGGGCTCAATGCTGAGCATGAAGGCCCGATGCCCATTCAGGCATTCATGGAGAACGGTCAAGTTCTCGGCAAGCAACTCTCTCACCTTGATTTTGTTGCTTTCGACAATGTCGTCTCTAAACGTATCGATTCTGCTATGCAGGACTTGAGCGACAGCCTTTATCTGGCTGAATTCATACATTTGCCTCGTCGAACCGAAGTACTTCAGGTAATTGCGCTGCTGAATGACTAGGTCACGATTACGGGTGGGATCAATGGTTGTACTGGCCGTCTTCGCGTCGTAGGCCAGCGAAGAGAAGGCCAGCAAACCCTGTACGCAATGGCCCGACAGCAGAACCTCTGTTCCTAACACCGACTCCAGTACTTCAACCGTCTGCTCCAACGCAGCGCCAGCTCCACCCTGCTGCGCCAGTGAAAGACGATCCTCCTCGAATTCATACGCATCGGCACTGCCGCGCACATTGAATAGGGGGCAGACTTTCGTACCGCGACGTAGATACGAGCGGATCTTTTCTGCCGTGGCCCTTTCCGGTTTTTTGTGCGTTCCGTTGACGTAGAAAACCAGATGCGCCCTGGCAATCGCCTTGCGAACCTCGTCAACGTACCGCGCCTCATCACCCTCAATCCCCGGAACATCGACAAGCAGAAAGGTCTTATCCCTGTAGTTGAGGGTGTACGTCGTATTGCCCTTGGTGAAATCGGCTTCACCGGTTCCGATGATAGAGCCATCTACCCGACGTGCCGATTGCCTGTGCCGTTCGAACTCGACCAGCAGCTGCGTCAGCCTGGGAAGGTCATCATTGAGCAATGGCCGTAGCACCGGTGAAGCGGCTTTTAACACTATTTGCTTCGGGCTTTCGGGCACAGGTGCCGGAACCGGAGTATTGCGCGTAGCGGCATCGAACAGATCGCCGAACTCCTCAGGACGCCCCATCTCAACCCCCGATCAGCATGCTGAAGATTGCATAAGCGCCTGCTCCAGCTGCGAGACCTGCCGCCGCAGCGAGCGCCAGCATTCGCCTGACTCTTGCGCTCATATCTTCCCGAGCAATCTTCAGGCGAGCCTCCGCCTCATCTTGAACAATCGCGGAAAGCTGCCTTGTGCTCTCGCGAATGGATGCAATCTCGGCGGCGTGCTCGGCGTAAACTTTGTTCAGTCCGGCACGCACCCTTTCAATGTGTTCAAGCAGCGCGCACTCGAAGGAAGCGAGGTTTTGATCGTTCTCCTCCAAAAGCTTCCGGCGTGACTCCTCCTTGAACAGGATCCGAAGCGATTCGATGATCGTGCTCTTGCCCGCGTTTGTTTCACCAAAGAACGCCATGGTGAATCTGTCCCATTCAGCATGCTCTTCAAGAAACTCCAATTCCTGATCGAACCCTTCCTGTATTCCACGAAGTCTGAGCATCATGTTGCTCAGTTGTTGCTGGCCGTCTTTATGGTCCACCTTTAGCTCAGCAATGTCCGCCATGGCATTGGCTATGCTCTGGGACACATCGCTATATAAGCGGCTGAAATTTTCGGCGGTGCTGGTCATTATCATGCTCTCTAATTAAATTGCGCAGCGGTCTAGCCGGGCGATTAGGGTGCTCTAGGCTCTGTACAAAAAGTCGATCAGCCTTGGAAAGAAGAGCTGAAGCGGCCTCGAAAAATGCTTTCAGACTCAAGATTCGGCATGTTTCGCTCGTTCTTGAGGCTTGTAGATCAGTTCAAGTCTTTCCGCAGCAAAACCTAACGCAGCGGCGTATCGGTCCCGCTTTCGGTCGTTCGGTACATCTTGCGCAGAGACTCAAGTCGCTGCCTTATTTCGTCCACCCAGACTTGGGGCGCATGTACGTGAATCTGGTCGTTCAGCCCGAAAATCCACCAAAGCGTTTCCCTATCCAGTGGCACATGTGCGACGAGCCGTGGCCAATCACTACCGGAGCGCACGCTAATAGTTTGCTCACAGCTCAACGGCGTCTCTCTCAGCAGGGCGGCGAGCTGAGGGTGGACATCGGCAATGAGTTCGACCTGCTCATCGCCCTCGCGTAAATTGAAAACGCCACTCGCGATGTATCGGTCAACATCGAAGTCTTGATGACGATCGGCAGCGAGGTTGAGGATTTCGGCTTGGTGAATACGGTGAAGCGCAAATTGGCGGAGATCACCGTAGCCCTCGACGGAACCCAGCAGGTAGCTGATAGAGTGACGGGAAACTAGGCCTGCTGGATATATTCGGAGACTCGTCAGCGCCTCCTTGCTGCGGCTGCAATAGCCAATTTGAAGCTGTCTCTGCGTCAATAGCGCCTCAGACACGATTCCCCATACGCCAGGTACCAGCTGTGCCGGCAACAGCGTTTTGCCGTTGGGCAATGCCCGTACACGACGCGCCCAGTCCGCCAGACCGTTCCGACCCAGACCGTCGAGGTAGTTGCGTGCTCTGTGAAACTGCGGGCGCAACTGATCAATCACACCTTGGGGAAGAAGCGTCGCAAGATGGCTTTCGGACAAATAGAGCGCCAATGCGGTTGGCGTATCCATCTCCAAGAGGTTCAGCGGCGCATTGCGAGTGAAGCTCCAGCGAAAAGGCGTCTCGCTGTCGTCGCATTGCAGAGAGAACGGTGTAGAGAGTCGATGCAGGTCGCGCTGAATTGACCGGAGCGTGACAGAGAAGCCACGGTCCCTTAATTTCTCTAACAAGGTAGGCGTAGCAATCCGTCGAGGCTCGGTTGGAATCAACCGTAGCAGAGCGAAAAGCCGGAGTAGCGTATCCTTCGCTTCAGACATAGAAATCCTTAAGGTCTGCTTGCGCGCCAGAATCGCAGCGTCAAATAATAGCAATCGTATCAAGCCCCGATATCACAGCGCCATCACACAAGTGCAGCAGCTAAGGAAACGCATCAAGTCTCGAGCTCATACGCCGTGGGGGGCCAGCTCCAGCACGCCTCGTTGGTTGCGCTGTAACGCCATACCGGGCGAAGCAAGCCCGAGAAGAGCTAAACGCAACCTCAGCAGGCGCTCAGCCACCCTCACTTCACGAATGCAACCGGAAGAACTGCTCGAGCCGGGCCTTTAGTATCTCCCGCTGCGAAGCAGGTACGTGCTTCAGCGACTCGCTTCCACACTTAGGACACTGGGTGAACCAGTCGCGCCCTATGACAAGCGCATCACTTAGCGGGATAGTAGTTTTTGTCCAGGAGCAACGGGTGCACATGAAGGTAAAGGGGTGGGGTTGTCTTGGCATCTCGAACGCTCGTAACCAATTGGTGCAGTCAAGCTAATCGAAGCAGGCGACAGACGGTGTCGCAGGTGCTGCTGCTTAATCACCCTGAACGGATGCTCGACTTTGGATCGTGTCTGCGCCTTGGCTGTTCTTGATCTTGCGCTCGGCCTTGTAAAGGGCACTGCGTTTGCTCAAATGCGTGTAGCTGCTGCTCGGGGCTGCGATCTGCCAGATGACCTCGCGCCCTTCACCCTCGGGGCGCTTCTCCACTCCAATGTATCCCGCGTCAGCACAGGCCACGCTGTCCGGCGCGCCCGCCACGCTGTGCACCAGCCCCGACTCGTCATCCACACCGATGTGGGCCTTCATGCCGAAGTAGTACTGGTTGCCCTTCTTGGTCTGGTGCATCTCCGGGTCGCGCTTGCCGTCCTGGTTCTTGGTCGAACTGGGTGCATGGATCAGCGTGGCATCGACGATAGTGCCCTGGCGCAGCGACAGGCCGCGATCCCCCAGGTAGCCATTGATTACGCCGAGGATGCCGGCTGCCAGCTCATGTTTCTCCAGCAAGCGACGGAAGTTGAGGATGGTGGTTTCGTCGGGAATACGCTCCAGGTTCAGCCCGGCAAACTGGCGTAAGAACGTGGTCTCGTACAGCGCCTCCTCCATCGCCGGATCGCTGTAGCCGAACCAGTTCTGCATCAGATGTACACGCAGCATCGCCATCAGCGGATACGCTGGACGGCCCCTTCACCCTTGGGGTAGTGCGGCTCGATCAGGGCAACCAAACCCCTCCACGGCACCACCTGATCCATCTCGATCAGGAACAACTCGTTACGGGTCTGCTTGCGCTTGCCGGCGTACTCGGCGTCTGCAAAGGTCATTTGCTTCATCGGGAAACTCAGGCAACGGGATCGGCTATTTCACCAGAAACGGGAAGTCTTCTTCAGGATTTCCCTAAGCATCGGGGACGAATAAAGCACCTCTACTTGTTGCCGTTCAGGTCAGCCAACCTCCCCAAGTACCTTGGCTTATTTTCAGAACTGTACTCATCAAGAATAGACCTAACTAGCCCCTCAACATTCCTCACGCGAGCTGGATCCTCAGTGATATATCCAAACGGAATTGGCACAGGGTAACGGTCAGGCACCACAAGATGATAGATAACTACTGCAAAGCAGCCGCTCAGCATAAAGACCTCTAGAGGCGCCAAGGTTTCAGACTCAACAAAACCGTGCAAATACTCTTTCGCTTCTGCGCAATCGTTATTAGCAGCCTTTTTCGACTGCCAATCTTTGCTAGACGACAGGGGAATCAGAATCTCCACCTCAAAAGCATGCCTGTCGTTTCGCTTGCTTTTCAAACCCGCAAACTCAACGAACTTACTTAAAGCTTGACCATGGCGAGAGCTTTTACCCCACAACCCATGGGAGCATGGCGCGAGCCAGGTAAGTCTTGTGGCAACCTCACGCTCAGAATCAGAAGTTTTCTCATGGTGCTTTTTCAATAGGGAGCACACCTGATCCCAATTTCTATTCAGCTGTAAAGAGCCATAGATTCTTACATCGCCACGGCGCTCATCCAAACCAAACGACAATGCACGTTGAGCAACCCCTCTGAAATCCATCCATCCACTCGAAAGAGTATCAATCGTTTCTGAATCGCCTAACCTATCTGCCAATCGAACAACATCATCAACATTGTCGCGCCCATTAAGGCTATGCAGCATAGCTGCACGGCGCTCAAAATACTCTTCTTCCTCGGCTATCCCCTTTTTCACCTCAAAACTCAAATCGAGACTATCTGCATCAAGGCACAGTGCTTCCTCAACAAGAAAGCACACATCTGAGCTCTTCCTCACATCGCTTATTTTGTACAATTCCGGGACAGAATCTTGCTGATCCTGTCCTGTCAAATCACCGCGACGAAATATCTCGTGCAAATTATTCTGAAATGCGCCAACAGCCCTTTGCTGTGAAACAGCCCTAACTTCAACACCGGCATCTAGAAGGACTGCTCGCTTTGTACTTGCCGATGAAATCCTCCCTCCAAGATAGGAGAACGTTAGCAAGTCAAAAGTGAATGATCTTCGATACTCCTGCCTAGACTTGACGCTAGGAGAATCTTCATTTCCTGAAAAAAGTCGAAGCCCTTTCTCTGAAAGAGCAATCCGCCCATCTGGCTGGACAGAGACCTCTCCCTTCTGGAAAAAGGGAGTCAGTGCCGCACTCAATTCTTTCGAAGTGAAACCGAAGTATCTAGCTATATCAGCCGACATCAAAGGCGAGACTTTCAACAAGCGCAGCAAAAACTCAGAAACGAATGGAAGCCCTCCCTTCTCAATCAGAGAATATTCAATTCTGAACTGCTGCGCTGGCACACAGATATCAACCTCAAACAAAACCAAAGCGTCACCAGCCATCATGCAGCTCCTTTTGCATTTTCTACCGATGCAATCTTGTAGCGTTCACCATCCTGACGATCTTGAATATAAGTGGCAACTTTACCCAACGGCAGCTCCGCATTCCGCCCAGCCCACATACTCATGTCACCGACAATAACCAAACGATCCATGGCGCGGGACATTGCCACATTTATTCGATTCGGCAACCGTAAGAAGCCTGGAGAAAGATCTGCAGAGGATCGCGTCAGAGAAACAATGACAATGCGATTTTCTTTTCCTTGATAACTATCAACAGTGTCAATCTTGACCAATTTTTTGAAATCTTCCGACCATGTCTTCTCGGCAAACTTTTTACGAACCAACTTCTTCTGCTCAGAATACATACAGATAATCCCGATAGGAGGCTCCATGGTTTCGGTCATTTCTTCCACCAGTGCTGAGCTGAATTCCATATCACTTTCGATATCTTTGAGCATCCTAATTATGGAGTTTGCCTCAGCATGGTTTACCAAGCTTGTGCTACCTTGCTGCTCCGAGTGATTAGCTTGTTTCCCGAGAACGCCCGTATCTAGCCAAGTTACGATTGAGCCGATAACATCTGGGGCATTCGAAAAGCATTCCGGCACAGGCCGCACACCAGTCATTAGCTCACCACCGTAGAAAACCTCCGAAACTAGATCCCCGATCGGTGGTTGCATACGGTACTGAACCTTCAGAGTGGCACTGACACCTCGGCCATAAGCAGACTCAAAAGCGCGCTCAAAATCGCTACGCATGATCCGCCGAAAATCGTCCGATTGACTATGTAGTCCCAAATCACGGGCGATGGCCTTGAGATGCTCGTCTGCATAGGTTGGGGGAAGCTGCCGATGATCCCCTACCAACAGGATTCGGCTTCCCACCTGCATGGCAATCGCCAGCTCGCTAGGTGAAGAACGTGCAGCCTCATCGATAATGACCCAGTCAAACCGGTTTTCAGCAAGCTTCAAGTGCGGTAGACCAACACCTACACAGGTTCCACAGACAAGTGTTCTGGCGCGCATTAGAAACTCATCGTAATTGGCGCCATCAGTGGCAATACGTTGCAGCAACTCCTCAGACAGCTTGATTAGATCCATGCATCGCTTAAATTCATGCGGCCTGACACCATGGCTGGCGGTAACACTGGCATAGGCCTGCTCAAGCATATTCCGAGCAGTCGACTCTGGGGCTGCAGAGATACCATAGTCACTGGCAAGCGCCTCAAGCAGATCCTCTTGCATTCGACTCAGGCTTGCACTCAATTGCTTGGACTCGAGAGTTCCCTCACCAGCGTCTTGCAGATCCTTATCCAGGCGCTCAATGCTTTTGACCAGTCCGTGAATCCTCGACTCAAGCTCAACCAGGCTCGCGATAAACCCGGCGCTAACCCCAAGCGAGGGAGCCATCAGAGACAAACGCCTTTTTAGCTCAGCGCTAAAGCTCGATTGTTGCTGGGTGACAATCGACTTGGAATAGACATCCTGCAACTCATCTGAGACTACCTGTTCGCGGTTGCTGAAACGAACAACATCGAGATCGGTATTCAATCTGCGGCAGTGGGCACGAATGCGCTCTGCCGCAGTATTTACAGCCTCATGCGACTGGCTAACAAGAAGGATATTCCTAGCCCCCTCTTCACTTATCAGGTAGTGGCAGAATGCGGCAATAAACTCAGTCTTACCGGTACCGGGTGGCCCCTGCAAAAAACCCACTGGCCCGTTTGTTACCAACTTTGAAAAAGCATCCTTCTGTGCATCATTGAGACCTATAGTCTGCCCGCTTGAAGTCTCTCGTTGGTAGACTGCGAAACCTTCCTCAGTTGGCGGCACAGAAAATCGCTCAGGAACTATACTGCAGCCTTCGTCAAAATAATCAACCAGCCCTGTTACAACTGATTGACGGCCCAAAATACGCTCTATCGCGCGCTTACGCCGGGTCAGCGATGACCTGTTTTTATTGCTTTGAAGATAGAGCACATCATCAGCTTTAATAGCAGCTCTGGTTTTTCCTGAGTACACTAAACACAGTGCAGATTTTGTACTCTTACGAAGATCTACCTCACCAAGATTGATTTGCTTTTCACCGTCTTTCTTGATGAGATTAATTTTGTCATCAGTCTCGAACGACTCTAAAATCTCCCCATTGGCTGTATATGGAATCATGAGACCAGTTTTGTCTTTATTAAAGACAGGCTCACCCGACACTTCAAGTGTTGGTAGCCCCTCGACCTCTGTATCCATAATAGCTTTCCAGACTTTGCTAGTCTGAATAGACCTCACCTTTATCTCTGGAACATGCTCTTCTGGGATATCAATGTCAGCAGCCAAATCGGTGGAGTTTTGCGCACCTTCGCCCCACTGATTTTCTGAGGAAGCACGAGCAGCATCCAGAATACTGGCAACAAGCTCATCAAACGCCAGATTACTCCCCATAAAGACTGACAGCTCTTTAAGGCTGCTAATGTTTGTAACAGCAACATTAATTTCGACATCAATCTCAAAGTCTGCGTTACGCTCAATCCAGTGCGGCACAGCCTCCTGCTGACTGGGCTTAAATCCCCTAACGAAGGTTTTCGAGACCTTCTCATATGCAGCTGAAAAACTTCCACCCACGCCACTAAAAGTAACAACAGCCTGTTTAGCATCCTTGGCATCAGGCTTGACGCTGACAAAAAGGCGTCCATTGTCAGGATAAATAGCGTAATTGAGAGAGTCATTTCCGCGAATAGCTACTGAGATGATCTGCCTAACTTGCTTCGGACAGAACTCGCGATTAAGAGCATCATTAAATCGCTCTAGTGCAACGAAGCCTGATTCGCTCTGTAACTCCTCATTAATTGCCTTACGTAGCTCAGCCAGATCATGTTCCCCTGGCTGATCCCAGTCCATTCCGAGCAACTCTACAGCCATACGCATAACAGCAAAGTTATCACGCTCGAAAGGTGTGCAACTTTCGGCTAGAGGGCTATATCGATTATTAAAAGGTTCGCTTCCTGAAACTGTAAGATCCGGAAGATCTAGCAGGTAGATCTGTGCAGGCTGCCCATCATCAACTGGCACTATGACTTTGATATTTCCAGGATGGAGATCTCCGTGAGTCAACTGCTGCTCATGCAGACACTCAACTGCAGAAATCAAATTACGGATCAGCTCTTCGGCTCGTCGCGAGCTCAGCTGTGATAATTCGCTCCAGTGTTGACCATCGATAAATTGTTGAACTAAAAAAGGAGTACCGCTCCTTTCGTATCCAAACTGATCTATCCTAGGCAAAAATTCGTAGCCACTTTTATTCAGCAATTCTATTTTTTCAAAAAAGCTGAGCAACAACGGACCTTGCCCTCCCTGCGGAGCATCTGCATGGATTGTAGGCCATAGCTTTACAATGCAATCACCCGACCGATAAACCTCCTTCTCAGGGGTATCAATGATTTCCTCATCCGCCGGATAAATTTTGTAAACCCTGACGTTTGAAGCGGAAAAACGCTCAAGTTGTGACTGATCGAAAGCAAACTGCTCTGTATCTTCTGGTGTTACCTGGTTCAACTCGTCCAGCAACTCACCGGCGTTGGCGTAGCGTGAGCTTGGATTGTGCTCCACCGCCTTGGCGAGAACGCCTGCGTACCATGTATCCGAACCCAGGATGTCATCCCGAACGCTATCGATGTAATCGGCATTCAGCTTGAGAGGTAAAGACTTGGCTTGAGCCAAGTGCCAGCAAAGGAGTCCAAGCGCGAAAACGTCGCGGTGGAACGGCGTACCACCGTGACCTTCATCAGTACGATCTTCTGGAAGAGCAATAGAGCCAATACTCAGTTGATCACGACGCGGCCCAACCGTACCTGCTGGCTGATGATAGGCTGCAATGAAGTTGGACAAAGCAATGGCGCTGGATGGCGAGAACCATACGCTATGGTCGCCCAAATCACGGTGAGCGACCTTAAATCCGTGCATGGCAGCGAACTGCGCGACCAAGATCTTGGCCAACTTTACCCGTTCACTCTCCTCATAGTTCTGCGCATATCGATTGATGAATTCGTTGAGCCGGTAGTGACTTGCCGGAAGCTCGCACAGCTCAGAAAATTCTTGAGTAACGGACTGCACGGAGGGGTTTCTGATAGGACGCAGACAACGTTTTGCCAACTCATGATCCCGCTGTCCAAGATAGACCAGAACATCCCGCTCCCTGGAAAGAATCTTGAACCGCCCCTCTGGGGTTTTGGCATCTACATCATCAAGCTTATTGAAGTCCCACAAACGTAAAAGAGCACGATCGGCCTTGTTATTTTCGTTTGCAGCCTCGTACTCAACATAAACCTCGCCGGGATGCTTGAAAATCGGCTCCCCCTGCGCTCGGAACCCGTCAACCATGAGTTCCTTCGGCTTGACACTTCCCTGATTGAGCAGCTGATCAAACACATCAAAATACTGATTCAGACCTGCCGCCTCGGGATGCGGGCGAAACTTATTATTAAATAGACGCTCGTTGGCCAGCTTCACGAAGTCATCGAGATGCATTACATGCTCGAGTTCATTATCAGGTAGCTGATCAAACGTACACTTACCGCTCAATACCACGCAAAATTTGATATTTGGCACAATGCCCTTCGGAAATTGCTGCCTAACTGCATTGAGCTTTTTCTTGAGTAGAAAGACTTTATTCTGAGTAACCGATATTGGTGAGCGATCACGCTCATCACCATCCTGGTACCACTTGCCACCATGGCTGGTGATAACACCATTCCAATGCTTCAGCTCAACTATGATGACGTTTTTATGGGTCACAATGACAAGATCGAACTCGCCTTCTTTACCGCGCGAGTCCGCAAAACGGAACCCTGCATACCCCTTCCAAGGCCACATACCAGAAGGATGATCGGCCCCTTTACCTTTCAGAGACAGATTACTGAGCTGCTGAGCCAGAGACTTACCACCCGTTGGAGCGACCGTACCAGGTTGTTCTAGTTCAGGCTCGCCCTTGAAGGCCTTACGCATGCTCTCGATAGCTTCGACCTCATGCCGCAGCAGGCCTCCTTCCCAGTAACGTACTTCCATTTCTAATCTCCATAACTGCCCCACCGCAGCTCATTTGGGCGGAGCAAAACTTCTGTGTCGAGCGCAGCTTACTGATACAAACAAGCGAGGCTCAGCCCGAAGGAAGACAATCTATTGACTTGTTGAAAGATAACGGCGAAATGTCATCGATCTCGCCGGCATCAAGTTATCGGTGTGGGTTAATATCTCGCGCTGCAATCCTGCCCTTAATCCAGTCCTGGATCTCACTCTCAAGCCAACCAACACTGCGGCCTACCAATGGGACGGGCCTCGGAAACCCGTCCTCACTGATGAGCTTGTAGATTGTTGATCGAGCAAGGCCGGTCGTCTCGATAACTCCGCTGAGACGGATAATTTTCATATCAAGCTTCTTCCTTCAACCACAGAACGGCGAGCGAGATTCGACTGAACTGCTTGAAATCACTATCCACGGAGTACCGTTCTCCCAGCTCACGATCAATTTCCTTCTGGCTTAAGCACTCAGCAAATTTCAGCTCTTGTACAAAGGCTTCATCCAGCAGCACCGCTAAATTATGCGCGTCACCTGCAAGAATCTCTCGAATAGCACGTACCAACGCCTCGGCTGAATAGACGTGCCGAAAAGTCATGCACTCATTGTCCGCGATGAGCTTATCTGCCTCATCAGCCAGCAGATCCTTCATGGCCGAATTCAGCAGCTTACCTGCGAAGTTCCACCAAACTGCATTGCCATCGGTATCAAAGATCAGAGTGCTTCTACCCGACTCCATCCATCCGTACTGATCACGGAGATCGGCAAGCAGCCCTTGAGCCCTGGATGAAAGACCTTCTGGAACGAGATCTGAAATCAACACATCAGCAATCGCACGACACAGCTCATATCTCAGCGGCTGCGCATCACTAACCCATTGCGACTTACCGCGTACCTCTGAAGGCTCGACAAAGGCTTTTTTCCGCGGCCAGTCGATATAGGTCGTCTGCCAGCTGCGCCCACCTAGCGTAAGCAGCGCCGGGCCGTTATCACGGACAGCGAAGGTCAGTTGGTGAACCTCACCTAGCTCTTGCTTACCCCAAAAAACCTTGACCATGGGGGGCGTCGTGAAGACCGAAAAGAGCTCCATGAAGTTCTTCTCACCAAACGCCCTCTCGCCGGCCTTGCCAATCCCGATGAGTCCCTCATCAGAGTGCAATATCCCGGCCCCAAACATGTAGCTGATAACACCAGCCCGGTCATCGGGCGTGACTCCAGCAAAACCAGGCATGCGCCCCACCCACTGATCGACGTCGGCTGCGATGATGCCTTCTTGCTGAAGCGCCAATGCCATCGTTTGCTGCGCATAGATGTGCATTGGCCTCGCGGGCGGTTCGATAGGTTCGACATACCCCTTCCGCCATAGCTGCAACAATGCCAAAGCGCGAAGAAACGCATCTTCCTTGGTAGCCAGAAACAGACAGTTTCGAGAGCTGCCCGAGCGTCTGCCAGTGCGGCCAATACGCTGCAGGAACGAAGCAACCGTGTACGGGGCATCGATCTGGATCACCCGATCGAGGTCGCCCACATCGATACCCAACTCCAACGTCGAAGTAGAAACGATGACGCAGTCATTACCTTGGGAGAACGCTTCTTCAGCAGCTCTCCGCTCCTCCAGGCTTAAGGAACTGTGCGAGATGTAGGTGGCAACACCTAGGCAACGCAGCTCAACTGCAAGCTCCTCAACCTTGGAGCGGCTATCCACGAAGACGAGACGCTTCTCGCCCTTGTGCAATCTTGAAATCACAACTGCTGCGTTCTTCAGCGACCCAACCCAATCGACCTGGACGTCAGGAATCACATTGTTCTCAGCAGGAGGGTTGATCACGCTTCTTCGGGCATTACAGCTACCGGCAAGCCAATCGCAGAGCGTGTCAGGATTACCTACGGTTGCTGAGAGCCCTAAGCGCTGGATTTCTCGGCCTGCTAAAACGCTGATTCGCTCCAGGACAGACAGCAAGTGCCAGCCACGGTCATCACCGGCAAAGGCATGAACCTCATCAATAATCACTGTCCGCACGTTGGCAAAAAGCTGCTGATGATCAACCTTGTTGGAGACAAGCATGACCTCCAACGACTCAGGTGTTGTCAGCAGAATGTCCGGTGGCGAGGCCACAATCTTGGCCTTACGCGCGGCACTGATATCGCCATGCCATAGGGCGACGCTGCGCCCCAGGAGATGTCCGTAGTAACTCAATCGCTGCTCAAGGTTATTGAGCAGCGCCTTGATCGGGCAGATGTAGAGAACAGAAAGGCCTTCCCAGCTCTCACTGAGCATGCGTGAAAACACCGGAAAGCTTGCCGCTTCGGTTTTTCCGCCAGCCGTTGGCGCCAACAGAATCGCGTGCTCGCCATCCAGAACGGGCTGAATGGTGGCCTCTTGCAAAGGCCGCAAACCGTTCCAACCCAGAGAGTTGACGATGTGGTGCTGCAAGGCAGGGTGGAGCTTGTCGAACTCACTCATGCAACAAAGCTCCAATCAGGCAGCTCAAAGATCGAGCTCGATATCATCTACCGAGCTTGCCGAACTGGTAGCGCGCTCGACCGATGTCAGCTCGGTATCTGAAATGGTCAATGCGTAGTGCTGTCGCGGATTGAAGTCTTCGAACTGGTCAATACGATCCAGGACCTCACCCACCAGCTTTTTCAGGAAAATCCGCGGTGCAATTCCGACCTTGCCGCCCAGCTTACCGGTCACCGCCTTTGCCAGCTCAGCGATGTAGTCATCGTCTGCCAGCCGCAGAATGCGGTCAGCCATAGCGCTGTTATCGGCATACAGGTTGCGCACCTTGCGACCAACCTCCTCCAGAGACTCCTGGCTGAAGCCACGAAGGCGAATTTGCACGGCGCGAGGATTATCGAACCGAGCATCAGTGGTGAAGTCGACCGCCAGACGCTGAGCTAGAGGAGACAGCCGCTGGACACCCATAGGGCCATCGTAGAAGGCTGGAGTGCCAGTGATCACTAGATAAAGGCCAGGGAATCGCCCAGAGTCCACTTCGTCCATCAACTGACGCAGTGCGTTCAGGCTCTTGTCGCGAACATCTCCCCGCATACGCTGGAGTGTTTCAACCTCATCGAGCACCAGCAGCAGACCAGGATGCCCTGAATCCTTGAGTATGGTTAGAACACCTTGCAGGAAGCTTAACGCGCCGAAATGATCGATGTCGCCCTTGATCATTGCATAGCGCTTAACCGCAGCAGAAATGTTCGGCTGACCTGCCATCCAGGCCAAAAGCCCGTTGGCGATCTCTTCCTGGCCTTCAAGGAGTGCTCTCCGGTAGGCACGTAGAGTTAGGGCAAATGCAGGTGCAGAGCGCACCACTTCGCCCAAGCGCTTTTCCATCAGTAAATCAGTGGCATCGATCAACGCTTCGGAGTCATTCGGATCGATGTCATGCTGGGCCAGTACATCCTCTTCAAGGGTGTAGAACCAGGCTTCGACGATATTCTGAAAAGCGCCCGAGGGCATATCTGGCGTCGTCAAACGCTCCATCAGACGCCGATAGACCGTCTCCAAGCGATGCAGCGGCGTCTCAGTCTCGGAAATTTGTACCTCGGCGCAGGCAAAGCCGAGTCGGTGTGCTTTTTCACGGAGCCAACGTGACGCAAAGGTTTTACCGCTGCCGTACTCGCCACGAATAGCCTTGAATACCGCCCCGCCTCGACTGACCTTTTCCAGCTCCTCATCAAAGGCGCGCTCGAAGGGCAACAAGCCAACAGCTAAGGCATCTAAACCATACTGCGGCACAGTTCCACGCCGCAGAGCGTCCAGAATATCCTGACGACGTTGTTGGCTAATCGACATGCCTACACCCTGTAGTTATTGAATTTCAAACTGCTTCTTCAGATCTGCAACGTTCAAGCGAACTGTCTGAGAATCACGCTCGACTGAAAGGATTGGATAGCCATCCACATTGAGCAGTTTCTGAGCTCCCGCGAGAAACCCACGAATCCGCAGTTTCGGGATCAGCAACTGGGAACAAAGCACCGCCTCCATCACCTGCCAGCGATGCTTCTCCATCAGCCTCAGCAGCCCCTGCATTTGTTCATCACTGATCGCTGTGCGGCCTGCCCTATCACGAACTTGGCCATAGACCGGCGAACTGAGCAACTCAGCAACCCAATCGCTTGTAGCGACCACCGGAGCGCTTTTGCTCAAGGCTTTGGCTGGCGATGCAAAGCCGAACATGTCCTCGACAACCTCAGCCACAGCCTGCTTCTTGCCAGCTGCTTTCTTGGTGGGTGCTTCGACAGCTACGGTGGGCTCATCAACCGCGCTCGGCGTGTCTGACTGAATGGCCTTCGTCGAATACCACCAGGCTGGCAGTCGTCGAGGCACCTCACGCCAACCCTCTACCCTTTGCCGCGTGGCGGCATTGATATAGACCCCAAGCGGTATCACTACCTCCTGGAGCGAACCACCACCGTGGTAACCATGGTTCTTACTTCGGGTGTAACGCAGGCGTTCTGACCAAGGCAGGATCACCTGTTTATTGGCCGTCACGACACGCTCACCCGACAACTGGACTTCCAGCTCAGAGGGAACAATGCCAGGGGCCACCGGGTGGTAGCGCTCGCCGTTCTCGTCGGCTGACTGCTGGTAGACTGAATCATGATCCAGCACGTGACCGTGATCACTGGTAATGATCACCACACGGCCAGCCTCGCGAGCGGCCTCCATGACATGCCGCAGCAAGGCCACGGTTTCAAAGGACCAATCGACCTTAACTTGCGAGCTACTGGACAGCTGATCATCGATCGCATTGATCACCACCGCCAGAACTCGGTGCTCCGTACCCGCAATTATCCCCCGAACGTTGCTGTGCAAACTGCCAGATCCAGACTGGGACAAATCCTGCTTATGGAACACTTGCGGTGGGAACTTGGTGGAGGCCAGCTTTTTTAGCTGCGGGTGGCTACTGAAAGCCTTCTTCTCGTCGTTGGCATTGCCCTCACACAGAGCCCCCGATAGCAGCGAGCAACGGCTGACCTGAGTCACAGTGGGCAAGGCTGCAACCAGACATGCATCGCCCTGTGCGCCAACGGGCTGTAGCTCCAACCAATGATTACGGGTGAGGTCTGCGCTTAACTGCCTGTAGACGGCTTCGCTCATCCCATCCAGCACAAGCAAAAGCACTTGCCCCTGCTCGGCCAATGGTGCAACCAGATCATCCAGGGCCCGCTCGACGGGAATGAATCGAGCAGGCAGATGATCACCGCGAGCGATGCTTGCCAGTTGCTGCCCGAAAGCCTGGTTTTGCCGTTCCCTGTAACGCCCAACGTGCTGCGAGAGCTTCTGGTAGACCGTACTTAGAGACTCCTCAGCATCTCCAGCCCAAATTTCGGTTCGTGCCCAATCGCAAAAACCACCCTGCTCGATGTAATCGCCGATCAGGCTAACTGCAGTTCCGTCCACGTTAGGCGCCTGCTTGAGCCAACGTAGAAGGCGCATGGCCATATTGGCCCGAGCAACAGTCTCGCTGTAGCGATCCAAGCCAGCCAGACGATGCCCCTCTATCTGCTGCAGAGCGAACTCCGCAGCTATGGAGTCGCCACCATCCAGAGCTTGATCCAAGGCAGAAGCAAAAGCGCTAAAGCGAGCATGTAAACCGCAAGGCAACAGCGCGGAATGCTCGGCGGCAGCCTGCATATCCAAGCTTGCAAGAATCTGCTCTGCTTTCGACAAGAAGCGTGCATAGCTAGGGAAACCGAGAGCACCTATCCATTGCCTGACCAGGACAACTGCGACCTCACCCAGTGGCTGCAGGACTCGGAATTCGATCTTCTTCCCACCCAAAAAGCGCTCACGGAAAATCCCACGACTGATATGCAGCTGAGTTAAATCAAGCGCTTGCAGACGTTCAATATCCGAGGAAAACAGCACGGAGCACGCCAAGGCGACGGCGAGCAGATCACTCCCCTGATCATTCAGAAGCAGCGTCGATACCACCTCATGAGTGTCGGGCAGGCCTCGGGCCAACCAATCCCCAAGGTTGTCTCGAATATCGCCTGGCAGAGCCGTAATCAGTGCACTGACATCACCCTTAGTGCTCCAACTCAACACCGACTGCAGATCCAACGTGGCTTCTTGGTAGTTCAGATGAGCCATGGCGATAGCACGCCAGGCTGTCTCCTCATCCAGAATCTCGCCGAAGCTGATTTTCCCCTGATAGTGTTCAACACCATTGAGCATCGCCTCAGCTACCCAACGGCTCTGCTTGCGTGTTAGACGAGGATCAATGTCCCTGACACGAATCAGTTGCTGCAGGGTCTTCCAAGGGCTTATCCGCTGCGGCTCGTTGCGCCAAATTCTGGCCAACACGTCCATAGCCAAATCCGTCTCGGCAAAGCCCGACAGCAGCACAAGACGCTCTGAGCTCTCCTTCCGATCTTGTTGATGCTTGACCAAGGCCTCTCGCATCGCCAACTCAGAGACGCAGTAGATGGCCCTGACTTTTCGCCCTTCAACAACTTGCTCTACAGCTAAAGCCGCTAAAGGGTTTGGCCACACTAATGCCACGCAGTCAGCCTCAGCGTCACGCTGAAAAACTGCCTGCAGTTGGGTCACCACCGGCATCGGCAATGTCGCGCTCGCCTGCATGATCGACATCACCTCAATCCCCTGCCCCATCCATGCGCACAATGCTGTAGCTCACATCCAGCACATAGCCGTCCTGCAATTTGCTCTCAATCTCGGCGAACAAAGTGCGCGCCTGCTTGCTGGTCAAACCGCTCTGCTGAACCTGCTCCAGCACCTTTCTGCCACCGGCACCTTTGATACTGGTATCGGCAGGCAGAACGTTCTGAATGACCGGCGGAACGACGTTGCGCGTCAACTGCGATGTAGCATCTGCCTGAGCTTGACGAAGCGCTTGGGCCAGCGCCGTCACCAGCTCATCCGCGGTCAGCGCAGCACCAACACGCTGCTTAATCTGCAGCGCCTCAGCTGCGCCTGACTTCCAAACGGTTTCCAGCAGTTGCCAGTTATTGTCCTGGATCGCCTGGGTCACGCTGGCAGCGCTGACGATACTTTTGGCGAGAGCCATCGCGTTGGTGGGCGGCTGAATATCCGCCAGCGCAGCGATCAGGTCTGCCCCCTGCTTACCCTGCAAGGTCTGCAATAGACTCACGGCATACTCGGCATTGCGCAGACGATTGCATTGCGCCCCCTGATTAACCCGGCTCAATGCGCCTCTGAGCTCAGTAACCAGTTCCTCACAATGCCCAAGCTGGCGCTTAACCTCATCCTGCACATCTTTTTCCAGTGCATTCTGATGGTTGGCGGTACGCAGCTTGTTAGGCGTCAGGCCGAAGATGGCGGAAGCGTTATCTACGCCCAGCTTCCAGATGTTCGGCTCGGCCAGATCCTGCTTGGTCAGCAACAGGTTATCCGGCATGTCCTTAAGCGTCGGCTCATAGTCTTGACCATGCAACGAGAAGGCGTACTGGCCATGCTCGGCAAACACCATGATCAGCAAGTTCTGCACAATGTCCGGCAGCCCTTTGGGTGTCGGCTGATCAATGGCCGAACGTAGGCGCTTCACCGTCACTGGATCCACGGCGTATTCATCCTTGGCCAGCTCACGAGTCATATGCTTCGGCCAATCATCCTTAAAGATGAAATGCCGCTCGTGCATCTCGCCAAGCTTCAGTGGCTGTGCAATCGAACGCATGATCGAGCGCAACGGCGTGTCGATATCGATGCGGCCATTACTGGCATGCACAGCCCGACGCAGCTGCTCCATCACCTTCCCAAGGTCAGCGAGCCTGACCTCACCGTCAAACTCAGGGTGATCCGGATATTGGAAGCTAAGCGCCTGGTTAAGTAGGTGCTCGAAGGCCGCACGCAGATTACTGCCCACCGGCAGCTGCGGAGTAAATCCTGGCTCCAGCGAATAAACCTGGCTTTCCAATTGTACCGAATCATCCAGCGAGCCCGGGATCGGTTGTGCCGCACCGAATGCACCCATGAGGTAATCACGGATACGCTGGCGCAACTGGCTGCGTTGGTTATCGAGAAGCGTCCGCGCTTGGGCCCGCTCAAGTGGGCTCAGATGCTTACTAAAGGAGACGAAGCGATCTTCGCTTTTCAGTACGTGCTCAAGCGTCACCAAGGTTCCCAAATCACGCTGCGCCGACTGGCTAAAAAAATACGGCAACCAGCACAGCGTCTGTGTCGCATTACCAGTGGCTTCGTACTCCTGGATGCGTGCCCTATCGCTCGCGGGAGAGTGGTTGCCCTGGTCAAACGGAAAGTCGACAAGCACCTTCCAATCATCACCACGCGCCTCAAAGGTGGTGAAGTCGGAAATCTCGCGGATGTTCTGGAACATCACCTCAACGGTACGACGAGTGCCGCGCCAGGCGAAGGGGTGCTCAATAAACAGCTGATTGTCATCCTGAACGCCGAACGCTTCGAACAGCAAATCCTTGGTCAGCTTGCGGCGAGCGCCATCGTTGTCATGGATTTTCGCCTGCTCAAGAATGCTTTCGGTATCCACGCCTGAAAGCTGAATCGCGATGACAGGGTTGGAGTCATCACTGATCTTGATCTCACCGACTCGCCCCGCCCATTTGCGGCACTTCTGCAAAACGGTCTGCGCTTCACGGCCAGGAATCGGTGACTTGATGGTGCCGTGGTTCAACGCAGCGAGCTTGTTGGCCGTGAGCTGCTTGAAGCACTCCACCTCAGGAACCAGCGCCGACAACAACAAGGTTTTGATCAGGCGCATGTCGTTGGTAAAGGCGCGACGGCCTGGATCGTTCGCAGGCAGCTCCAGCAGCTGATCGAGCTTGAGGTTGTGTTCTTCCTCGAGTAGTGGCACCAGCTTGCGCTCGAACAAATGGCGAGCATTATCGAAATGCATGCGCATCACTTCTGAGAACGGCTCAGCCTCGGAGGCGATTACGTCGTAAAGGTCACCGACCGGAATGCAGCCGCCGAGCTCAAGAGTTTCGCGCTGATCGACCAACAGCATCAGCATGACCTTAAGCGCAGTACGCTCGCGCTGAAGAGCGGAAGAAAGCGCCACCAGGGCCTGCACCAGAGCAGGACTGAAGGGATATAGCGAGCGGAACATCTCGCGGTCACCTTGGTTGGTCAGCAGGATTTCCTGCACCTCGCTGCGCAAACCGGCATCCATGGCCGCAAATGCACTGTCGATTTCCGCCTTGGCAGCTGCATTGATCGGCTTGAGCAAGCGGCGCTCAGCAATCACTGGCAGGTTCCGGTCTTCCAGGGTGATGGTGTGGAAACGACCATCCCAGTACTTGAGCGAGTCGCTCAGTGCTTGCTGCTCAGCGCCGTTGTACTGATCCCCCACGAACTCACGCAGATCACGCTGACGGGCAATAAAACTGGCCATGGGCAACGCACGCTGCTCACTGGCTTCAACCAGCTTCACCACTTTCTGAATGTTGTTGGCGATAAAACGCTGATCGGACAGGTGACTGGCCAGCCAGAGGATCAGCTCATCGAGGAACAGGATGATCGCGTCGTATCCGAGCGCTTTGGCATGCTCCGTCATGATGCGCAGGCCTTCATCGAAATCGACATAGCCGCCGTACTCGCTGTTGGCCATATCCGCCATGGAGCTGTAGAAGGTGCCGATCAGATCCCCAACCAGACGAGCCTTATCGTCCGCGCCGGCTTGGTCATTGAGTACTGCATCGAAGCTGGCTGCCTCCCAACCAGTCGAGAGATCACCCCAGCCATCGTCCTCGGCCGCTGCTGCGCCTTTGTTCAATGTGGCGAAGAAATTCGCATCACCCATATTGCTACGCAGTTGCCGCGCATCACGGAACAACCGGTCACTCATGTAGAAGCCAGGTACCGGTGCATCTGGGTGCAGGTGCTTGATATGTCGCGCATAGCCACCTAGCACACCCGCCTCAATGCTGGCGGCACCGATCATGTGGTAGGGCACCAGCAGGATATTAGTTTGCTGCAGCCACTCATCATGCTTTGCTACAGCCGGCGCCAGCTCGTTGATCGCCCGGGCCTGGGGATTGCCCTGCAACAGCAGATGCAGCACCGCCATAAAGTGCGACTTACCGCTACCGAAGCTGCCGTGAAGGTAAGCGCCCTTTTGGCGGTTCTGGTTGCCCACAACAGTGCTCTTGATAAAGCTCAAGGCATCGTCGAACGAGCGCTGCAGCTGTGGCGTCACCACATACTGCTCCAGCGTTTGACTGATAGCTGCATCAGCCAAACCACTGGACAGGTTAAGAACAAAATCACCCCGTTGAACCTTTTCTGGGATCTCGATCAACTCTTTAATCAATGTCATGCTTCAAACCCCAGAATCAGTTCTGCTCAGCCACTTTCTTTTTGCGACCGCCACGTTTTCCAGCTACTGCAGCCGGCTGCCAGCTCAAAAGGTCGGCCCGAGTAATTTCCAAATTACGCAGTTCTTCGAGAAGAAAGCCCTCGTAGTAATCACCCATGCGCTCGCCGAACTCGGGATCCACCTCGTTGTGCCATTGCTTCAACCAGGGGATCAACTCATCCAGCGCCACCAGCATGGGCATCAGTCTCTCAGCATCCCAGCCCTCGCCCTCTTTGCGATCCAGATACCAGGCTGCAATGGCCTGAGCACGTTGCAAATGGTTAAGGCCGGCCCAGCCGATCACCAGCGTGCTATCGCCGCCTTTTTCGCAGCCTGGTAGCGAGAAGAAGCGCTCTTTAGGGACATCCAGTTTGCCGCGCAGCGGCCAGTAGCTGGGCTTACGGAAATCGGTGGACTTGTATTGCGGGGGCAGCGGAATGTCACCTACTCGCTCGGCCTTCTCCAGCTTTGCTTTCGCCAAGGCTAGGTCGTATTTAGCTTTTCTTTCAGGATCTAGAGTGTCTTCCTCGGATAGCGGCTGAGCGACACCGTAACGGACGTCGATAGCGTCTTCGAGGCGTTGTTTTTCCCAGGTTTCTTGCCAGGCTCGAAATTTCGGTAGCGCCTCAACCTTAAGGCGAGCAGCAGCCATTTGGGGCACGCTGTCGCCGTCCACCAGATCAGAAACGAGTGATTGGAGATCCAAAGTATTGCCGCCGCAATAAAGCTCAGCAACACGAAGAATATCGGTATTGCTACGCAGGCGGTCAGCCAGCTGGGCACATGTTTGCAAATCAAAATTCTGACAAGACTGCTCCAGGCGGCTCAATAGCCATTCCTTCAAGGCTGCCTGCAGCCTGCTCTCCCAGCTATCAAGGTTCCAACGGCGCTTGTACTCAGGCTGCTCGACCAGTGCAACCCACAGGTTTTGCTCTATGGCTTGCATACGGCGCTCAATCAGGGCCCGATAATCTGCGGGCCAGTGTGCCGGAATCTCCGTTATTGGCGTACTACCGTGACGTTCGAACCAAGTGGACTCCATCTCGCCTGCAGCCATCTTTCGGGCCAGATGAATCTCAAAGGCACGTTCTCCCAATCTAACCTCGGGAACCTCGCCCTGATAGCTCATAGCTTCGTTGATCAAGCCGTAAAGGGAGTAGACATGCCAGTCCAACTCTTCCTGCAAGGCAATCATCTGTGCCCAGACACGATTCTCAGCAACCCTGGCAAGGGCTAATGCCTCCAAAAGGTTTGACTCACTGGGCTTAAGGCAAAACCGGGGGCCACAGGCTATAAATTGCTTGCCTAAAGCATCCAACTTTGCAGCCATGCCCTTAATGATATTTGAGACATCTTCTACGATGGGAAACTGATTCAAGCCAGTACCCGTGAATTCGTAGAAATTCTCAAATGCTACAGTCGTCTGCCTCGCCCCCTTTCCATCAACAGTGCTGCCTTTGTTGTGAAAAACTTGCTTCATCCAAAAGCAAGCAGTTGAGCTATTAAGCAAGCCAAGCAAGGAAAAGCACTCTTCCTCGACAGCACCCTTTGACAACTTTATTACAGGTGCAGAGCGGTTAAATACCTTTCCGCCGCTATCCAAAACGAAGTGATTGTGAGTAGCTACAAAAGCGAACCCAATCGACAAAGGCTGTTTGTTTCTCTCTACTGGTATCTGGTGATATTCAGCATAGTGACGTCCCGCATCTTTGTAACTCAGCTTACCGAAGGTCTTTCTCGCCCACAGCTGGGATCTAATTGGCCAAAGATACTTTGTCTGTTCCTGATCGACTTCCAAATCGATTTCAGCGTTATAGGGAAAAATCACTGTCGTCGCCGAGCATAAAGCCCAGTCCCTTACCAGATCCCCCTCAACTAATTGGCGGTTACTTCGTGGGAACCTACACGCATTCAATCTGCAAGTAGGTACGCCGAATGCCTCATCCTCACCAAGAATAGCCCCGAAACCGATGGACTTTACCTTTGAAGACAAGGTTACATGTTCGCCATCAATCAGTGCTTTCAATTCAGTGGCACCACCACCACCGACACTCCAAGGATGACTGGCGAAGGTTTTCCGTTTTTGATCTACAACACTGATGTAGTGGCTTTCACTTCCAACCTTTGATAACAAGCTAACAATAGACGACCATACTTTACCAAACGCTGCATTTTCGGGAGTACCAGGCTCACCACGGACTCCCAACACTGAGCGAACAACCTCACTTTTCGGCAACTGATTGCGAGCAAAAAGAATCACTGTCGGTGTGCCATGACCCGGAATGTAAGCACCAGAAGTATCAATCACATGGGTCAAGTCTTTACGCGGAAGGTAGCTTTCAATCAGCTTCTTGCCAAATTCTCGCTTCATAAAACTGTTGGAGGTAATCAACCCTACAAAACCAGCAAGTTGGTTACCGTCAGACCACAAAGCTAGATCAAAGAATCGCTCAGTAAATGGTACTCCGAGAGAATATTTGCGATGACAGGTTGGGTACTTATCCCGGTACGCCTGATTCAATGCCTTGTCTTTTACCGTAATATAGGGAGGATTACCCACCACAACGTGATAGCGCTGTCCAAGAATTTTTCTGAGCTTTTCAGAATCCTCCACCTCGTATACATGCCTCCTTTCATCATCCAGCAAACCGCCCTGGATACCCTGTCCCTGCCACTCAAATCTACGGCCATGCAACAGTGAGTCGCCACACGCCAAATTGAATTTAAACTTAGGGGCATCCTTGATCTTAGTGCTGCCTGAAGCTTTCATGGCAGCAATTAGCAGGCGGAACCGGCAAATGGCAATGGCATAAGGGTTGATATCGGTGCCATGCACTACATTCAACGCCCGCTGCGCCAGTTCACGGGTGTTAGTGCCTGGCTCTCGCTTCAGCCATTGGTTGAACACCCGCTCGAAGGTCGTCAGCAAAAAGTGGCCCGAACCACAGGTCGGGTCGATCAGACGCAGATCCGGCAGACCGAAAGTCTGAATCGCCGGCTCCAAGGTGTAATCGAGAATAAAGCTCTCAACAAATTCCGGGGTTTGCAGCAGCGCATAACGCTTGCGCACTGATTCAGAAAGATCCTGGTAGAGGTCACCCAGGAAGCGGGTATCCCATTCCTGGTCGGTAAAGTCGTGGAGGATCTCACCGCTGTCTGCATCGATCTTCTGGAAGAAGTCGATCAGACGTTTGGCACCATCAGCCGAAACCGGAATCTGCCAGAGGGGGTTATGGCGATGATCCAAGAGCTCCGCGATCACCGGATATTTTTCCAGCTCCGCGAATAGATCCAGCAGGTAGTGCCGCTCTTCAAAGGCGGGGTTCTCGTTGAAGTAAGCCACCATGCGCTCTTTAGCCTGCTGCAAGGCATTTCGCCCTTGCGCATCCTTCACCGGCCCAGCCAACACCGGCTCAGTCAGCAAGCCGTTGTCCTCCAGAAATCGCACGAACACACAGGTCAATACCCAGGCCACTGCGGCCTGGGTTATTTGCGCTTCACGCCAGGAAACGAAGTGCTCGGCGGTGCGTTCAGCCTCAACTGCCGCGCGATATTCGCTCTGCAAATGTTCACTGAGCTCCGAGTTGGACTCGCTGTAGGCGAGGATGTCCTTCTCAACATGCGGTAACAGGGACTGCAGGTTTTTCAGAAGATCGGCACGGTTAATCACAGGTAAATCCTTGTGCATGTGGCCCATTACCTGAAGGCACTGGACCTGCTATCAATTTTTCTTAGGCAGTGGTTTTGACTGCCTGAGGCAGTGACTGGGAATCGTCAAGCCAGCTACTGGGAATATGGGCAAACTCTTTGCTACCTGCGCCTGTAGGCACCAATACGTCATCGATCATGGCCGCGGAACGCTGCGCATCGACGGCTATCAGCAGAACTAACCCAGGCACTGCGATACCTCTGCCGCCACTCACGCTGAACAGCTGTTGGCGCAGGTCATTCAGCCATGTTGTCACCAGCTCATAGCGCGCCAGCAGCCCTGGCTCCGTCAGAAGCACTGGTTGACCGGCCTGCAGAATCTCCTCAGCCATGCCCGGTAACGCACGCTGCACAAGGCGCTGCAGGTTCTGCCAATCGCGTGAACTGTGCTCACAGGCATCTGCCTTGAGCACCACTTGCCAATCCGGAGCTTTGGGCATGCTGGCGCACACAGCCTGCACATGGCGAAGAAGCAGCTCATCAAAGCTGATGCGCTTAAACGGATAGTCTCGGCAGAGTTTTTTCTGCGTTTGCCACCACTGACGAGGCCTTACGGTCAGCGCGAGGAAGTGGGAGGCAGTCACTACCTTCTCCAGCATCAAGCCGAGCTCTTTAACCGACTTGAGTGTGGTGGTGTCGTCTTCGCCTTGTTGAGTCTGGCTGTAGTGAGTAGAACCAGCTGATGCGAAGCTGGTCATCCCTGCGCTTGGCAGGCAGTAACCGCCTCTATCGCCGTTGGCAAATTCAAAACTGCCATTCCACTGGAAACCGATATCCAGGGAGCGCACCAACTCATCCAGCTCTGGGCGGCCAGGTAGCTCCTGCGCTGCGGGATAGCGGCCGGCTACACGGGTCTGGATGTCTTTGACAGTAAGCGCCTTGCTTCCCAATAGCGCGCCCTGGGCCAACTCCAAAGCAAGCTTGGCGGGCATCCCTCGTGGATAGAATTCCACACGGCTGGATAGTGCTGCACTCTCGGATGCAGCTGCAGCCAAACGCAGAAGTCGGTGGTTGCTAAGACCTGCAAATGATTCTGGCGCTGGCACAGCACGGATCTTCTCCAGCGTACGAACGGGAGCAAGTAGTGGCAGCTGGCGAGCACACTCATCTGCCAGGCTGCCCAGGTCGCAAGCGTAATCGGCCAGTTCCTCCCCTCGCCCCTGACGATTATCGGCGATCAGGAAACGGTTACCGGAGCGACGCAAAAGCCAACGAGGCTCCTGCTTACTCAATTCCGTTTCTACGGCTGCCCGCACAACGGCATAGGCCCAGCGCTCACGCAGTGGGCTGTCTTGTACCGAGCCGCGACGAAGCAGGATTGCGTCAGCCACTTCGACAGCAGTCATCACGCCGCCGTTATCTTCCAGCAGGCCGACGATGTCTTCTCTCAAGTCCGTAATCGCTTTGGTCTTGCCCCACTGGGTCAGAACCTTATCGACCAACTCGCGCACCAGCAGAGTCTCAATGCCGAGGTGGCCGCTGATGGCTGCCGGCGTAGGCCAATGAACGTTGTGAGAGCCCTTGGGCGCATCCTCGTCCAGTCGCCCCAGGTATTCGTTAAGAAAGCTCAACCGAGTCTGATCAGTGGACTTCGGCAGAACCTGCTGGAACAGACGGTCGACACTTACAACGCTGGTGTCACCGCTATCCAATTGCTGAACCTGCTGGCCGTCCAGAAGGCGCGCCTGAAGCTGACCGATGACATCGGACAGCTCATTACGGGTCTTCACCCCCACTCCGGTCCAAACCCGAACGCGGGAGCGGTTCAGCTTGATGAGGTCAGCAACGCTATTGATATTCCGGCGACTGAGGGTATCCAGCGCTTGTGGGCTGAGAGCCAACAATCCTATTTGCGTATCCAGCTGAGCTTCGCTGATGGGGCAAGTACGCTCCAGCGGCTGCTGAGTCGTGTGCAGAGACTCACTGCGCGCATCATGGAATGTCTTGCGCCACTCACGCAGCATCTCGCCTGCACTGGCAAAGCGCTTGCGCACATCACGAACCAAGGCTCGCTTGAAGAACTCAACCATGCGGTCGCGAATGCTCGGATCGAAGACGGTTCGGTCGACTTCCAGCTCACCCTCAAGCTGATGCGGTAGCCCTTCAGAGGACGTCCATCCGGGCAACGCGCCAGCGGCCATCTCGTAAAGGGTCAGCGCAACGGAGAAACGCTCTGCATGGTCGTCCCAACGGCGACGGCCAGGATCACGAATAAACGGATCCATGTAGGCCAACGTGCCGGCACTGATATTGTCAGCACCGACACTGGACAGGGAGAAGTCAAAAAGCATGAGGTGAAGAACGCTGCCTTGCATCACCAAGCCGATATTCTCTGGCTTGATATCACGATGCACCAACGCCTGGTCTTCTAGATGCACAACCGCACTGAGCAAGTCGTCACCGAAGCGCTCAAGCAACTCCAGCTGCACAGCGCCGACATGGCGGAGGCGCTGAGCCAGGGTGCCCTCGGTCGCGTAGTCGAGCAGCAGAGCGGTATGGCCAACGATATCCAGGGTCTTGTAGTAAGGAACAATGGCCTGGTGACGCAATCTGGCCAGCACCTCACCCTCTTTCGTAAGACGGCTGTTGTGGTCAGGTGTCGAAGCGATCTTCAGAACGCGAGACTGCCCCTGGTAATCGACCAGGAACACGACTGAGCACGCACCTTTGCCAAGCGGCTGAATAACCTGGAAGCCTCCCGGCAGGAGGTCCCCTTTGCGAGCTTCAGTTGGGTTAGTTCGAAGCGTGTTCGGCTGACTAACCTCGTCCTCAAGGTCGTCCAGCCGTTTGATGAACTCACTGACCGATTCCAACCGGCTGCCGACATCAGGGTGCGTGGCGTACTGCACCAGGTACTGCATAGCCTCGCTTGCACCGTTGATCTCATCAGTAACCTGCAGGCCACTGCCTCGGCGCAGCTTGTCCAGTAACTCGATGTCAGTTTGCGCGGGCTTCTTTCCAGTAAATAAGTGGTAGGCGATCGCACCCAGGGAGAACACATCCAAGTGCACACCGTCTGCAGCGCCAGTGTGCGCTTCCAGCGCGACATAAGGCCCGGCCTCTTCATGCACAAGGTTGCTCAGGCGGGTTAGCGCGCTGATGTTGCGCGACTCACTCTCGAATATCCGCTCGGCAGTGGCCCAGTTGCTGATTTTGACACTGTACTTCTCATCGCCCAGAGGCTTCACCCAGATGCACTGAGGACTCAGGCCACGGTGATAAAGCTTTTGCCCATGCGCATACTGCACAGCCTCAGCAATTAGACGAAGCAGGTAGGTGGCCTGAACGGTATCCAGGCGCCGATCCTTACCCAGATGCATGAGAAGATGGTCAAGACGAAATGCCTTGGGATCATGCTCATAGACCAGTGCGGGGCCGCTGTCGTGATTCTGAAATTCGTGCGCTCGCAGAATTCCTGGATGCTCAATACCCTCAAGCAGGCGGAACTCAAGCTTGGCCGCTTTTTCGAGCCGAGAAACCTCTTCCTGCGGCTTACCCTGGGTCAGATAAATACGAACCTTGCGCTGCACTCCAAGATCCGGGTGCAAGGCGAGCCAATCCTGATAGGTATCGGATTCGTCGAGTAGGCTCTGAAGCTCATAGCTGCCCACACGACGCATGCGCACGGACTCTTTAATGCCCGCTTCCTCTACAGCGCGTGAGATGACTTTGGCTGCATAAGCGGTAATCTGCCGATGCCTCCAGTTCTCATCGATTAGGGTGATTTCGCGGAGCAGCTCTTGCCGATTGACCACACCTTGGCGCGCATTACCTTCCAGCTTGATGACCAGGTCCTCTGCAGAGAGGAACACCAAAGCATCAATAAAAGGCACGGTTTCCTTGCTTCGATGAAATGAAGGCTGCAGCTTAAGCAGAGACGCCAGCTTTTGCGCTTTGCGCCGAGCAAGCAAGCGCGGATTATCGAAGATCTTCTGCCCACCCTTAGGCAAAGGTCTTTCCCAAACCCAGTTGGCAGCGTCACCACTAATGGTTCCAGGATGGGATTTGATCTCAATGAGGTACATCCCCTTGGGGGTGAGCACCATGAGATCAACTTCGTTGATGGAGCCGTCTTGGGCAATGAACTCAAAATTGGCCCACGCACGATAAGGATCGTGGTCAGGGAGCAGCTGCTTGGCAAACTCCAGCGCTTCCCGCTCCCATGTGTAATCGGATTGGGTGATCTGCTTCCAGAGTTTGTCCATCAATGGCCATCCTTGTTAATCGGCTGACGTTGGGAAGGTCAAGAGTATCCGTAAGGGATCGCTTACCATTTCCGCTCTACTTACTGCGGTTTCGCCCCAGCTCTACTCTTCAAGACTACCGTAAGCGAGTACCTAACATTTAGCTAACGGTGACCCAACGGTGACCAGCATGAGCAAATCTTAACCTGCGGCAATAAATAGCGGGCATAAAAAAATCCAGTCACCGCTAAGTGACTGGATTTCTTGAGGATTTTTGGTCGGGACGGAGTGATTCGAACACTCGACCCCTTGCACCCCATGCAAGTGCGCTACCAGGCTGCGCTACGCCCCGACAATGCCTTCAGCTCTGCTGAAAGCGAATCGAACTATACACTAAGCGACTGAATATGTGAAAGTTTTTATGCCAGGCATTTAATTTTTAAGCACCTGAAGCACATCCTCAAGCTCGGTGATCATCTGCCGAATAAGCTGCTTATATTGGGTCGTATCCTCACGTGCCTCATCACCTGACATCCGCTGGCGAGCCCCACCAATCGTAAAGCCCTGCTCGTAAAGCAACGAGCGAATCTGCCGGATCATCAGCACGTCCTGGCGCTGATAATAGCGTCGATTACCACGACGCTTCACAGGGTTCAGCTGGGGAAACTCCTGCTCCCAATAGCGCAACACGTGCGGTTTTACAGCACACAGCTCGCTAACTTCACCGATGGTGAAATAGCGCTTGCCAGGTATCGTTGGCAGTTCGTCGTTATGACTTGGTTCCAGCATAGGCTTCGACTCTGGCTTTAAGTTTTTGCCCTGGCCGGAATGTCACGACACGACGCGCCGTGATCGGAATTTCCTCACCGGTTTTCGGGTTGCGCCCTGGGCGCTGTCGCTTGTCGCGCAGGTCAAAGTTGCCGAAACCGGACAACTTCACCTGCTCGTTATGCTCGAGCGCCTGTCGGATTTCCTCGAAAAACAGTTCGACCAGCTCCTTGGCCTCGCGCTTATTCAAGCCTAGCTCTTCATATAGACGTTCCGCCATTTCAGCTTTCGTCAGAGCCCCCATACGCTATTTCCTTAACGTGGCGTTGAACCTTTCTTCCAGGGAGGAGAGGATTTGCTGCATAGCACCACTCACCTCATCGTCGTTTAGAGTGCGCGAAGGGTGTTGCCAGGTCAAGCCGACTGCCACACTTTTGCTAAGAGGATCAATACCTTTACCTTGGTACACATCAAATAGCTTGAGGTCCGTCAGGTTCTCGCCTGCCGCGCCGCGAATGCATAGCAACACGTCGTCAGCCGGGATATCACGCGCCACCAAGATGGCCAGATCACGGCGCACCTCAGGGAAGCGAGACAGTTCACTGAAGCGCGGCAGTCGGCCTTCACTGATCTCAGATACGAGCAGCTCGAACAGATAGACCGGCTGATCGATTCCCAGCGTCGCAGCCAATTCCGGATGAAGACTCCCGATATAACCAACCAAGCGTTCATCCCGCTCGATTCGAGCCGTCTGACCGGGGTGCAGCGCTGGATGTTCAGCAGCGACAAACCCATACGAGACAGCATCGCCGGCAAAACCAAGCAAGGCCTCGACGTCGGCTTTCATGTCATAGAAGTCTGCGGCTGCTCGTTCATTGCTCCAGGCCTCTGGCAGGCGGCTCCCAGTAATGGCGCCCGCCAGCATCGACTCCTGCATCAACGCGCCCAGCTGGCCGACGAAACGCAGCCCGGTTTCGAACAGCCGTATGCGCGTTTGCTGACGATTGAGGTTGTACTGCAGCGCCTTGATCAACCCCGGCCAGAGCGTGGCGCGCATCGCCGCCATGTCCGAGGAAATCGGGTTGGCCAGCTGCAGCGGCTCGACACCAGGGCTGAACAGCTCGAACATTTTCGGATCGATAAAGCTGTATGTGATTGCTTCCTGGTAGCCACGAGCGACTAGCAACCGGCGCAAGGCGGGCAGTCCAGCGAGCGATTCAGGGCTGGCCTCCGGCGCGAGACGTGCCTGGGGGTAGCGAACCGGCAAGCGGTCGTAGCCATACAGACGCCCCAACTCCTCAATCAGATCCACCTCGAGACTGATGTCGAATCGGTGACTGGGCACGCTGATTTCCCAAGAATCTGGACTCAGCTCAACTACCCCAAGACCCAGGGCCGACAACAGAGAGACGACCTGATCGGCCGCCATGCTCAACCCGAGCATCTGCTCGATTCGATCCTTGCGCAGCAGGATTGGGGGAACAGTCGGAAGATCGACTTCACTGGCAGCCTCGATGACAGGGCCTGCGCTGCCACCCACAACCTCCAACAATAGCGCAGTAGCCCGCTCCAGGGCTCGACGTGCCAACTGAGAATCGACCCCGCGCTCGTAACGATGCGACGCATCGGTGTGCAAGCCGTAGGAGCGAGCCTTGCCGGCGAGCGCAATGGTGTCGAAAAAGGCACTCTCAAGGAACAGATCTTGAGTCGAGCCGCTGACACCGCTGTGCTCACCGCCCATCACACCCGCAATCGCCAGGGCGCGCTGATGGTCAGCGATGACCAGCGTATCGCTCCGCAATGTTACTTCCTGCCCATCGAGCAATACGATCTTTTCCTGCTCCGCTGCCATCCGCACCCTGATTCCGCCATTAATTTCGGCTAAATCGAAGGCATGCAGCGGCTGGCCGAGCTCGAGCATTACATAGTTGGTAACGTCCACCACCGCGTCAATACTGCGGATATCGGAGCGACGCAACCGCTCGACCATCCACAGCGGCGTAGATCGCGACAGGTCAACGTTACGAATTACCCGCCCGAGATAGCGCGGACAAGCTTTCGGCGCGAGCACCTCTACGGGGCGCACCTCATCATGGCTCGGGGGCACGGCAGCGATTTCGACGACAGTTACTGCTGCGTCATACATCGCACCAACTTCGCGTGCAAGCCCAGCGATCGAGAGGCAGTCGCCACGGTTCGGCGTCAGCCCAATCTCGATGCTCGCATCGTCCAGACCGAGATACGATCGCAAATCACTACCAATCGGAGCGTCGCTAGCCAACTCCATCAGCCCACTGTCATCGGTACCGATTTGCAATTCGGTTTCCGAGCAGAGCATGCCGTTGGACTCGACGCCGCGAAGCTTCGCTTTCTTGATTTTGAAGTCGCCCGGCAGTTGGGCGCCAATCATCGCGAAGGGGACCTTCAGACCAGCGCGAACGTTCGGCGCGCCGCAGACCACCTGCAACACCTCACGCCCATTACTGACCTGGCACACCCGCAACTTGTCTGCATCGGGATGCTGTTCGGCGCTCACCACCTCACCCACGACAACGCCGCTGAACTCGCCGGCAACCGGGACGACTGCATCGACTTCGAGGCCCACCATCGATAGCCGCGCCACCAACTCCTCGCGGGAAACCTGCGGATTGACCCACGTACGCAACCACTGCTCGCTGAATTTCATCCTGCTCTCCTAATGATTCTTTGACTGGACTCGGAACCTAGCGAAATTGCGCCAGAAACCTCAGGTCGTTATCGAAGAACAGGCGTAAGTCGTTGACGCCATATCGCAACATGGCAAGTCGCTCAGCCCCCATACCGAATGCGAAGCCTTGGTACTTTTCTGGGTCAATACCGGACATGCGCAGCACATTTGGATGCACCATGCCGCAGCCCATCACCTCAAGCCAGCCGGTCTGCTTGCAGACGCGACAACCTTTACCGCTGCACATCACACATTGCATGTCCACTTCAGCCGACGGCTCGGTGAAGGGGAAGAACGACGGCCGAAAACGGACCCCCAACGGTTTCTCAAAGAACACTCGCAAAAACTGCTCGATTGTGCCCTTTAGGTCCGCAAAGCTGATGCCCTCATCGACGAGCAAGCCCTCGACCTGGTGGAACATAGGCGAATGAGTGATATCCGAGTCGCATCGGTAGACACGCCCGGGACAGACGATACGAATGGGCGGCTGCTGCGACTCCATCGTACGGACCTGAACTGGCGAGGTATGGGTACGCAACAGCATGTTGGCGTTGAAGTAAAAGGTGTCATGCATCGCCCGCGCTGGGTGATGACCAGGGATATTGAGCGCTTCAAAGTTGTGGTAGTCGTCTTCAACCTCCGGCCCCTCGGCAACACTGTAGCCAATATGACTGAAGAACTGTTCGATCCGCTCTAGCGTACGCGTCACCGGATGCAGCCCGCCGGAGACCTCTCCACGGCCGGGTAATGTCACATCGATCCGCTCAGCAGCGAGCTTGGCGCTCAGTGCAGCTTGCTCAAGACCCGCCTTCTTGGCGTTCAACTCGTCCTGAACACGGCTCTTCGCTGCGTTAATGAGCGCACCGGCCTTTGGGCGCTCTTCCGCGGACAATTTACCCAGGGTCTGCATGACCTGAGTCAGCTCGCCTTTCTTGCCGAGATACTGAACCCGGATCTGCTCCAGGGCGGTGATGTCTTGACTATGTTGCACAGCCTCAAGCGCTTGCGAGACCAGTGCATCCAGGTTTTCCATGTACAACCTCCAGAGGTTCTTGCAGAACCGCACCAGACGATCAGCACTCAGGCTTTACGCGAGGTGCATTTTTGCAAATGCCCCTTCAGATACGAAATAGGGGAAGAGCACAAGGCTCTTCCCCTATCGGTGACGCTACAAATCCGAAGATTCGATTGTCGATGGGCTTAGGCCAGAGAAGCTTTAGCTTTTTCGACAATGGCAGCAAAAGCTGCTTTTTCGTTCACTGCCAACTCGGCCAGAACCTTACGGTCGATCTCGATAGCCGCTTTTTTCAGGCCAGCAATGAAACGGCTGTAGGACAGACCGTTTACACGAGCACCGGCATTGATACGAGCGATCCAAAGAGCGCGGAACTGACGCTTCCGCTGACGACGGTCACGGTAGGCATATTGGCCAGCCTTAATCACCGCCTGCTTGGCAACACGGAACACACGCGAACGAGCGCCGTAGTAGCCTTTGGCGAGTTTCAGAATTTTCTTGTGACGGCGACGAGCGACGACGCCACGCTTAACACGAGCCATGAGTTATTCCTCTGAGTCTTGACCGATTAACGAACGCGCAGCATGCGCTCTACTTTTGCGTTGTCAGACGGGTGCATCAGAGATGTACCACGCAGCTGACGCTTACGCTTGGTAGACATTTTGGTCAGGATGTGGCTCTTGAAAGCGTGCTTGTGCTTATAGCCATTTGCCGTCTTTTTGAAGCGCTTCGCAGCGCCACTTTTAGTCTTCATCTTTGGCATGTTCGGTACTCCACAGTGTGGGTGATTTCAAATAACCGCAAGGCCTGCCAGTGCCCTGGTGGTTACTTCTTCTTCTTGGGAGCGATGACCATGATCAGCTGGCGTCCTTCCATCTTTGGATGCTGTTCGACCGAACCGTATTCAGCCAGGTCACCTTCGACCCGCTTCAACAATTCCATCCCCAGCTCCTGATGCGCCATCTCACGACCGCGGAATCTCAACGAAACCTTGGCCCTGTCCCCGTCACTCAGGAAACGTACCAGGTTGCGTAGCTTGACCTGGTAGTCGCCCTCTTCCGTCCCTGGACGAAACTTCACTTCTTTAACTTGGATCTGCTTCTGGTTCTTCTTCGCTGCAGCGACCTGCTTCTTCTTTTCAAAGAGGTGCTTGCCGTAATCCATGATCCGGCATACAGGAGGAACGGCATCGGCGGAAATTTCCACCAGATCCAATTTGGCTTCTTCAGCTATACGAAGCGCTTCATCAATCGAGACGATGCCAACCTGCTCGCCATCGGCACCAATCAAACGGACCTCACGAGCCGAGATATTCTCGTTGATCGGGGCCTTGGGTGCAGCTCGTTTATCCTGTCTCATTTCACGCTTAATAGTCATTACTCCAATTCTTGGCGACCACGCCGGGAAACCGCTTGTGCCAGCAACTGCGTGAAGTCATCCAAGGGCATGGAGCCCAGATCAACGCCTTCGCGGGTGCGCACAGCAACGGCTCGTGTCTCAACTTCCCTGTCTCCAATAACCAAGAGATAGGGAACCTTGAGCAAGGTATGCTCGCGGATTTTAAAGCCGATCTTTTCGTTTCTCAAGTCAGACTTGGCACGGAAGCCGCTTTGACTGAGTGTTTTCTCCACTTCAAGAGCGAAATCCGCCTGCTTGTCAGTGATATTCATCACCACAGCTTGCGTCGGAGCCAACCAGGCCGGGAAAGCACCCTCATAGTGCTCGATCAAGATACCGATAAAGCGCTCAAACGACCCTAGAATCGCGCGATGCAGCATGATCGGCGTTTTTCGGCTGTTATCCTCCGCGACATAGCTCGCATCGAGACGCTGGGGCATGTTCGGGTCGTACTGCAAGGTGCCGCACTGCCAGGAACGCCCTAGGCAGTCGAGCAATGTAAACTCGATCTTCGGGCCGTAGAACGCCCCCTCACCCGGCAAATACTCCCAAGGCAAACCGGCTGCGTCCAGCGCACCCGCCAACGCAGCTTCGGCGCGATCCCAGAACGCATCGTCTCCGACACGCTTCTCAGGGCGCGTTGACAGCTTTAGCTTGATATCACTGAAGCCGAAATCAGCATAGACCTGCATGGTCAGCTTGATGAAATCAGCTGCCTCGGCACTGACCTGCTCTTCAGTACAGAAGATGTGCGCGTCATCCTGAGTAAAACCACGAACGCGCATGATCCCGTGCAGCGCACCGGAGGGCTCATTGCGATGGCAGGAGCCAAACTCAGCAAGACGCAGCGGCAACTCACGGTAACTCTTGAGCCCCTGATTGAACACCTGAACGTGGCAGGGGCAGTTCATCGGCTTGATCGCGTAATCGCGGCTTTCCGACTCAGTGGTAAACATGTTTTCAGCGTAGTTACCCCAGTGCCCGGACCTCTCCCACAGGCTGCGATCCACAACTTGCGGTGTTTTGATCTCCTGGTAGCCGTTCACACGCTGCACGCCGCGCATGTACTGCTCGAGCACTTGATAGATGGTCCAGCCATTCGGGTGCCAAAACACCATGCCCGGGGCCTCTTCCTGCGTATGGAAGAGATCAAGACGTTTGCCAATCTTGCGATGATCCCGCTTTTCAGCCTCTTCAATGCGCTGAATGTAGGCCGCTAGCTGCTTCTTGTCCGCCCATGCAGTGCCATAAACGCGCTGGAGCTGTTCGTTCTTCGCATCGCCACGCCAATAGGCGCCGGACAGCTTGGTCAACTTGAATGATTTGAGGAAACGGGTGTTAGGCACATGAGGACCACGACACATGTCGACGTATTCTTCGTGGTAATACAAACCCATTGCCTGCTCGTCGGGGATGTCCTCTACCAGGCGCAGCTTGTAGTCCTCGCCGCGCGACTGGAAAACATTGATCACTTCTTCACGCGGCGTAACCTTCTTGACCACGTCATAGTCAGTGTCGATCAGCTCCTTCATACGCTGCTCGATTGCAGCCATGTCGTCCGGCGTGAACGGCCGCTCGAAAGCGATATCGTAATAGAAGCCCTCGGCGATGACCGGGCCGATAACCATCTTCGCAGCAGGATAGAGTTGCTTGACTGCATGCCCAACCAGATGTGCGCATGAGTGACGAATGATCTCCAGCCCCTCGTCATCCTTCGGAGTGATGATCTGCAGGCTCGCATCGCGCTCAATCAGATCACAAGCATCGACCAATCGACCGTCCACCTTGCCCGCCAGGGTGGCCTTGGCGAGACCTGCGCCAATTGACTGAGCGACCTCAGCGACGGAAACGGGATGATCGAATGAACGCTGACTACCGTCAGGAAGAGTAATGATGGGCATGGCGCCTCCTCTCCTAGTGGTGACCCCTACCAAAGGCCACGTGGGTTGGGATGAGCCAGGAAAGCGATCCGTCGAATAACCTGCCGCACAGTGGCAGGAGCCTAAGCTGATCGAGGCGGATCGAAGTCACTGGAGATATACGGAGCACGGATGCTTTCAGAAAGCTGCCGCACTGACAAGCAAGGCATAAAAAAAGGGTCGCAAGCGCGACCCTTTTCGGAATTGGTAGGCACAATTGGATTCGAACCAACGACCCCCACCATGTCAAGGTGGTGCTCTAACCAACTGAGCTATGTGCCTCCGATGGACGCGCATTCTAGAGATTCGCCCGGGAGAGTCAAGCGCTTTTTTTCGCCAAGCTACTGATATCCGTAATTTTTGTATAAGCAGGCCGTAAGCTGTCGTTGCTATGGCGTTCTGCCGCGCTCTCGCGATAGCATCGGCGTAAAGTATTTTAAACGGGACAGTCAGAATGTCGCACACACCCTACCCAGCCTCCTACTACGCTGCCTCGGCAAACCCAGCACCTGCTCGCGACCACCTGAGCGGCGATATCGAGACCGACGTCTGCGTGATCGGCGCCGGTTATACCGGACTGTCGACTGCGTTATTCCTTCTTGAGCATGGATTTCGGGTTGTCGTGCTCGAGGCCGCCAAGGTTGGTTTTGGGGCGTCGGGACGCAATGGCGGCCAGATCGTTAATAGTTACAGTCGTGATATTGATACAGTCGAGCGCAGCGCCGGCTCGGAAGCTGCTCGGTTGATCGGAGCCATGGCGTTCGAGGGTGGGCACATCATCCGCGAACGGGTGGCGCGTTATGGCATCGACTGCGACTTGAAAAGCGGAGGCGTGTTTGCCGCTTTCAATGCCAAGCAGATGCACCACCTCGAGTCACAGAAAACGCTATGGGAGCGTTACGGCTACGACCAACTCGAGATGCTTGATCAAGACAGCATTAGAAACGTTGTAGCGTGCGAGCGATACACTGGCGGGATGCTGGACCACGGCGGTGGCCACATCCACCCGCTCAACCTTGCACTAGGTGAAGCTGCGGCCGTCGAATCGCTCGGCGGGGTCATCTACGAACAATCCCCTGCTGTTCGCATTGATCGAGGAAGCAGTCCGCGGATCCATACGCAGCACGGCCAGGTATCCGCGAAGTTCATTGTCGTTGCGGGAAATGCCTATCTTGGAGGACTGGTCCCGGAACTGGCAGCCAAATCCATGCCCTGCGGCACTCAGGTTATTGCTACAGAGCCACTCGAATCTGAGCTAGCTGCAACCCTCCTCCCCCAAGACTACTGCGTGGAAGACTGCAACTACCTGCTTGACTACTTTCGCCTGTCTGCGGATAAGCGATTGATCTATGGCGGCGGAGTGGTCTACGGCGCTCGCGACCCGGCCGATATCGATTCGATAGTCCGACCGAAAATGCTCAAGAATTTCCCACAACTGCGAGACGTCAAGACAGAGTTCGCATGGACAGGCAACTTCTTGATGACGCTGTCGCGCCTGCCGCAGGTCGGCCGACTTGGAGACAACATCTACTATTCCCAAGGTTGCAGCGGACATGGTGTGACCTACACCCATGTAGCAGGAAAAGTTATAGCCGAAGCGCTACGAGGGCAGGCCGAGCGCTTTGATGCCTTTGCCAGCTTGCCGCATTACCCCTTTCCTGGTGGACAGACATTCAGCGCGCCATTGAGCGCTCTCGGCGCCCTCTATTACAGCCTGCGCGACAGAATGGGCTTTTGAGGCTTCATCGCACAGGACATGCGGGCGGCGCTTCACAGGCGCCGCGCTCTTTGGACCCCGGGGGCAACGCCACCCGGAATCGTGCATCCTTCGGCGCCAATCGAACCGCACAAGCGCGGGCTGCAGATGCATGCACAGGGCATCCCCGCTCCGCCAATACATGCGAAAGATTAAACCAGCCAGGTGCGAATGAATTGTCCAGCTGCACACTGGTTCGCAGGGCTAGCTCCGCTGCGTCCTCCTCGCCTACCGCATACCGAGCGTTCGCCAGCACGAACCAAGACAAGCCCGTGGACCACCGTTGCGCAGCCGTTTCATAAGCGGCCCGAGCTGCACCAACATGCCCCGTCTGCTCTAGGTCATTTGCAGCCTTTAGCCATACAGTTTCCTGAGCAGTACGTGGCAACTGGTCAGGCGCGACGGTCACCACGGCCCATCGACTGCCCTTCGCCCAGCTTCTCTCGAACTGGCTAAAACTTCCGGTCCAGCGCCGTGTAGCCCCAGAGCGCAGCACAATGGTCTGCGCGGCCAGGTCATACCCCACCACAACCGCGAAATGCCACTGAGGCCAGCGATCAAAAGCGAGATTCTGCAGCACCAGAACGGGATTTCCCGCTGCGACTTCCGTCAGCACCGCTTGCAGTTGTGGCTCCAGTGGGTAGACCAGCAACTCGTGAGATCTAGCAGCCGCAACCATTTCGACCTGCAGGCTACCTTTGCGCTGCGGAAGATATACCCGCTCCACAAGCTGTTGCGGCTCAGTAGCGACGCCACGCTGGGTAAGCATAGTGGCAAGCGCTGCCGGCCCGCATTGATAGTCTTCCTGCGGGAAGAATGGCACTTCATCTAGTTCAACCCGCTCAGGAAGTCCTGAAGCTCCAACCGGGACGATTGGCGTTCGCGCACACGCCCCGAGGAGGATTACCGCAAACAGAAGTATCAATCGCGCCATCAACGATTGATACAGTTGACGAAGTTGAAGATGTTGGTGGCACAGAGCAGATCGGTCACTATGAAGATGACGAGAAACAGCACGATGATCCCAACGACTCCAGCACCGGCCGGCGCTTGATCCAACTGTTGATTGAATTGCGCAAGTTCTGCTGGTGTCAGGCTGTTGATGCGCTGTTCGACCTGATCTTGCTCAACGCCCATCGACACCAGTTTCTTCTGAACATCTTCGTTCTCAAGCATTGTCAGCAATTGCTGGCGATCTACCTGCTGCTGTTGTTCGGCAATTACTTCTGGGCTACCAATCATCGCCGCCTGGGCCAGTGGTATCTGAGCGAACAGCATGAAATGCATCGCTGCCAAGAGAGTGGCTACACGCTTCATCACGGATGAATTAAACATGGCGCAGTTCCTTTTTTATTGGCGGCCCAGTGCGGTGCGCAATGTGCCCTCAACGGTAAGACGGGGCAGCTGTTCCGCCAGTTCCCTTGTCCGCTATGGTTAGCCATCAGCAGACTCAACATGCCGACCCAGATCGGTTTTAACGATCAAACAGAAGGAGAACGCGTATGAACCTCGTCCGACCTGCCGCATTGATAGCATGCTGCAGCATCCTGATTGGCTGTCAGCCATCGCCCAGCACAGCGCAGGCAACTGGAGGCAGCGAGAGTCAATGCGACGCTTCTTTAGTTCAGACATTTGTTGGGGAGCAGGCGAGCCCGGAGCTACTCGATCAGGCGCGCCGAAAAAGCAAAGCCGCGACGGCTCGTATTGTTCGACCCGGAGAGGTAGTTACGCTGGAATACAACGCGCATCGGCTAACGCTGACGACAGACGAGTCGCTGAAAATTCAACGAATCAGCTGTGGTTGAGCAAAACCATCTTTCGCAGCCAAGAGCCCATAGAGCCGTTCGGATTCCTGCATAAAAACGATACGGACGGCAGCAGGCAGACTAGCCGTCATGCCTGCCGATCGCCGCGCTCAATGCGCCATTGCCCTCGTCCGCAAGCGGGTTGCGGAAAACGATTTCGGTGGGGCTAACAGGAAGTACAGGTCGTACTTCTTGATGATCATCTGAGCCAGCAACGGGGCTGCAAGCCCGACCAACGTTCCGACAATCAAGTGTACAGCGATGGAATCAATACCCATGAAGCTTCCGAGGATAACCCTAACGCCGCTTCCCGCGAGAATATGCATCAGGTAAATGGTCATTGATGAGGCGCCGATAAATAGCAGCCAGGCCATGCGAAGCCGACCGAGCCACATTGATAGAGCTACCACAAAAAGGATGGAAACAGTCGCGAGCGAGAGCACGGGCCATCCTCCCACCTCCCAGCTCAAGCCGAACGTCACGTGAAACAGGTATTGCCCGGCGACAAACGACGCGCCGAGCAACAAAGTGAGCGGGACATGTCTGGCGAGAAAGTACGCCTTGATCTCGTTAAACCAGATACCGAGCGCAAAAAACACGGCATTACCAAAGATAAATTTGCCGACACTGCCGACAGCCAGATCTCGACTGAGCACGTAAAGCACACCGAAAACCAGCAAAAGCGGTAAAAAGTAGCGACGGCTAGCCTTGGCATAGACAAAAGAACAGACAACGAAAACCAAAAACAGCGCGTACAGAAACCAGAACTGCGCCCGTGGTGACCAAAGCAATGAAAATACCTGCCCTAACGTGACATCACCGTTTGTGTAATTCGACAACACCACCTCTATCAGCCCCTGCAGAAGTGACCACACGATAAAGGGGTAGATGATGGTGTCTACTTTGTTGATGATCAGACCGGCTTTACCGCGTTTTACAAGCGAGTCGTAAAAAAACAACCCCGACAGAAAGAAGAACAGGGGCATGTGGAAGCTGTAGATGACACTGTCGACTAGCAGGTACTCGTCCTGATCCATCGGCAATCCGGCATTGAAGACCCCACGCGCAACATGCCCGTAGACGACAAGAATGATCCCAATGGCTTTGGCATAATCGACCCAGGCGTTTCTCTCCTGCATCCTATTTCTCCTTAGTTATGGGCAAGATCAGACACATCACAGCCAGATTTGCGAAGACGGGAAAAGTAGACAGTGAAAAAACCAATCAGTTTGTCCATCGCGCCGAGCCGACCACATTGGCCGACGTAATGCACCAGCTAGGCGTGGCCTCTGACTGGTTACCAGTCTGCCCTGGCCAAAGCAAACCAGGGCTCCAGGGTACGGCCTCGCTGGAAGAGAAATGCCGCAGGAACACTCCAACGAATTTCATGTCCTGCCTGCACTGACCGAAGGCCTGAGACCATTCACTCCCTGCCCGCAGGCAAATGCAACGCAACAGAACGGCGCAGGACTGACAAAAAATAATTCGTCCTGGCTTTCAACTAATCGACCGAGCACCCAGGTGTTATAGACCGGCTGACAAAGGAGTATTTGATGGCTCAGAGCTGGCTGGCGAATTGTTCGATCCTGCTACTGGCGGGCGGGCGCGGACAACGCATGGGCGGACGGGACAAGGGGCTCGTGGAGTGGCATGGGAAGCCGCTTGTAGCGTGGCCGCAGCGCATCGCCCGCCCCCTTACAGATGACCTCCTGATCTCGTGCAATCGCAACCAGACACAATACGCAGCGTTTGCCGACCGACTCGTTGGTGACGACGTCGCGGATTTTCAGGGGCCACTTGCAGGAATACGAGCGGGCCTCGCAGCAGCCAGGCATCCGTGGCTCATGGTGCTGCCCTGCGACGCACCTCTGGTCGACGAAGCACTGCTTATACAACTGTACGCTACGGCAAAGCTAGAGCCTGAGACGCCGCTGATGACCCGACGAGGCGCCCAATGGGAGCCCTTGTTCTGCATCATACCGGTCAGTCTCGCCCCCGCCATCGAGCACGCTTGGCAGAAGGGGGAGCGAAGTAACCTTAAGATTTTGCTGACCTTGCAAGCACGAGCACTTGATCTCGATGTAGACGATTCGCGCCTGGCTAATCTGAACTCACCCGAGCTGCTTTTGAAGCAGGCGCCTTCGGCGGGAACTTAGCCTTGTAGGCTGCCGTCACAGACGCAACTACAGAGGAGAATTATTATGCGCGCAGTCACCGGTTCCGCACTGGCAGTTCTGGTTGGGATGGCACTCCTAACCGGCTGCTCAAGCCCTAGTGTCATCACGCTTAACGACGGTCGCGAAATTCAAACACTGGACCAGCCTGAATATGATGACGAGGCAGGCTTCTACGAGTTTGAAGGAATCGACGGCAAACCGGGCAGAGTAAACAAGGATCAGGTTCGCACCGTTCAAGAGCTCTAGCTCTTTTCTTTTACACGCCAAGCTCGTGTTTGGCCTCAGAAAAAGCCTTCGCTAACGCTTGTGAAGCAAAACTTTTTCTGTAAAATGCGCGCCATCTTCGGAGCGTAGCGCAGCTTGGTAGCGCGTCTCGTTCGGGACGAGAAGGTCGCTGGTTCGAATCCAGTCGCTCCGACCAAAATCCCGCACAGGCTTATTTAGCCTAAAAAAACCGGCCCTTGAGCCGGTTTTTTTGTTTTTAGATGTGGACAGAAGCTTAACTGTGAACCCACCTAAATCAACTGCCTAACATGACCTCTGGCGACCAACGTTCACTTCAGCTCACCGCTGATATCCTAGCGTCGCAGGAACCAGACTACCTGCTCAACCTCGAACGGCCAATCCAGTTCGGCGCCCGTGTCGACACGACGTAGCACCGGTATGCGAAGGCCATAATCGTCTACCCAGTCCGAGCGCTCCGCGATATCTAGCAGCTCTACCAGCAACCCATTCTCCACGAGCGGTAGTACTACCGCCTCGGCTTGCTCACACAAGTGGCAGCCCAGCGTTCCGAACAATTGGCATTCCGGCAGATGCATAGTCAAGCGCTCAACCTAAAGGGCATGCCAATTCTAGCAGGCGGATCACGGTGCGGCAGCAGCCCGTAAACATCTCATTCTTTTGGACTACTCCGAATAAAAAATGTGACCTTGAGCCCACTCAAACGAGGGTTTGATTTTGCGAATCGACGCGCCGCTGGCAAACGGCTAGGATGCTGCAGCCCAAGCGACCGGAGAGTCACAGGGTTGGAGGCTGAGGTACGTAACGGAAGTGGCGCTCAGGCCACGTTTAGTTGGTCGAATACAACTTCCCGACGAGTCAACCAAGGCCCCGCGATTAAGCCTCAAAGACTAAGGTCTAAAGGCTCAAATACTGAGGTAGTGTTTTATTACACGGCGCCAAAGAGCGACTTCAGAGCATCATCCAACGAGGAGAAATAAGAAATGCTCAAGACCCCAATCGCCCGGGGCGTGGCCCTTGCCACTCTGGGAGCAACACTGGCTATTCCAACTATGGCTCAAGCAGCCTTTGTTGAAGACACCAAGGCTGGTTTGGAACTGCGTAACTTCTATTTCAATCGCGACTTTCGTCAGGACAATCTGACCAGCGCGAATCAATCGAAGCAAGAAGAATGGGCGCAAGGCTTCATCCTACGCGTTGAATCTGGCTACACCGAAGGCACCGTAGGTTTTGGTGTTGACGCACTCGGTCTGCTGGGCGTCAAGCTGTATTCCAGCGAAGACACTGCCGGCTCAGGCTTGATGCCTAGCTCCTTCGGAAACGAAGCTCCAGATGACTTCTCTGAATTTGGACTGACTGCGAAAGCCAAGCTCTCCGAAACAGTACTTAAGGTCGGTACTCTCCAACTGAAAAATCAGGCCATCGGCACCAGCGACAGCCGCTTGCTTCCTCAGGTCATGCAAGGCGCACAATTGGTTTCTAAGGAAATCAAAGATCTCACGCTCGAAGCCGGCTATGCCAATCGCATTAATCACCGTGACTCTACCAACTATCAGGTCATGGCTGTCAATACTGGTGGACGTCGGGGCATCACCATTGATGCCGGCGCAACAAACGAATCTGATGAATTCGTATTCTTAGGCGGTAACTATAAGCTGATGGAAAACCTGACAGCAGGTTATTACTACAGCAACCTAGAAGACCTGTATAAGCAACACTCGTATAACCTCGTCCATGTTCTGCCACTTGGCGACAAGCAGTCTTTGAAGACAGACTTGCGCTATGCACGGTCAACCGACGACGGTAGCAGCAATGTTGACAACAAAGCCCTCGGAGCGATGGTCACCTACTCTTTGAGCGGCCATAGCATTGGCCTGGGTTACCAGAAAATGAGTGGCGACACTGGATTCGCGTATCTGGCTGGCGCAACCGATCCGTTTCTTGTGAATTATGTTCAGATCAACGACTTTGCTAACGAAGATGAAAAATCTTGGCAGGCACGCTACGACTTTAATTTCGCTTCGATTGGCATTCCCGGCCTGACCTTCATGACCCGCTACGTCACTGGCGACAACTTCGAGCGTAGCGCTGGCGTAGAAGGAAAAGAGTGGGAACGTGATATGGACATTGCTTATACCTTCCAGGAAGGCGCGCTTAAAAACCTGAACCTGAAATGGCGTAATGCGACCGCCCGTAGCAATGGGACTGGTAACGATATCAACGAAAACCGCTTGATCGCGAGCTACACCATCCCGCTGATGTAATAAGCGAATGCTGCAGCAAACTGAGTAGCAATGGAAACCCGCGTCAGCGGGTTTTCTTTTTTCCGGAGTCTGATCATGCTGGGGAAGCAATACGTCCGCCAGGGCAGCGTAAGTGCTGCAGCCCCATTCAAACGGAACGGGAACCTTGTACCAGCTGCACGCTCGAAACCCTAAGCGCCGGGACCTATCGTTCCTGCGAGACTCAAGAGGAACTGCAGATGTCTACTGAATCGACTTTTGGCACCAGCGACAACACGCCCATCCCTGATGGAGCAGCTGGAACCGACACCTCATCTCTGATCAATAAGTCAGCTCATCGCCGCAACCTGCAGGCGGCTCAGAATGCGCTCATTGAAGAATTCCACACCCTCATCGGTGATACCGAGCGCCTGTTGAAACACACTCAGGATACGGCGGGCACTCAGACCGAAGAGCTCCGCGGCAAGATCAACGCCAACCTTAGCCGTGCGCGTCAAATGCTCAAGGACCAGGAAGGCACACTGAAAGAACAGGGCCAAGCGGCTATCCAGTGCACCGAGGAGTATGTTCATACTCACCCGTGGCAATCGATCGGGATCGCAGCGGGAGTTGGCTTTCTCTTCGGCCTGATCACCCGCCGTTAATAATGTGGGGAACGGATCCAATGGAAACCAGACACGCTGACGACGCCCCGACGCCGTCCATCAAGAAGATGGGCAGCGCGCTTGCTGGCCTCGTACAAGGGCATCTGGAGCTCATCGGAATTGAGATTCAGGAAGAGCGAGCCCGGGTATTCAAGCTGTTCCTTCTTGCCAGTATCAGCTTGATCCTCGGGCTGCTGATTCTCGTTGGGCTATCAGCTGCAATCGTGATCGCCTTCTGGGACAGCAACCCTATCGCCGCCATTCTGGTTCTCTGTGCTATCTACGCAGTTGTGCTGGCCGTCTGCATCAGCCGCGCCGTGCGCATCGTCAAAGAAAGCGTCTCGCCTTTCCAGGCGACGGTCGAAGAATTGGCCCGCAACCGGGAGCGTTTACTGCCATGAGCCTACCGTTAAGTAGCTCCGGCGATTTAGCCATGCGCAAGGACCTTGTTCGCTTGCGCATGGAAATGAACCGCCAACAAGTTCTATATCACTCACAGCCATTGGTTCACCCCTTCCAACGAATCAAGGGAATGGTCGCGAGCCGTAGCCATGGCGCTTCCTCAGAGCACCATAACGGCAAGGGCCCGCTGATGATTGCAGCAACCCTGGGGTTAACCCTGTTCGGCCGTCGACTGGGCAAGGTTGGCAAACTGGCTAGAGTAGGGATGATGCTTTACCCCCTCATCCGCAGGCTGCGGCATTAAGGGATAAAACATCTGCTCAGCAGGCGAAGCAGAGCCGATCAATATCTCAGCAAATGCGGATGGTCTAGCGATCAGCAACTCTGTAGGCTGACAGCCAGTTACTGATTGGTCATTGGGCGGTTCGGTTGCGTGCGTCGAGCAAGCTGCTGCGCTGGCAAGCCGCCCCCATCTGGCGACATCAAGGAGATTGCTCTTTGGACTGGCACACGCTGCTGAATCGAGAGCGGCTCGGAAAATCCGTACACAGCAATGAAGAGCTTGGTCGAAGTCCGTTTCATAAGGACCACGACAGAATCATCTTCTCTGGAGCGTTCCGCCGGCTTGGACGCAAGACTCAGGTCCATCCGGTCTCAAGCAACGACCACATTCATACGCGACTTACCCACTCGCTGGAAGTCAGCTGCGTCGGCCGCTCGCTCGGCATGCGTGTAGGTGAAGTGCTCCGGGATGATATGCCAGAGTGGTGCAGCCCGGCGGATCTCGGCATGGTCATTCAGTCCGCCTGCTTGGCGCACGACATTGGCAATCCACCGTTTGGTCACTCTGGAGAGGATGCAATACGCCACTGGTTTCAACAGGCGGCCGCGCGTGGCTGGCTGGACGACATGAGCGATGCCGAACGTGCCGATTTTCTCAATTTTGAAGGCAACGCCCAAGGTTTCAGGGTACTTACACAGCTCGAATATCACCAGTTCGACGGCGGAACGCGCCTTACCTACGCAACACTAGGAACTTACCTCAAGTACCCTTGGACATCACGCCACGCCGAAGCGCTTGGCTATAAAAAACACAAATTTGGTTGCTACCAGAACGAACTGCCGCTATTGGAGCAGATAGCAGCCAAACTCGGCCTACCGAAGTTAGACGAACAACGGTGGGCGCGTCATCCCCTTGTGTATCTGATGGAAGCTGCGGACGACATCTGTTACGGGCTCATCGACCTCGAAGATGGGCTTGAAATGGACCTTCTGGAGTATGCCGAGGTGGAAGCCCTACTGCTGAATCTGGTGGGAGATGACGTACCTGAAACATACAGGCAGCTCGGTCCCGAAGGCTCACGTCGGCGCAAGCTGGCTATCCTCAGAGGCAAGGCCATCGAACACCTGACTAACGCTGCTGCAGAAGCCTTCGTCGAGCAACAGCAAGCGCTGCTGACAGGATACCTCACCGGGGATCTGGTTGAGCATATGCATGGGCCAGCCAAACAATGCGTTCTGCAGGCCAAGGCGCTGGCCAGGGAAAAGATATTCCAAGACAAGCGCAAAACGCTGCATGAGATTGGCGCCTACACCACACTTGAGATCCTGCTTAACGCTTTCTGCGGTGCAGCGCTCGAGCAACACGGCGGTCGAACGCCATCGTTCAAGAACCGCCGCATCCTGGATCTGCTCGGCAATAACGCGCCAGATCCTCATTGGCCGCTGTATCAGGCATTTGTTCGAATGATCGACTTCATTGCAGGCATGACCGACAGCTACGCGACCGAGATGGCCAGCGAAATGACCGGACGCTCGAGCCCCACGTGAGCCTGATAAATAGGTCGCCATGGAAGGTTATTGGCTGGCAACCTGGCCGGCCCGCCTGGGGGGCTGCCGCGGTCGCCGGCCTGGGTTGTGCCCTGCCCCTGCTGCTCGGTTTATTCAGCGGGCATCCAGGTTTCCTTTGGGCAACAGTCGGCGCGTTCCAAGCAGCCAAGGCGAACCCACTCCACCGCCTCGGCATGCTGCGAATGCTGCTCTTGATCGGGCTTGGCGCTGGGAGCGCTGGGCTCGGCTTCTGGTCAGCCCCCCACCCGCTTGTCAGCCTCGGCCTGTTTGCCTTTTATGGATTGCTGCTAGCGTGGCTGCAGCGATATGGCAGCGAGGCCGGTAAGCTCGGCATAGGCCTGGCGATTTGCTTGTGTCTAGGCCAAGGTCAGCATGGCATCGGGGACTTTAATAATCCTCAGGCCATTGCGGCGCTGTTCGCCCTCGGAGGCCTTTGGGTCACCCTTCTGGCGTTCGGTCTCCGAGGCATGCATGGCCTGCGCATGTGGCCTTACATGCCGCGACTGTTGAGCATGTTAAAAGTGTTACGTCGCCGGGCGCGGCGAACACCAATTCGCCAATGGCGCCTGCACGCGATTACTTACATTCTGGCTGCGGCGACTGGCGGCCTGATCGTGACCCTGGCAGATCTGCCACGCGGCTACTGGCTGACACTAGCCGTGTTCACCACGCTGCAGATGGACCTGCAACGCAGCCTCATTCGCGCCCTACAGGCCGGCATTGGAATCTTCTGTGCAGCAGCAATACTGATCTACATGGGCCACAGCCTGGCCGACCCACCCATGATGGTGATGATCATGTTGCCGCTCGTCATGCTCAGCAGGGCATTCCAGGCACATCACTATGGCTTGTTTGTCCTGCAGACAACCTTGAGTTTTCTTCTGCTGGCCGAAACCTTGGCGCAAGACTGGGAATTGCCACAGCTGCGCCTGATCAACGCAGCCATCGGGGTCGGCGTGGCGCTGTCTGTTACCTTGCTGATGTATCTACTGCGTCGGCTGGTCACCCGGATTGCATTGCGCAGATCCAGGCAAACAGCCGTAACCGATCAGGGCAAGGATGACTCGATCATGCCTTAGCGTTGATCTCGTTTTCCGGGTACCAAACGTCCATCAACGGGCTTACGTTGAATTCGGACAGTTCGTTGCGACTCTTGAGCCAAGCCTCGATCTGACCGCGCTGCTCTTCGTTGACCGAGCCACGGCTTGCGAGGCAGACGAAACCGTAATCTTCGCCACCAACATAGCCCAGACCATTGGTTTCGATGGCTTCGTTCAGGAAGGCTTCAAGAAACGCATCGACCGCCTTGGCCTCAAGGCCGTCACGGTAGGTCAGACTGACCTCGAAACCCAGTTCCTGGAATTCGTCGACACAAAGTTTTTTGCGCAAACGACGCGAGCGATTGGTAGCCATTGATTCGGTCCTTAGATAACGATGATGACGGCGCGCACTCTAACAGCAACAGGAGGCTTGTGCGATTGCAGCGCCGGCCTGGTGGCCGATACTCCGACCGCTGATTACTTGCTTATCTTTGTTTGCAGGGAGACGAGCCAGACGTCTACGCTTGTCGGATGAGAAGCATGTCACTTCTCGGACGTGGGCATAATAGCCCGCCCTCTTTTCCCTGAACGCTGTAGGGAACCGCTATGTCATTGATTTCGAGCCTGTCTGCACCAGCCAACCGGAGCCGCGCGACCCGTCAGTTGCGGTCCCGCCTCGCCGCTGCCGCGCTGACGCTGCCACTAGTGATTCCGGCCTTCGCCGAAACGGTCAATCAGACCTTACCAACCCGCGTGGTACAGGCACTCAAGACAAACAAGATCGAAACCAGCGCCCTTTCCGTAGTCATGCTTCCACTCAACGGCACCGGATCACCCACCTTTGTTAATGCGGATGTCTCAGTCAACCCCGCTTCGACCATGAAGCTGGTCACGACGTACGCCGCGCTGGAACTGCTCGGGCCCAACCATCAGTGGAAAACAGAGTTCTATGCTGACGGGCCGATTGAGAACGGCACGCTGAACGGCAACCTTTACCTCAAGGGCGGCGGTGATCCAAAGCTCAACATGGAAAAGCTCTGGTTGTTGCTGCGGGACCTGCGGGCCAATGGCGTCGAGACCGTTACCGGTGATCTTGTCCTTGACCGCAGCCATTTCGTGCAACCCACGCTGCCGGTATTCGACGACGACGGCAATGACAAGAACAAGCCTTTCCTGGTCGGACCGGATGCGTTGTTGGTCAACCTCAAGGCACTTCGTTTCATTGCCCGCAACGATGGCGGGAACGTGAAGGTTCTGGTTGAACCGCCAATCGCCACAGTTCAGATCGACAATCGCATTCAGGCCTTACCAAAAGCAAAATGCCCGGGATGGCCCGACATCCGCTACAACCCGATCGAAAACGGTAAAGGGGTGACCGTGGTGGTCACGGGCAAGCTCCCGGCTGGATGCAGCGGACAAACCTACCTTTCAGTACTGGACCATCAGCGCTACGCCGCCGGTGCCGTTCGCGCGATCTGGAAAGAGCTTGGCGGCACCATTCTCGGTGAGGATCGAGTAGCACCGGTGGCAGCTGACGCCAAGATGATCGCGCGAGCTTATTCGCCAGATCTGGTGGAGATCATTCGCGACATCAACAAGTACAGCAACAACACCATGGCACGACAGTTGTTCCTGAGCTTGGGTGCTGAGTTCCGTAACGAAGCGGATGCAGATGACTCCATGGCCGCGCAGCGTGTGATACGTCAGTGGCTGGCAAAAAAGGGGTTGATTTCGCCGCATCTGGTCATCGAGAACGGATCTGGCCTGTCGCGGGCCGAGCGCGTCAGCGCGCGAGAGCTGGCCAGCTTGCTACAAGCCGCATGGAAAAGCCCATACGCCGCCGAATTCATTTCATCGATGCCCTTGGCTGCGGTGGACGGCACCATGCGCAAGCGGCTTCGTAATACAGGGGTTGCCGGCAAGGCTCACGTCAAGACCGGAACGCTGAACACGGTGCGTGCGATCGCTGGGTATAGCCGCGACAACGACGGCAATACCTGGGCTGTCGTCGCAATCCTCAACCATCCTCGCCCGTGGGGCGCTTCCTCGGTGCTGGACCAGGTGTTGGTCAGTCTCTATAACCGTCCCGGCAACGAAAATACCGCGCAACGCTAGTCCATTCAGTGCCACCGTCGCGACACCACGCCGGCACTGAATTGAACTGGATCACTGGCGCAGCGAATCAGCTGCGTGATGGCGATGCCGGTGGATACCGAAACGCAGCACCCTCCCTAACAGATCAGCGCGCTTGGAGTTTCCAGGCGCGATGAATCTTGCTGTTGCGGCGGAAATCTTCATCCAGAGTGGCGCCGGTAATTTCCTCCACGGCGTAGCGCTCGGCAACGCCCGGATCGAGGACGAATTTGCGAAAGTTGTTGGAAAAATACAGCGTGCCGCCAGCGGCCAGTCTAGCCATCGCCAGGTCGAGCAAGGCGACATGATCACGCTGGACATCGAACACCCCTTCCATGCGCTTCGAGTTGGAGAACGTTGGCGGGTCGATAAAGATCAGATCGTATTCGCCACGGTCCTCCTCCAACCACGCCATGACATCGGCCTGCTCCAAACGCTGTCGATCCGACAGGCCATTGAGCGCCAGATTGCGCCGCGCCCAATCCAGATAGGTTTTTGACAGGTCGACACTCGTCGTGCTGCGAGCGCCGCCCTTCGCCGCGTGAACCGTCGCGGTAGCGGTGTAGCAATAAAGGTTCAAGAAGCGCTTGCCTGCCGCTTCGCGCGCAATGCGCTGGCGCATCGGCCGGTGGTCGAGAAACAGCCCGGTATCGAGGTAATCAGTGAGATTCACCAGCAGCTTGACGTCGCCCTCTGTGACCTCAACAAAGGTGCCTTGAGTGGCTTGGCGCTCGTACTGCCGCGTTCCGCTCTGGCGCTCACGACGCTTGACCACCACCCGGTCCTGAGGAATACCCAAAGCTTGCGGGATAGCGCCTAGGGCGTCGTAGAGTCGTGCCTGGGCTTTCTCGGGATCGATCGAGCGCGGTGGCGCGTATTCCTGCACATGCACCCAGTCGCCGTAGAGATCAATGGCCAAGGCATACTCAGGCATGTCTGCATCGTACAAGCGATAGCATTGAATGCCTTGCTTGCGAGCCCACTTACCGAGCAGCTTCAGATTCTTCTGCAGCCGGTTGGCGAACATCTGCCCGCCCTCACTGAGGCGCGCCAATTCCGCTACGGGTTTCTCTTCGCTCTTGCTTTCAGCGGTGGCCGCTCGCTGACCAGTGACGAACTGATCCAGCTCGACCTTGATCAACAACAGCTTGCAAGGCAGTGCCCCGTTCCAGAAAGCGTATTGCTTGTGGCTACGGATGCCCATGCGCTTGCCCAGATCCGGGGCTGACGTCAGCACCGCAGCCTCCCAGCCGAGACAGGCCTGGCGTAGTCGCTCGCCAAGGTTCTGATACAAGTAGACCAGACTCGCCTCATCGCCCAGGCGCTCACCATATGGTGGGTTGCAGATGACCAGGCCCTTCTGATGTTGATCCGGTCTAGGCTCGAACGTCGCTACATCGCCTTGGTAAACACGGATCCAGCTCGCCAGCCCAGCGCGCTCGATGTTGTTCTTTGCGGGCTGGATCAGACGCGGGTCCGCCTCGTAACCTCGAATCCACAGCGGCGGTCGGGCCATGCCCGCGTCGGCACGCGCCTGGGCTTCGGCGTGCAGGCGATTCCACAGAGCAGGCACATGGCCGAGCCAGGCACTGAACCCCCAGCGCTCACGGCGAAGATTAGGGGCGATGTCCGCCGCTATCATCGCGCCTTCGACCAGGAAGGTGCCGACGCCACACATTGGGTCGGTCAGAGCGCCGCCAGCAGCAGCGATGCGAGGCCAACCCGCACGGATCAGTACGGCCGCTGCAAGGTTCTCCTTGAGCGGAGCCGCACCCTGCTGAAGACGGTAGCCACGCTGGTGCAGGCTATGCCCAGACAGGTCCAGGGACAGCACTGCCTGCCCCCGATCAAGACGCAGGTGGATGCGCAGGTCCGGGTTCAGCTTGTCGACACTGGGTCGCTCGCCGCCTGCGGTGCGGAGCCGATCGACAATGGCATCCTTGACCTTCAGAGCGCCAAAGTGAGTGTTGTCGATCCCGGAGCCATGGCCGCTGAACTCAACCGCCAGACTACCCGTTGCTGCGAGATGCTCCGCCCAGTCGACCTGATGAACTCCCTCATAGAGGGTTTCGGCATTCACCGTGGAAAAACGCTCGATCACCAACAACACCCTGTTGGCCAGCCGAGACCACAGGCATAGTCGGTAGGCGACCTCCATGCTGGCAAAGCCGCGAATCGCGGCGGTCTGCTCACGCGCCTCCTCGAGCCCGAGCTCCTTGGCTTCTTCGAGCAACAGGCCCTCGAGCCCTTTTGGGCAGGTGAGGATAAGTTCGTGGCGATCAGTCATGGCATGTCCAGTTAATTTGTTCGATCCGGTTGAGCACTCTCCCAGATCTCGTGTCGATGTTCGGGCGGTTTGCGGCTGTCTTTCGTCGCGAAGCAGACGCTGCGGTACCACTTTGGCAGTGCGGGGAGCGCTCCCCGCCTGCCTTATGGGCGGCACCACGGTTTGGTGACTTACTTATTACAAAACGATCATTCCCGCTTGGCAGTCATTGGGTTAGAACTCGACTCAGTCCGGCATCGCAACGATGCCGGAAGAACCCGCCACGCCGGCAGCGGGCTTCACTGGCAGTCTATCTGCCGACCTCGCCATGAGGACAACGGAAACACCAGTCAACCACTGAGGGCAATACCCAATGAGAAGACTCAAGCGTGATCCGATGGAACGAGCATTTCTACGCGGTTATCAGCATGGCATACACGGTAAATCTCGCGATCTCTGTCCTTTTTCTCATCCCGAGGTACGCCAAGCCTGGATTAACGGCTGGCGGGAGGGTCGCGGCGACAACTGGGACGGTCTGACCGGCGCAGCCGGCATTCATCGATTGAACGAACTTCACGCGGTCGGCTGACACAATCACACCGACTTCGACTAGCACGCCCCATCCGGGCGGCGGGCTTGAAGCCCGGGGCTCCCATCGGGAGCCCCACTGAAGCACAGATTAACGATTCGCACTCTTCTGAGATTGCAGCGCAGCGATGGCGTCCACCGCCTCGCGAATCAGCGCAGGCCCCTTATAGATGAATCCCGTGTAGAGCTGCACAAGACTTGCGCCGGCTTCGATCTTCTCTGCCGCATGCTGCCCTTGCGTGATACCACCGACGGCAATGATAGGCAGGCGGCCCGCCAGGGTTTGTGCTAACACACGGACGGTATGGGTGCTCTTTTCACGAACAGGGGCCCCGGAAAGCCCGCCCGCTTCGTCGGCGTGCGCAAGACCCGCCACGCCGTCACGGCCAACCGTTGTGTTGGTCGCAATGATTGCATCCATGCCGGCCTGGAATACCGCTTCGGCAACCAGTCGGATTTCCTCATCGGTCATGTCGGGCGCGATCTTGATGGCCAGCGGAACACGCTTTCCATGGAGCACTTCGAGGTCTTCGCGGCGCTGGCCAAGCGCATCGAGCAGTTGCTTGAGCGAGTCCCCGAACTGCAGGCTACGCAGCCCCGGTGTATTGGGCGAACTGACGTTCACTGTGACATAGCTCGCCTGGTGATAGACCTTGTCCAGGCATAGCAAGTAATCATCCTGAGCGCGCTCGACCGGGGTGTCGAAGTTCTTGCCGATGTTGATGCCCAAGATGCCCTTGAAACGAGCCGCGTCGACCCTTTCCAGCAGCGCGTCGACGCCATGATTGTTGAAGCCCATACGGTTGATAATAGCTTCGGCCTCGGGCAACCGGAAAATACGCGGTTTGGGATTTCCCGGTTGTGGCCTTGGCGTCACAGTACCCACCTCGACAAATCCAAATCCCAGCTGCGACATTCCGCAGATCGCCTCGCCGTTTTTGTCCAGCCCCGCCGCCAGCCCAACAGGGTTCGGGAAATCCAACCCCATCACCCGCACCGGCAAGCTCGCCGGAGACTTATTCAACATGGTGTTAAGGCCTAGACGGCCGCCCGCGCCAATAAGATCGAGCGACAGCTCATGAGACGTCTCGGGCGTAAACTTGAAAAGTAGCTGGCGGGCCAGGTTATACATACGCAGCCTAGATCCTGGAAAGTGTGGCGCGAGAGTATAGCAGGCGGGCATTGCGCGCAGCGGGCTACAACGTGGCGCCCGTGATCGAATTGCTCGACGAAGCGCGCCTAATCAACCCGTCGCAAGCGAATCAGTTTGCCTTCAGGCGCAAACTCCATCTCGAATGAACCAAACACGCCGGCTGTTGTCAGAAAGGGTCGCAGGTGATGTGCCGGCAAGCTGACGCTCGTCCCTTCCCGGCTTTTGATCAGGATACGATTGGCGCGCCCCTGATAGACCGCCAGCAGTTTTTCGGCGGGCAGTGCAATATCCAGCAAGAGGCTTGGCATGGAGGCTCCCTCATTGATCAACGCAGCGATGTTGCCATATCGGCCCTCGGACAGTGATCTGTCATTGAGCCGAGATCCCCAATTCGATAGACAAAAGCTCGGCAAATACGGTGCACAGGGCGCACGGCTCTGCCACACTTCGACCGTTGCCCTATGCGTTCGTCTTCCATGATGGGCCTGCCCGAGCCGATGCCGCCCGTGACTTCCCGAATCGTCAGATTTGCCCAACGCCTTGGATTGACCGGCAAATCACCGCGCCAGATCCTTGAGCACGCCAGCCAGATCAGCTTGCCATTTGCTCCCCTCTCGGAGCCGGCACCGAGCATCTTCTGGAACGACGGCCCTTGCCTGCAACGATTCGTCGATTTACCGAGAAGCGCCCTTTCCGGCCCCATTCAGGAAGACAAAGCCAAGGCTCATGCAGCCTTGACACGGCTCGTGCGCCAGGAGCGCAGCGCCTACCCGGCGCTCGATTTGAGACAGGTCGACGGCCTCGGCGGGCAAAGCCCCGACGAAGCGACCTATCCGACGTTCGAGGCGCTTGCCGCCACACCCGCCTGCCGTCAGCTACGGGTCATCAGTTACAAGGACTTCGTGCGGACCATCACCTCCGCATTGCCTGAATTCCAGACACAGGCCCCGATCGAGCTTCGCCAAGCCAGCTGGCTTGGCGAGCGGATTTACTGGAGCGGTGAGCACCATGCTGAAGCCTTCGCCAGCGCCATCGCCTATGCACGGTTACGCGGGCTGGAGGTCAACCTGCCCTGCGAACTCACTGATTACCGGCTTGATGCAGCCGGACTACAGGCACTCGACAGCGAATACCATGCCGTCACGATGCCGGCACAAGCCTGGAGCGATCGCGCCTTCATGGGGCTGCTGCTTGAGGCAAAGATTCCCTATGCTCGCTTGACGCTGCTGCGCAACGCGAATAACTCAGAGCTACTTCTGCTGGACAAGCGGCAACCTGCTGCGAATGCTTTGGGAGAAGGGCTTAAGCTCGCCGGTGCTCCGGACATGGTGCGCTACTTGCGAGACCTGCCACAGATCACTCGGTTCCGCCTTGGCAACCGGGCCGTACATACCGACTGATCCAGCAACGCCACTGCCACGAAGCTCGCGAGCCTCTGCCCAACACCGCCTCCATGACGCAAAACGCCGATGCATAGACATCGGCGTTTCATTTCGCGTAACAGCCGCCAGGAAACCCAGCGGCATATCACAACTAGCGTCTGGCGCTTTCCAACGCGAGGTCTTGCAGCTCGCGACCGGCGACAGCATACATGGCGTAATCCACGCTACTGGCACTGCGCAGTTCGACCAGCATTCGCCGCCAACGCTCGACCTGATATTCCCGCTGCTCCAACCATAGCTGAACGCGAGCATCGAGATCGTCAGGCGCGTCGCTCATCTGCAACACCGACACGGTGATAGCGCGCTGCTGACTGTCCAGATCATCGCGGAAGCCTTCCCTAGCCAGCGCTTGCCAATTATTTTCCACCGGCAGACCGGTGACCTGCTGCAGGTACCAAGGTAACTCCAGCGCACCGCCCACGGCGAAGTAAGCCGCTGCGACCTCAGCAGGTGGCTGCCCGGTTTCATCAGCGGCCTCCAGTATCGGCAACAGCGTGTACAGATGGTTGGTGCCCGCGACCATCCGGGCCAGCAACTCGGGCACACCTGCGTCGGTGTAGCGCTCGTAGCGCGCTTGCCAAAGCTCGCGAGTTCCGCCCTGCAGCAGCGCGTCGAGTTTCAAACCGAGCGCTGCGACGCGCGGCCCAAAGTGCCCGACGTCACGTGCCGCATCCAGCTCACTGCGACGATTGCGCAGGAACCAACGGGTCGCCCGCCGTCCCAGCCGCATCAGTTCATCCATGAGGTTGAGCTGCAGTTCAGACGGAACCTTGTAATCCAGCGCTTCGATCTGTCGGAACCAATGAGGCAGATGGAAGATATCCCGCACGATCACGTAAGCGCCTGCCACGTTGGCGGCGCTCAGGCCTGTAGCCTCTCTGAGCCGCTGAACGAAGGTGATGCCCATGTTGTTGATCAGGTCGTTGGCGATCTGAGTGCTGACGATTTCGCGTTTGAGACGGTGCTGCAGCATCGCCGGGCGATACTGCTCGGCCAGCAACTGCGGAAATGCGCTCTCCATTTCGCGCGCCAGATAGGCGTCGTCCGGCACGCGCGATTGCAACAGTGCTTCCTTCAGCTCGATCTTGCTGTATGAAATCAGCACCGACAGCTCAGGCCGGGTCAAACCCTTGCCCAGATTCGCGCGCTCAGCCAGCATTTCATCGCCAGGCAGGAACTCAAGCGCACGATCCAGAAGACCATCGGCTTCCAGGGAACTGATCAGTCGCTTGTACTCACTGCCGCCCTCATGAGCGCGATGCTCAGCCTGCGACAGCGCCTGGGTCTGCTTGTAATTGTCGTGCAGCACCAATTCGGCCACCGCGTCGGTCATCTCGAACAGCAACTGGTCACGCTGCTTGCCGGTCATGTCCCCCGCACTAACGATCTCATTCAGCAGAATCTTGATGTTGACCTCATGGTCGGAGCAGTTCACCCCGCCAGCGTTGTCGATGAAGTCCGTGTTAGCGGCACCGCCATGCAAGCAGTATTCGACGCGTCCCAGCTGAGTGATGCCCAGGTTGCCGCCTTCGCCGATAACCTTGGCTCGCAGCTCGTTGCCGTTGACCCGCAGGATGTCGTTGGCCTTGTCGCCCACGTCTGCATGAGTTTCCGCGGTGCTCTTCACATAGGTTCCAATGCCTCCGTTCCAGAGCAGATCCACCGGTGCCTTGAGCAACGCGTGGATGAGCTCGGCCGGGGTCAGCTGATCCGCTTCGATGTCGAAACGCGCCTTCATCTGCGGCGTGATCGCGATACGCTTGGCCGAGCGAGGGAACACGCCGCCTCCCGCGGAGATCAGTGATGCATCGTAGTCGGTCCAGGAGGAGCGCGGCAGATCGAACAGGCGTTGGCGCTCGACAAAGCTGCGCGCAGCGTCCGGGTCGGGATCGATAAAAATGTGCAGATGGTTGAAGGCAGCCACCAGCTGCAAGGTTTCGGACATCAGCAAGCCATTGCCGAACACATCACCAGCCATGTCGCCGATGCCGATCACGCTGACGTTGTCGCGCTGCACATCGATGCCACGCTCGCGGAAGTGCCGCTGCACTGAGACCCATGCGCCCTTGGCGGTGATACCCATTTTCTTGTGGTCATAGCCGGCGGAGCCACCGGACGCGAAGGCGTCGCCCAACCAGAAGTCGTACTCCGCAGCGATGCCGTTGGCGATGTCGGAGAAGGTTGCGGTGCCCTTGTCGGCCGCCACGACGAGATAGGGGTCGTCCGCGTCGTAGCGAAGCACGTTGGCCGGCGGTACGACGTTGCCGTCTTTGAGATTGTCAGTGATGTCCAGCAGGCCGCTGATGAAAATCCGATAGCAGGCTATGCCTTCTGCCAGCACCTCGTCACGAGACCCATTGGTAGGCAGACGACGTGGCACGAAACCACCCTTGGCCCCTCCGGGCACGATGATCGCGTTCTTCACCTGCTGCGCCTTGACCAGACCCAGCACCTCGGTGCGGTAGTCTTCTTCACGATCAGACCATCGCAAGCCACCGCGCGCGACCTTGCCGCCACGCAGATGGACGCCTTCGACGCGAGGTGAATAAACAAAGATTTCGAATTTCGGCGCCGGCCGTGGCATCTCAGGGATCGACCGCGGATCGAGCTTGAAGCTGAAGTAGCTCTTCGGCTTGCCGGCCGCGTCCATCTGATAAAAATTCGTCCGCAGAGTCGCTTTGATTAGGGCCAGGTAGCGCCGAAGGATGCGGTCTTCATTGAGCACCGCCACGTCATCCAGCGCCGTGATGATCGCCTGCTCCAGCCGCGCCTGCTTGTCGGCAAGATCTTCTTCGCCGAGTTTGCGCGCCAGGTAGAAGCGCATCTTGAACAGCCGCACCAGCTCACGAGCGATGTCGGTGTGGTTGAGCAAAGCGCTGGCGATGTAGCCCAGGTCGAAGCCCATGCGGATCTGCTTCAGGTAGCGGCCATAGGCGCGTAGCAACGCAACCTCGCGCCAGGTCAGCCCGGCGGTCAGGACCAGCCGGTTGAACGCATCGTTCTCCGCCTGACAGTTGTTGATCGCGATGAAGGCATCCTGCAGCGGTTCATTGATCTCCATAAGATCAATTTCGAGCCCCTCTGCGTAGGTGAACGCAAAGTCGTGAATCCAGTATTCGCGGCCATCCTTGCGCCGCAGGTGGAACGGAAACTCGCCTAGCACGCGTAGCCCGAGGTTCTCGAGGATCGGCAACATGTCCGACAACGGCAGCGACGTGTTCAGGTGATAGAGCTTGCAGTGCAGGCGATTTTCCACCGCCGTGATCGGCTGGTAGAAGCTCATCACCAACGGGCGCTGCTCGCTGAGACTGAGCACGTGCTGCATATCCACAGCCGCCGAATGCGGCGCGAAACGTTCACGGTATCCCGCGGGGAAGCCTTTCGGGAAATCAGCAAGTATCCCGGTGCCCTGGGCTTCGCCGAAGCGCTCAATGACCACGCTCGTGTAGTCGTCCTGCCAGGTTCGGCAAGCTTGGACCACCTCGTTTTCCAGCTGGACCGGATCGAACTGCACCTGCTTGCTCGGGTCCAGACGCAGAAGGAACTGCACGCGGATCAGCACGGACTCGGAAAAGTAGGTGGAAAACTCACAGCCGCTGGCTTCCAGACGGTCTACCAGAACCTGCTGGATGCGCAAGCGGGTTTCGGTCGAATAACTGTCGCGGGGAACGTACGCCAGGCAATAGCAGAAGCGTCCATAGGGATCGATACGCAGGAACAGGCGCAGCTTGTTGCGCTCCTGGATCTGCACGATGGCGATGGCTGTGCTGAACAGCTGGTCGAGCGTCATCTGAAACAGCTCGTCGCGCGGCAGCACTTCGAGAACCTGAGTCAGCTCCTTGGCCAGATGCGCCGAATCATCGAAATGCGAACGCTGGATGACCTCTGCCACCTTGCTGCGAATGTAGGGTATCCGACGCACGCTCTGGGTATAGACCGACGAGGTAAAAAGCCCGAGGAAGCGGCATTCCCGGGTTACGCGACCCTGCTCATCGAATTCGCGTATGGAGACGAAATCCGGGTATGCCGGTCGATGCACCCGGCTCGGAGTAGCCGCCTTGGCGAACGACAGCAGCAGCGGCTCCTGCAGATAGGCCAGCGCTGGCGGCATGATCAGTTGATCGTCGGCTTCAAGTCCGGTGCGCAGGTTTCGCGACAGCCCCAACAGGGATGCCTCGTCATAAATGATGCGGCCGCCCTCCCCCTGTTCGACAACCGTGAATTCCTCATACCCCAGGAAGGTGAAATGGTCTTCGGCCAGCCAGCGCATGAAGTCCATGCTCTCAGCCAGCTGGGCGTGATCGGCCGGTTGCAGCATGGCCAGACGCGCATGATGCTCTTCGGCCTTCGCCTTCATCGCCGGGAAATCACTGACGGTCAGACGGACGTCAGCCAGAACGCCGTGCAGCGACTGCTCCAGTTCGTGCAAGGCCGCCGCACTGGCGCAGCGATCGATCTCGACAAATATCAGCGACTCGGCGCCGCTGCCTTCACCCGAACTGCCCTTCGGCAGCAATTCGACCAAGCTGCCGTCACCGTTCCGGCGGACCTGCAATACGCTGTTCTGCAGGGTGTGAATAGCATAGCCACGACGGGTAAGCTCCATGCGCACCGAGTCGACCAGAAACGGCATGTCCGGGTGCAGCACTTCGACCACGCTGTGGGTCGATTGCCAACCGTGCTTCTCATAATCGGGGTTGAACACCTGAACGACAGGACTGCTTGGGTCGAAGCGCTCCAACAACCGCCAACTCGCCAGCGTTGAGCCGACCAGGTCGGTCATGCGCCGCTGAGTCAGCTCGGGCAATGCGACGATTCCGAAGAACTGTTCGGCGAAGAGCCCCACTTGTGGCAGGAGTTTCTCGTCGACATGCTGTGCCAGGGCCACTTTCAGTTGTTGCTGAAAATCGGCTTTGCTGGCAGCTGTAAAGAACGCCATTTTTTCGCTCCATTCTGGCTTTGAATTCGACTAGGGCAGTCGCGGGACCTGACCGGCAACGCAACCTGTAAGTTCAACGTTAGTTCAGCGGACCGGGAATGCACCCAGTAGGGCCTCCTTTGTCTGGCGCCGCCAGCGACCGCCCGGTCACATTTAATTGAGTTGCATGACCAATGGAGACTGGCGCTGGCCATCCTCAACGCTGCGTGACGAACTTGCCGAGCCGCGCATAGCCTGCCCCTCGCTAATGAATTAAAGTCGTGCTGGTCGAGCGTCCGCCCCGACACGCCCCTGCAGAAGAGCTCAGCGATGGACCACCGTGAAGCCATAGTCGCGCTGCGACAATTTCTTTCCACCCAGATTCTCGGCCAGGAACGGCTGATCGAGCGCCTGCTGATCGCTTTGCTCGCTGACGGCCACCTGCTCGTCGAAGGCGCCCCGGGGTTAGCTAAAACACGGGCAATCAAAGAGCTTGCAGGCGGCCTTGAAGCGGAATTCCATCGCATCCAGTTCACACCCGACCTGCTGCCAGCTGACATTACCGGAACTGAAATCTACCGACCGGAAACCGGCAGCTTCGTCTTTCAACAAGGCCCCATCTTTCACAATCTGGTGCTGGCCGATGAGATAAACCGAGCGCCCGCAAAGGTGCAGTCGGCGCTGCTCGAGGCCATGGCCGAACGGCAGGTCAGCGTGGGTCGCAGCACCTACGATCTGTCACCGCTCTTTCTGGTAATGGCCACGCAAAATCCCATCGAGCAGGAGGGCACCTATCCCCTCCCCGAAGCGCAGCTCGACCGCTTCCTGCTCCACGTAAAGCTCGGTTTCCCCGATGCGTCGGTGGAACGACGCATTCTGCAACAGGCGCGCGGCGAAGCGATCAACGGCGAAACCGCCCCGGAACACCGCGTCTCCCAACAAGCGATCTTCGCTGCGCGCAAGGAAATTCTCGGCCTGTACATGGCGGACGCGGTGGAGGAGTACCTGGTGCAGTTGGTCATGGCGACCCGCACCCCGGCCAAATTCGACGCTGAGCTGGCGGGCTGGATTGCCTACGGTTCCAGCCCGCGCGGCTCGATCTCGCTCGATCGCTGCGCCCGCGCTCATGCCTGGTTGGCGGGACGGGACTTCGTCAGCCCAGAGGACATTCAAGCGGTGCTGTTCGATGTGCTGCGCCATCGTTTGATTCTCTCGTTCGAAGCGGAAGCAGCTGGTATTGATCAGGACCGCGTCCTGCAGCGTATTCTCGACGTGGTCGCGGTGGCCTGATGCAACCCTCGCGGCCCACCGACGACAGCTCGGTGCATTCAGGGCCCGGCGATGGCGTCCGGGTAAGCCTCGCCGAGCTGATCGACATGCGTCATCGAGTCCGCGAAGTGCCCTTGTTTTCCAGCCCGCATCGGCGCAGCCAGTTGGTTGGCCTGCACCATTCGAAGTTGCGCGGACGAGGGGTGGATTTCGATCAGGTGCGCATCTACCAGGCCGGCGACGATGTTCGCACCATTGATTGGCGAGTTACTGCACGGACTCAGGAGCCGCATACCAAGCTATTCCACGAAGAACGTGAGCGACCCATTTACTTACTGGTCGAGCAGAGCCCGCGGTTGTTCTTTGGCAGTGCTCGGGCCTTCAAGTCGGTGGTGGTTGCCCAGGCTGCCAGCCTGGTGGGATGGGCCGCGCTAAGCCACAACGATCGCGTCGGGGGCCTGGTATTCGGACACGGCGATCAGCACGAGATCAAACCCCGGCGTAGCAAGCAAAGCCTTCTGCAATTGCTGGACCGTTTGGCGCGCGCCAATGCCGGCTTGCAAGCCGACCAGTCTGACGATCCAGAGGCCTTCGGCCTGGCGCTCAGACGCGCACGTGAAGTGCTGCGTCCAGGTAGCCTGGCGGTGATCCTCTGTGATGAGCGCGCCCTGAGCGATGCAGCAGAACAGCAGATGAGCTTGCTCGCGCGTCACGTCGACTTATTGCTGATTCCTGTCTGTGACCCACTCGACCACGCGCTGCCAGCGGCTGGACTGTTGCGCTTTGCGCAGTTCGGCGCTCGGCTGGAACTGGACACCCATGATGCGGCGCTGCGACAAGCCTACCGGCTGCAAGGCGAAGCCCGAAGTGCGCGCTGGAAGCGTCTGGCTGACCGTTTGCGCCTGCCTTTGATGCCGCTTGATACCCAGCGCGAACTGGTGGAGCAAATGCGTGAGCACCTCATCGGGCAGCAACAAGGCGCCCTCAGATGAATGCCCTCGAGCTTGAACCCCTGATCACCCCAGCAGCCGTGAGTTGGTGGCCACTGGCGGCTGGCTGGTGGTTTCTCGCTGCCCTGTTGCTCAGCCTCGTTCTGCTGCTGAAACTGCAGCCCTGGAAAAGACTTCAGCTCGCTAAGCGAAAGGTGACCGCCCAGGACGAACAACTGCTCGACCCGCAACGTCAGACGGCTCTGCTTGAACTCGCCCAGTTGAGCAAGCCATACAATGGCCAGCCAGCCAGTCACTGGCTGCAGCAACTCAATGCGCTACTGAAACGCCTTTGCCGGATCCGCTACCCAGACGATCACCCCCATACATTGAGCGGGCGTGCCTGGCTGGCCTTTCTCGACAATCGGTGTCCGGCCGCGGGATTGACGCGCTGGATGGTACTGGTTGAAGGCGCTTACCGCGCCGAGTGCCGGCTGGACGACAAGGCCATCCAGGGCCTTGAACAGTCCGTGCAGATCTGGATTCGCAAGCATGTTTGAGCTGGCCTGGCCGTGGGTCTGGCTACTGTTGCCGCTGCCCTGGCTGCTGCGCTGGGTCTTACCCGTATCGGAAAGCGGCGACGCAGCATTGAAGGTCGGCTTTCTGGCCGAGCTGGAAACGCTGGCTGGCCGCCGCGCCGCGATCGCCCTGCCTGCCTGGCGGCAACAGCTGCCCTACTTGTTCATCTGGTGTTTGCTGTTGCTCGCCGCCGCCCGCCCGCAATGGCTCGGCGAACCGCTGCCGCTTCCCACCAATGGCCGCGACCTGTTGCTGGCGGTCGACGTGTCCGGTTCAATGGACTATCCAGACATGCAGTGGCAAGGCGATGAGGTCAGCCGGCTGGAACTGGTCAAACACCTGTTGGGCGACTTTATTGCCGGGCGAAGCGGCGACCGCGTCGGGCTTATCCTGTTTGGCAGCAAGGCCTACCTGCAGGCGCCGCTGACTTTCGATCGACAAACGGTACGCACCTGGCTCGATGAAGCTGCGGTCGGCATCGCTGGCAGCAACACAGCCATCGGCGACGCCATCGGCTTGGCCGTCAAGCGCTTGCGCGAACGGCCGGCCAACAGTCGCGTACTGGTACTGATTACGGACGGCGCGAACAACGGTGGCGAAGTCGAGCCTTTGATCGCGGCTCGCCTCGCTGCGGTCGCCGGCGTCAAGGTGCATACGATCGGCATCGGTGCCGAAGCGGATGACAGCCTGCTCAACCGGTTCGGTTTCAACCCCGGCGGCGACCTGGACGAAACGACTCTTCGCGCGATTGCCTATGAAACCGGCGGCGAGTACTTCCGAGCGCGTACAAATGAAGAGCTGGAGGCAGTCGGTGCCACCCTCGACGAACTCGAGCCGGCCGCCCAGCAGCCGGCTCAGGCACGCGTCGCCACAGCGTTGTACGCCTGGCCATTGGCAGCAGCACTTCTGTTCAGCTGGCTGTTGGTCGCGCGCAGCGTCTTGCCTTTGTCGCTGCGTCAACTGGGCGCTCGGAGCAAGCGATCATGAGCGAACTTCTGCCCTACCTGCTCAGACCGTTCTGGTTGATCGTATTGCCGCTGCCGATATGGCTGATGTGGCGTTTATGGCATCGTCAGCGCCAGACCGGTCGCTGGCAGCGCCTGTTGCCCGAAGCTTTTCATACCGCTCTGCTCACCCGCGGCAAGCTGCGTAACAGCAAGCTTCCTTGGATCCTCCTCGGCAGCGCCTGGCTGCTGGGTTGTCTGGCGTTGCTAGGGCCAAGTTGGCAGCAGGTCGAGCAACCCAGCCTGACACGCGCGGACCCGTTGGTCATCTTGCTGGAGACCACCCCGGCAATGCTGGCAACCGATGTGCAGCCGAGCCGACTCGAGCAGGCCAAGCGCAAGATCCTCGATCTGCTGCAGACCCGCCAGGATGCCCAGACCGCTGTGGTGGTCTTTGCCGGCAGCGCTCACACCCTGGTGCCCTTGTCCAACGATATGGCCACCACGCAAAACCTTCTGGACGCATTGCAGCCCGATCTCATGCCCGAACCCGGCCATCGTGCTGACCTGGCGGTGGCGCAAGGCATTGCCCTACTGCAACAAGGCGCCAATGGCGCTGGGCGCCTTCTGCTGATCGGCAGCAGTCTGAGCGAGCCGGAGCGCGCATCGATTGAGCAGCAGCTGGAAGAAAACGAGCAGTTGCTGCTTCTGTTAGGCATCGGCACCGAGCAAGGTGCTCCGATTCCTCTCGAGGACGGCAGCTTCCTCAAGGATGACAAAGGTTCCATTGTCATCCCCCGGCTGGACGACAATGCCATGCGGCGTTTCGCCAGCCAGATCGGTGGTCGCTATCAGCAGGCTCGAGTCGATGATGCGGACCTGCGCAACCTCGGCTTGCTCGAAAGCAACGGAAAGCTTGTGGCTCAAGACGAGACCACCCGTCTCGACGCCTGGCAGGACCAAGGCTACTGGCTGCTGCTCCCTCTGGTGTTGCTCGCCGCCTTCGCCGGGCGCCGGGGTTGGCTGTTCTGCTTGCCGCTCGTCCTCTTCGTCCCGCAACCCGCCAGCGCCCTGAGCTTTGACGACCTATGGCTGCGCCCCGATCAACAGGGCATGCGCCTGCTGGAATCTTCTCGCCCAGGCGAAGCCGCGACCCGCTTCGAAGATCACCGGTGGCAGGGCTATGCCCGCTACCAGGCCGGTGACTTTGCCGGCGCCGCCGAGCAGTTCGGCAAGGGCGACTCCGCAGCCGATCACTACAACCGAGGCAATGCCCTGGCCCGCAACGACGAGCTGCAAGCCGCCATCGAAGCCTATGAACAAGCCCTGGAGCTGGATCCGGGCCTGGACGTCGCGCGGCGCAATAAAACCACCGTCGAAGAGGCCCTACGACAAAAAGAGGCTCAAGCTGATGCCGATCCCGACGCGTCGCCACCCGAGGAATCGACATCCGAAGCCGAGCAGCGCAAGCAGCCTCGTGGAAGCAAAGCGCCAGACACCTCGTCGGACTCGACAGATCAAACCACGGCACAGGCCCCGCCAGAGCCAGCTGGCGAGGTGTCGAGCAAAACACTGAACGAGGGCCCACCCGAGTCCGAGCCAGTCGCGACCGATCAGCAGATGGCACAAGCACAGGAAGTGCCGGTCGATCCCGAGCAGGATCAGGCAATGAACCAATGGTTGCGCAAGATCCCGGACGATCCCGGCGAGCTGCTACGGCGCAAGTTTCTTTATGAGCAACGCAAACGGCAGGAATTGAATCAATGATGCGCTGGATGACACTGGTGTTTCTGCTCCTGCTGGGCTTGCAAACCCACGCTGCCACTTTGGTGGCCCGGGTCGACCGTACCGAGCTGAGCCTGGACGAAACTGTGGAGCTGACTCTGGAAACGGCCGACGGCACCGCATTTGGCAAGCCCGACCTGCAGCCCCTCGACAGCCTGTTCAAAGTATCCGGGACACGTCAGAGCAACCAACTTGCCGGGACCACCGGCGATGCACAGGCGATTACCCAGTGGCAGGTTACGCTCCAGCCGCTGCAGACCGGCTATGTCGTCATTCCGCCGTTGCAGCTCGGCGATGCCCGTAGCGAGCCAATCACCTTGCATGTCACCGAGCCCAGTGCCAGCGACAGCGACCTGCTTGCCCCCATATTCATCGACGCCAGTCTTGATCAGGAGGTCGCCTACGTGCAGGCGCAGGTGCTGCTGACGCTGCGTATCTACCACTCCGTATCGCTGTACGACGACAGCACCCTGTCACCGCTGCAGATGAACGATGCGCTGGTGCAGCGGCTGGGCGAACCACGCACTTATGAAAAAGACATCAACGGCGTCCGCCACGGTGTGATTGAAATCCGCTATGCGCTATTCCCACAGAAAAGCGGCGAGCTGACAATTCCCGCACAACTGTTCAGCGCCACGGCCGTAGCACCGTCGACCGGTGATCAGTATGGCTCGAGGTTCGGACGTTCGACCCAGGTCAAATCACCCACCATCCCGTTAACTGTAAAGCCCAAGCCATCTGACTATCCCGCCGACGCCGCCTGGCTGCCGGCCCGAAGCCTGACGCTGGTCGAAGCCTGGAGTCCGGAACCAGGGGATGCTCAGCTGGGCGAAGCCCTGACCCGCAGCTTGCTCTTGAAAGCTGACGGATTGACCAGCAGCCAGCTGCCTCCAATCGCCTCAACCAAGCTTCCGGGGCTGCGCAGCTACCCCGACCAGCCGACCCTGAACAACGAAGTCACTGCCAACGGTGTCAGCGGCAGTCGCGAACAGCGCGAAGCCCTGGTCGCGACGCGCACCGGAGAGTTCCAACTCTCGCCCGTGGAAGTCATCTGGTGGAACACTCTGGAAGATCGCCTGGAGCGCAGCACGCTGCCTGGTCGCACCCTGCTGGTCGCCGACAATCCGGACCTGCAACAGCCCGCCATCGAGACGGCGGACATGCCGGAACAGCGAGAGGCGAGACGGCTATGGCCCTGGCAGCTGAGCAGCGCATTGCTGGCATTGACGACCCTGCTCGGCTTTGGCTTGTGGCTGCATGCGCGCAGGCAGCCAGCGGTGATCCGCACAGTGCAGACCGGCCCGACTCCGCGCAGCCTGCTGGATGATCTGAAACGCGCCTGCCTGGCCAACGACACCCAGGCCACCCGACATGCGCTCGATGCCTGGGCGCGGCAGCAGCCTGAAACGCTGGCCGATATGGCGGCCCGTTTCGAGCCGCTGTCCGATGCCCTCGATGGGCTTAATGGTGCGCTGTACAGCGAGACCGGTCAGCGCTGGCAAGGCGAAGCCTTGTGGCAGGCCATTCAGAACCTGCCCGCAGGTCAGGCTGGCGATGCCGAACGCGAAGCCAGCGCGCTGCCGCCGCTGTATCCGCGCTGAGCTGACGGACTTCCCATATCCGGTCGCGATCAGCCGTCTTGCCCTTTGCTGCGAGCTCGTGCACCAGTTAGACGCGTCTTGCACCGTCCTTGGCATGTGGCTTGCTAAACCTGAACCAGACATCCCGCTTCGCACCGGTTCCCTCCCGGACGGTGCGCGCTTCGCATGGCAAAGGTTTTCTTCAGCATGACCGATCTCTCCCCTTCGCTCCGCCCTGACGCCAAAGCCTGGGTCGCCGGCAGCGACGCGCCAGAAAAGCACGTCGTGAACCTTGGTTTCATGGCGCTGACCGATGCTGCATCGCTGATCGTCGCCGCCACCCAGGGCTTTGCGCAGCCCTACGGCCTCACGCTCAACCTGCAACGGCAGAGCTCCTGGTCCAGCGTGCGAGACAAGCTTGTGGAAGGCGAACTGGATGCCGCTCACGGACTGTACGGCCTGATATACGCCGTGCATCTGGGGATCGGAGGCAGTGCGCGTAAGGACATGGCCGTACTGATGGGGCTGGCGCAAAACGGACAGAGCATCAGCCTCTCCAGTGAGCTGAAAGCAGCCGGCGTGACCGATCCCGATGCGCTCGGCAAATGCGTGCGCCAGAGTGGTGCAAAACTCACGCTTGCTCAGACATTTCCCACCGGTACTCATGCGCTCTGGCTCTACTACTGGCTGGCCGCCCACGGCATCCACCCGCTGAAAGACGTACGCACAGTGGTGGTGCCGCCGTCGCAGATGGTCGCCCATCTACGGGCGCGACGCATCGACGGCTTCTGCGCCGGCGAGCCCTGGGGCGCCCAGGCCATTGAAGAAGACATGGGTTTTACCATCGCGACCAGCCAATCGATCTGGGCCGACCATCCCGAGAAAGTGCTCGGCTGCACGCGCGAATTTGTCGACCAATACCCCAACACCGCCCGCGCGCTGGTGATGGCCATCCTCGAGGCCAGCCGCTTCATCGATGAGAGCCAGGAAAATCGCCGTAGTACTGCACAGCTGATTGCCGGCAGCGACTATGTCAATGCGCCCGTTGCGTCCATCGAATCGCGCTTTCTGGGTCAATATGAGGACGGCCTTGGCCATGCCTGGCTGGACAAGCACCCGCTGCGTTTCTTCGGCAACGGCGAAGTGAACATGCCCTACCACTCCGACGGCCTCTGGTTCATGACTCAGCTGCGCCGCTGGGGTCTGCTGCGTGAAGATCCGGATTACCTTGCCGTGGCGCAAAGCGTCCAGCAAACCAGCCTCTACCGCGATGCAGCGAGCGCTTTGAATATCGCCGTACCCGACTCCCCCATGCGCAGCGCTATGCTCATGGACGGCAGTCGCTGGGATGGCAGCGATCCGGCGGGGTACGCGCGCAGCTTCGCGCTGCATGCCTTGGGCGACACCGCACCACACCCCAAGCCTTGAGAAGGGAGACTGTCATGCTTCGCGTTCTCCTGATCGACGACACCCCGCGCAAGGTCGGTCGCCTGCGCACCGCTCTGATCGAAGCCGGCTTCGAGGTGATCGAGGAATCCGGTTTGACCATCGACATGCCCGAGCGGGTCGAAGCGATTCGCCCCGACGTGGTGCTGATCGACACCGACTCCCCCGGCCGGGACGTCATGGAGCAGGTGGTCATGGTCAGCCGTGACCAGCCGCGGCCCATCGTCATGTTCACCGACGACGACAACCCCGATGCCATGCGCCAAGCCATCCGCGCCGGCGTCAGCGCCTATATCGTTGAAGGCATCCAGGCCCAGCGCCTGAAACCCATTCTCGACGTGGCCATGGCCCGCTTCGAAAGCGACCAGGCAATCCGCGCGCAACTGCATGCACGCGACCAGCAACTGGTCGAACGCAAGCGCGTCGAATTGGCCAAGGGCATGTTGATGAAGATGCGAAGCTGCAACGAGGAAGAGGCCTACACCCTGATGCGCCGCCAGGCCATGAGCCGTCAGCAGAAGCTGATCCAGGTCGCTGAGCAGATCATTGCGATGAACGATCTGCTGGGTCAGTGATCCGCAAATCTCAGCGCGCTGGTCTCGGCGAGGCCCAGACGGGGCTATTAGCCGAGCGGATGCCTGCTGTGAACCTTGCGGGACTCAAGTACCGATCGTTTTCGGCTCTCGACCAGGCCCAACGAGCCTATTGCTCGCCGACTGCAACACGTTGCGCCAGCCGCCCCCTAACCACTCCAATCGCGTCCGAATGACGGGCGCCACTGCGCCCGCCATTTCCAAGCAGCTCTTCCATGCAAACGAACCAAAACGGAGCCAAGGATAGAATTGGGTGCACGGCTATTGCACCGAGCGATCGCCAGGAGTGCCAAGCCCGCACGTCCAACGCATGTTCAGCCTGGCCGGTTGTTTCAGACGTAAGCCGTTGTATTACATAGATCTTCCTAACACCCTAGTCGCCAAAAAAATCTCAGATTAAGAATTGGCAAGCCCCTTGCAATCCCTCTGTTACCACGTCTTCAGGTCGCCAACGGCGGTGATCGGGACGAATTGACAAAGGCGTCAACGGTGCTCGCTCTGCTCATGCAGAGGGTGCTTCCGTTACGCCTTTTTTTCGTTTCGCGATTGAGGGATAGATCATGCGCAAGACCCGCCGTACTTTGTTGAAAACGCTGGTGGCCAGCATTGGCTGCTCTGCCCTGCTGCAACTGGTGCCGATGGCCGCCTGGGCGGCCGAGCCAGAGAAGGAGGAACTCAAGCTCGGCTTTATCAAGCTCACCGACATGGCGCCACTGGCGATTGCCTATGAGAAAGGCTTCTTCGAGGACGAAGGGCTCTACGTCACGCTCGAAGCGCAGGCCAACTGGAAGGTGTTGCTAGACCGCGTCATCGATGGAGAGCTGGACGGTGCGCACATGCTCTCCGGCCAGCCGATCGGCGCGACCATCGGTTTTGGTACCAAGGCCGACATCATCACGGCCTTCACCATGGACCTCAATGGCAATGCCATCACCATGTCCAACGCGATCTGGGAGCAGATGAAGCCCAACGTGCCGATGGCAGACGGCAAGCCGGTGCATCCGATCAAGGCCGACGCACTCAAGCCGGTGATCGAGCAGCTCAACGCCAGCGGCAAGTCCTTCAACCTGGGCATGGTGTTCCCGGTATCCACCCACAATTACGAATTGCGCTACTGGCTCGCGGCCGGTGGCATTCACCCCGGTTACTACGCACCGAAGAAAGGCGACATCAGCGGACAGATCGATGCCCAGGCGTTGCTCTCCGTTACGCCACCGCCGCAGATGCCTTCGACCATGGAAGCCGGCACCATCCATGGCTACAGCGTCGGAGAGCCATGGAATCAGCAGGCGGTCTTCAAAGGCATCGGCGTACCTGTGGTTGCTGACTATGCGATCCGCAAGAACATGTCGGAAAAGGTCTTCGGCGTATCCAAAGCCTGGGCCGAAGCCAATCCCGAAACGCACAAGCGTCTGGTCAAAGCGCTGATCCGTGCAGGCAAGTGGCTGGACGAAGACAACAACGCCAACCGCCACGAAGCGGTGGAAATCCTCTCGCGACCGGAATATGTCGGCGCCGACGCCAAAGTTATCGCCAACTCCATGACCGGCACCTTTGAATTTGAGAAAGGCGACAAACGCGAGGTGCCGGATTTCAACGTGTTCTTCCGTTACAACGCGACTTACCCCTACTACTCCGATGCCATCTGGTACCTGACGCAGATGCGCCGCTGGGGCCAGATCGCCGAGGCCAAGCCGGACAGCTGGTACCTAGACATGGCCAAGCAGGTCTATCGCCCGGAAATTTACCGCGAAGCCGCAGCGGCACTGATCGAAGACGGGCTGATGACAGCCGAGGACTTCCCCCCAGCAGATGAAGACGGCTTCCGCGAGCCACTGGCGGACACCATTGATGGCATCGCTTATGACGGCCACACGCCCAACGCCTATCTCGAACAGTTCGCGATCGGCCTGAAAGGCGATACCACGCTCTGATTCCGCCTACGGGAGCCATGCGCGGCTCCCACCTTTCGGAGGACATGTCGATGAGCAATCCCGCCGTCGTGCAGAACATAAAAGAAACCCTTAGAGCTGGCCGTCAGGCCCGCATCAAGCGCTGGCTGCCGCAGGTGATCATGCCGTTGGTGGGCGTCTTTGCCTTCCTGCTGTTCTGGCAGTTGGTGGCCTCGAACATCCAGACCAGCCTCGGTCAGTTTCCCGGGCCGAGCCAGGTGGCCGAGCAGTTCAACGGGCTGGTCGATGCGCATATCCAGTCGCGGGAAAAAGCCGAGGCGTTCTACCAGCGTCAGGAGGACCGCAATGCGGCCAAACTGGCCAAGAATCCCGACGCCGAGGTGAAGATTCGCCCGTACACCGGCAAGCCGACCTTTTTCGAGCAGATCTTCACCAGCCTCTATACGGTGATGACCGGCTTTGCCATCGCCTCGCTGATTGCCGTGCCGCTGGGCATCGTCTGCGGGTTGAGCAAGACGGTGTATAGCGCGGTGAATCCGCTGATCCAGATCTTCAAGCCGGTGTCGCCGCTGGCCTGGCTGCCGCTGGTGACCATGGTGGTCAGCGCCGTCTACGTCAGTGACGACCCGCTGATGGCGAAATCCTTCGTCACCTCGGCGCTGACCGTAGCGCTGTGCTGCCTGTGGCCGACGGTGATCAACACCACGGTGGGCGTGGCCAACCTCGATAAGGATTTGCAAAACGTCAGCCGCGTGCTGCGCCTGTCACCGCTCAGCCATGTGCACCGGATCGTGCTGCCCGCTGCGATTCCGATGATCTTCACTGGCCTGCGCCTGTCGCTCGCAACCGGCTGGATGGTGCTGATCGCTGCCGAGATGCTGGCGCAGAACCCCGGCCTCGGTAAATTCATCTGGGATGAATTCCAGAACGGCAGCTCCAACTCGCTCGGCCGGATCATGGTCGCAGTGATCGTCATAGGCCTGATCGGCTTCGCCCTGGATCGCATCATGCTGATGCTCCAGCGCCGCGTGAGCTGGGATAAGAACGCAGACCTGCGCTGAGAAAATCACATGAACAATGCCCATCTCGAACTCACCGGCGTCGGTATCAGCTTTCCCACTGACAAGGGACTCTACTGCGCGCTGCAGAACGTCAACCTGCGCATCGCCAAGGGCGAGTTCGTTTCGCTGATCGGCCACTCTGGCTGCGGCAAGTCAACGGTGCTCAACATCGTCGCCGGCCTCTATCAGGCCACCACTGGCGGCGTGATCCTCGACGGCCGTGAGGTCAACGAGCCCGGCCCGGAGCGCGCCGTGGTGTTCCAGAACCACAGCCTGCTGCCCTGGCTTTCCTGCTACGAGAACGTTGAGCTGGCGGTGCGGGAAGTCTTCAAAGGCCAGAAGAGCAAACGGGAGATGCGTGACTGGATCGAGCACAACCTTGAGCTGGTGCACATGACCCACGCCCGCGACAAACGTCCCAGCGAAATCTCCGGCGGGATGAAACAGCGCATAGGTATCGCCCGCGCACTGGCCATGCAACCCAAGGTGTTGCTGATGGACGAGCCCTTCGGCGCCCTCGATGCGCTGACCCGCGCGCATCTGCAGGACTCGCTGATGGAGATCCACGCCGACCTTGGCAACACCGTGATCATGATCACCCATGACGTTGACGAGGCCGTGTTGCTCTCGGACCGCATCGTGATGATGACCAACGGCCCCTCTGCAACCATCGGTGAGATTCTGCGCGTCGAGCTCAAGCATCCTCGCGACCGCATGACCCTGGCCCACGACGCCCAGTACCACGCCTACCGGGCGCAGGTTCTGGAGTTCCTCTACCAGCGCCAGCAGCGGCCTGCGGCCTGACAAGTCTCCAGGAAGCTAATCGAGAAAGGATCACGAGCATGGACAGAGCCTTGAACGCCACGCGCCCGACGCAGGCCGTATCGCAAGCCACCACCGCTGCCCTGCAGTCGTACATGGATTGGCTATTGCTCGCTGCCTGGGCCATGGCCTGTATGGCGGGGCTGTGGCAGCAGCAACTGCTGTCGCTGGCCCTCGCCTGTATCGCCGCAGGTCTGCAACTGGCCCAACAGCGCAAACGCCGCGAGCATCAGCGCCACAGTGAGCATTTGCTGGCCGTGCTCGGCCAGCAGCAGGGGCTCAACGAGCCTCGTGAGGATCTGGTCGCCGCCTTTGGCGCTCAATCGCTGCGCAGCGAACGTTTACGAAGTGAAGTGCAATTCGCCAGCGATGCCCTCGAGCGCATGGCCGCAACCGCCGAGCACAGCAGCATCGGCCAGGGCGAGCGAGTGCTGGCGATGACCGAAGCCAGCAAGGCGCTGAGCCACAACCTGGAGCAGGTCAGCACGCTGGGCCAGCAAGCCATGCAAGCCTTTGCCGACACCCACCGGCAAAGCCAGGCCGGCCGCGACAACGCGATGTCGGTCAGCACCCGCATGACCGAGGTACGCCAGAGCATGCAGCGCACGTCGGATGCGGTCGGCCAGCTTTTGCAGGACACGGCTGCCGTCGGCAAAGCCGCACTGAGCATCCAGAACGTCGCCAAACAGACCCAGTTGCTCGCCCTGAATGCGTCCATCGAAGCAGCGCGAGCCGGCGAGCACGGTCGCGGTTTCGCGGTGGTGGCCGACGAGGTCCGCCAGCTGGCGCTGACCAGCGACTGCGCCGCCCAGGACATCACCAGCGTGGTCGCCACGACCGGCAACGCAGTTCGCCGCGTCGAGGCCGAGGTCGTCCAGCACCAGCAACTGCTCGAGCAAAGCGGCGAGCAAAGCAGTGCCTTGGCCGCTGAACTCGATCAGTTAGCGCGGCGCAGCCAGCTGAGCCTGGCCGAACTCGATCACCTGCAAATAGCCCTCGACGAACAGCGACAGGGCAACCGCCTGTTGCGCGACCAGCTGGATCAGGTCGAGACCGGCGTCGAGCGCCAACGCACCCAGGCCGAAGAGCTGCACAGCCTGACCCTCTACCTCACTCGTCTCAGCCGTACGGAAGCCTGACCATGGAAGTATCGATCGCCCTGATCCTGGCCGCCGGCCTGGTGCTGCTCGGCAACCATCTCAGTCGCATTGCAGCCGAGCGGCATCGCAAGCGTCTCAGCGCAACCGATGTCCAGGCGCTGCAGCATTCGCTGGAAGTTCTTCAATTCGTGCAGAAACACCGTGGCCTGGGTGTCCAACCTGATGCCGCAGCCGCCGCGCAGCGGTTGGAGGTTGCGAGCCATATCGATCGGCTCTGGCAGGAGTGGAAAGGTGAGGAAAACCGTCCGGCGATGCGCGCCCTGTGGCAGCAGATCCGCCGGAACCCAGCGGATTTCGAGCCGCACTGCATCCTGATCGAGCAACTGCTCGAAAGCATTCATGTGCTTGAGCTGCGCCTTGTCTTCCAGGGCAATCCGCAGGTATCCGGCATGTGCGAGGCCTGTCGCGCACTGGAAGACCTCGGACGTTTGCGCGGCCTGGCAGTGCGTGCAGCCAACTTCGAAAAGTGCCCATTGGATATGCAGATCCAGATGCGCTATCTCTGCCTGCGCCTCACCGGCCCGATCAGTGGCGACAGCCTGCGCAACCTCATCGAACATCTGGAATGCAACCTGATCGACGCACCGCGGGTCAGCCTGGCGCCAGCCGAATGCTACGCGCTGATCACCCCGATCATCGATGAGCGCTTGCAAGGCATTCGCCATAGCATCGCCTGACACCGCGCACGCGATATCAACAGGCCGGATCAAGCTTGGTGCTGACGTGCAGAGGCGTACAATCCGCCTCCGCACGTCGCGCTGCCAACCAGCGCCAAACACAAGCAACGAGAGCATCATGGCCCGCCTGACCCTGCAGTTTCCCGAAGACCAGTTTTGCTTCAGCACCCAGCTGACTGTTCGCATCACCGATATCAACGCCGGCAACCATCTGGCCAACGACTCGATGATCTCGATGATTTCCGAGGCCCGTGCGCGCTTCCTGTTCGCCTATGGCATCGCCGAGACCAGCAAGGATGGCGGCGGCATCATCGTCACCGACCTGGCCACCACCTACAAAGCCGAGGCCCATGCACGGGACGCCCTACTGTTCGAAGTCGGCGTCATGGATTTCAACAAGTACGGCGGCGACATCACCTTTCGTATCACCCGGCCGGCGGACGGCACGCTGATCGCCATGGCCAAGTCCGGCTTCGTCTTTTACGACTACGTGCAGAGCCGCGTTGTCGCTATGCCTGAGGCATTTGCCGCCAAATTCCCGCGGGTGAACCGGATCGACTAGATCAACCGTTGTCGTCACCGAGCTGCAGCAGTCGCTGCACATCCTCGCGGTGGCAGAGCTCGGTACCGGGGCGCATCACGGTGGCGGTCCCGGCGGCGATACCGTAGCGCACGGCCTCGTCCAAGCTGCGCCCTTCGGCCAGCCCCAGCACGATGGCACCGAGCATGCTGTCGCCGGCGCCTACCGCACTGACCACCGGAACCTGGGGCGAGCGCAGCCGCTGCAATTGCTCGCCGCAAGCCACCAGCGCCCCATCCGCGCCCAGCGACAGCACGATGATCTGCGCACTGCCCCTCGCCATCAGGCCGCGCAGCGCTTGCTCCTGGTCCAGTTCGCTGGTGATCGGGCGACCGACCAGAGCAGAAAGCTCGTTGAGGCTCGGTTTCAGCAGGTATGCCCCGCCCTGACGTGCAGCGTAGGCCAAGGGCTCGCCAGACAGGTCGACGACCAGCCTGGCGCCGATGCGGCGCGTCAGGCTGAGCAGATCATCGTAGAACGTAAGCGCCACACCCGGCGGAAAGCTCCCACTCAGCACCAGATAAGTCGGCACCGGGTCCAGCGAGGTCAATACATCGAGACAACGTGCCAGCTCCTCGGAGGACAAGGAGGGCCCAGGCAGTACAAAACGGTACTGCAGCCCGGTCTCAAACTCGTCCACCGTGAAACTTTCACGGGTGTCCCCAGCGATTGAAACGGGTCGGTGCGCCAAGCCAAGCTCATCCAGCGCACGTGTGAGCAGATCGCCGAACGGACCGCCCGCGGGATAGACGGCCACCGCCTCGCCACCCAGCGTGTCGACCACCCGCGCGACGTTGATCCCGCCGCCACCCGGGTCGTGGCGCGGCAGCGAGCAGCGTAGCTTTTCGGTGCTGGTTACCCGCGCAGTGCTGACGGACAGATCCATTGCCGGGTTCAGGGTCAGGCTGGCAATAACGGGCATCGATCACTCCTCGAAGCTTGGCAGGTAAAGCCTAACAGCCGACGTCAGGACAAAGACAATCGGCAAGACATTGCCCTGAAATGGCGCCCACCGCACAACGGCTGTGCAACCAAAGTCGACCGACCTGGCGAGGCCAGCGACACGAGCCCCATGGAACGGGGCTGGAGGCTGACTGGCACGTTAGATGCTTCGCAATCGACACGGTAGGCCAACGGCGGTCTCCATCCTAAGACAAAGGCGTCGCACCATTCCTGCTCCGGCAGGCGTGATGCGGCGCCTTTTTGTTTTCGCCTCGAAGTTGGGGCGGCCTCTTTTGCACAAGACGAATGCCTGGAGCCCACCCGATGAATACCAGTTTCTGGAAAGCCGGCCACACGCCGACCCTGTTATCCGCTTTTCTCTATTTCGACCTGAGTTTCATGGTCTGGTACGTGCTTGGCCCGCTTGGCGTGCAGATTGCGGCCGACCTCGGCCTCACCACCCAGCAGCGTGCCTTCATGGTCGCCACGCCCATCCTTTCCGGTGCAGTGCTGCGCCTGGTGCTGGGCATGCTGGCCGACCGCACCTCCCCCAAGACCGCCGGGCTGTTCGGTCAGGTCGTGGTGATCGCTGCGCTGTTCGTGGCCTGGCTCCACGGCATTCACAGTTATGAACAAGCCCTGTTGCTCGGCCTTTTCCTTGGCATGGCAGGAGCCTCCTTCGCCGTCGCCCTGCCACTGGCTTCGCAGTGGTATCCACCGCAGCATCAGGGAAAGGCTATGGGCATTGCCGGTGCGGGCAACTCCGGTACCGTTTTCGCGGCGCTGTTCGCACCTGTGCTGGCGACGATGTTTGGCTGGAGCAATGTGTTCGGTCTCGCGCTGATTCCACTGGTCCTGGTGCTGATCATCTTCGCTACGCAGGCGAAGAATGCACCGAATCGTCCGGCGCCAAAGTCCTTTGCCGACTACATGAAAGCCCTCGGCGACCGAGACAGCTGGTGGTTCATGTTCTTCTACAGCGTCACCTTCGGCGGCTTCCTCGGTCTGGCCAGTACCCTGCCGGGCTATTTCCATGATCAGTACGCCTTCGACCCGGTCAAGGCCGGCTATTACACCGCCGCCTGCGTCTTTGCCGGCAGCATGCTGCGCCCGCTCGGGGGGGCACTGGCCGACCGAATCGGCGGGATCCGCTCGTTGCTGGTGATGTACACCGTTGCTGCCGTTTGCCTGTTCGTTGTCGGCTTCAATCTACCGAGTTCGACGGCTGCACTGGCCTTGTTCGTGGTCGCCATGCTCAGCCTGGGAGCGGGCAACGGTGCGGTGTTCCAACTTGTGCCACAACGCTTCCACAAGGAAATCGGCGTGATGACCGGCCTGGTCGGCATGGCTGGCGGCATTGGTGGTTTCCTGCTCACCGCAGGTCTCGGCGCCGTCAAACAGGCCACGGGAGACTATCAGCTGGGCCTCTGGCTGTTCGCCAGCCTGGGTGCGCTGGCGTGGTTTGGCCTCTATGGTGTGAAGCGCCGCTGGAGAACCACCTGGGGTTCTGCCGCGATGACTGCCGCCCGCGTCTGAGTTCATCCAGGCAACACTCGGAAGGCAGGCCTCAGGGCCTGCCTTCGTCGTTCGTTTTTGCAGGCGCGCCATTGGAGTTTCCCCCATGCCCTTGCAGCTGTCGTTTGGTGAAGCCACCGCCACCGGCCCTCGCGAAGAAAACCAGGACGCCCTGCGGATCGTGACGCCGACCCCTGGCCTTGCTGCCAGCAAGGGGGCGCTGTTCGCCATCGCCGATGGCGTCAGCCACTGCGCTGACGGCGGCCTCGCCGCTCGGGCGACCCTGCAGGCATTGGCGACCGACTACTACGCCACGCCGGAAACCTGGACCGTCGCGCAGTCGCTGGATCGACTGTTGGTCGCGCACAATCGCTGGCTACAGGCCAATGGTGGCGGGCTGCCTTTGCTGACCACGCTGACCGCGCTGGTACTGCGCGGGCGCCGCTTCACCCTCGCCCATGTTGGCGATTGTCGCGCCTACCGTTGGTTGGATGGCGAGCTGCAGCGGCTAAGCGAAGACCATGTCTGGGAACAACCCGGCATGCAGCACGTGCTCAAGCGCGCGATGGGGCTGGACCAGCACCTGGTGGTGGATTATCTCGACGGCGAACTCAGGCTTGCCGAAAGCTTTGTGCTGCTGAGCGACGGCGTCTGGGCCAGCATTACCGAGGGCGATATTCAGAACATCCTGCGGGCCGAGCCGGATCTCGCGCGCGCGGCCCATGCGCTGGTCCATCTCGCCCACCAGACCGGCAGCCAGGACAACGCCAGCGCGCTGCTGCTCCGGGTCGACGAACTGCCGGAAACGGCGCTGGCTGACTCACTCGTGCAACTGGCGAGCTGGCCCCTGCCGCCAAAGCTGCGCCCGGGGCAGGTGTTCGAAGGCTGGACAGTCACGGCGTTATTGGCCGAGTCGCGGCAATCGCTGGTTTACCGGGTCAGCGATCAGCAGGGTCAGCCCTGGCTGTTGAAGACCTTGCCGCCAGGTCGTCATGACGAGCCTCAAGCCGGGCCGGCACTGCTGCAGGAAGAATGGTTTTTACGCCGCGTCGCTGGCCGGCACTTTCCGGAAACCCACGGCCTGCCGCAGCGCCAGCACCTGTACTACGTCCAGCGCGAGTACAGCGGCCAGACCCTCGCCCAGCAGTTCACCCAGCAGGGCCCGATGGCGATGGTCGACTGGTTGCAGCTGACGCCACGCCTGATTCGCGCGCTGGGCATGTTGCATCGGCGCAACATCCTGCACCGCGACATCAAGCCGGAAAATCTGCACAGCGATGATGCCGGTGAGCTACGCCTGCTGGACTTCGGCCTCGCATACTGCCCGGGCCTATCCCAGGATCAACCGCACAACCTGCCGGGTACGCCGAGCTATATCGCCCCGGAAGCCTTTGCTGGCGCAGTGCCAAGCCGGGAACAGGACCTCTACGCAGCCGGCGTCACGCTTTTTTATCTGCTCACAGGCCACTACCCCTACGGCGAAATCGAAGCCTTCCAGCGGCCGCGTTTCGGCAACCCGGTGCCGGCCAGTCGCTATCGCCCCGACCTGCCCCAGTGGCTGGACGACATGCTCAAACGCGCCGTCGCGGCTGATCCCTCACAGCGCTTCGAAACCGCGGAAGAATGGCTGTTGACCCTGGAACAGGGCGAGCGCCTGGCAGGCGCTGCACCCAAGCTGCCGCTGCTGGAGCGTGAACCGTTGAAGGTCTGGCGCAGCCTGGCCTTGTGCTCACTGCTGTTGAACCTGGTCATGCTCGTCTGGTTGACGAAAGGCGCTTAGCGAACGACTCGCCGTCAAATGCTGACGCGTCGGACGATCAAGCCTTGCCGAGAAACGCGCGTCAGCTGCCGCACACACTCCTCCAGACGCTCTGCGCTCGGCGCCTGGACTACCGCCAGGTCAAAACTGTTGGAGGCGAAGTGCGCCAGCGATTCATCAGCTCCGGTGAACTGAACGACAAAGGCGCGCGGCCTGCCCCAGCGCTTCGGCCAGCCGTCCAGATAGCGCAGAAGCGAGGGCTGATGGCTACCGCCAAGGAGGATTTTTGGATTGCTACGAACCAGCCCGCCAGTGATCGGGGCCAAGCGTAGAGGAGCGCGTTGCAGTGCATTCATTGGGAGAAGTCCCGCCTCAAGAATTCCGCTGGGCAGCGGTGGGAGGCGACACCGAACCAGCGCTTTAGCGGTATTTCGAAGCCTTCGGCTCCAGGCGCCCCGCAAGTAGCTGACTAAATCGGCGCATGGGCTGAACAATAGAAAAGCGGCACGGCGGCTGTCAACGGCCAATTTCCGGCAGGCCTTGGTAGCGGTCTGCACCAGTGCTGCGCAGAGCGCTTCATCGGGGTGCAATAAATCGTCAATTGCGTTCGCATAGCGGCAGCTAAACCGCTGAAAACACTCAAAAGACCGGTTGGCACAGCCTCTGCATTACCTGCCTCACATAGGCCAGACCTTCAACGTGGAGGGTCGGGCTCCGAATACGGAAAAAAGGACAAAGGCGTCCTCACTGGGAGATCAGTGGGACGCCTTTTTTCGTTCTGGATTTTTACAACGGCACGGCAGGCAGCTATCGACTGCTCGGTCTAGGGGGAGAACGGCATGAAGAAACTCAAGCTGGTGATGATCGGCAACGGCATGGCCGGGGTACGCACCCTGGAAGAGCTGCTCAAGCTTGCCCCCGAGCTTTACGACATCACCGTGTTCGGTGCCGAGCCGCATCCCAACTACAACCGAATCCTGCTCTCCCCTGTGCTGGCCGGAGAGCAGACCTTCGAGGAGATCGTGCTCAACGATCTCAAGTGGTACGCCGACAACAACATCCGCTTGATGCTGAACCGCAAAGTGGTCGAGATCGACAGAGTCAAGCGCCGTGTAATCGCTGAGGATGGCAGCGAGGCGGAATATGACCGACTGCTGATCGCCACAGGGTCGAATCCCTTCATCCTGCCAGTTCCCGGCAATGATCTGGAGGGCGTGATCGGTTATCGCGACATCGCTGACACGCAGGCGATGATGGACGCTGCCAAGACCCACAAGCACGCCGTGGTAATCGGTGGCGGACTGCTTGGGCTGGAAGCCGCCAACGGTCTGAAGCTGCGCGGCATGGACGTCACGGTTGTGCACATCGGTGAATGGCCGATGGAGCGCCAGCTCGATAAGACGGCCGGCACCCTCCTGCAGAACGCCCTGGAAAGCCGCGGCTTGAGCTTCAAGATGAAAAAGCAGACCGCCGAGCTGATCGGCAACGAAGCCGGTCGGGTCAAGGCCGTGCGCTTTGCCGATGACGAGGTCATCGACGCCGATCTGGTGGTGATGGCCGCCGGTATCCGACCCAACAGCGCGCTGGCCGAAAGAGCCGGCATTCCCTGTGACCGCGGCATCCTGGTCAATGACACCCTGCAAACCTATGACCCGCGCGTGTATGCCGTCGGCGAGTGTGCCAACCATCGCGGCACAGCCTACGGACTAGTGGCGCCGCTGTTCGAGCAGGCCAAGGTCTGCGCCAACCACCTGGCGATGCTCGGTTTCTCCCGCTACCTCGGCTCGGTGACCTCGACCAAGCTCAAGGTCACCGGCATCGACCTGTTCTCCGCTGGCGATTTCCTCGGCGGTGAAGGCACCGAGACCATCACCCTCTCCGACCCCATCGGCGGGGTCTACAAGAAGCTGGTGATCAAGGACAACATCCTCGTCGGCGCTTGCCTGTACGGCGACACCGCCGATGGTGGCTGGTATTTCCGTCAGGTTCGCGAAGGCCACAATGTAAGCGAAATCCGTGATCACCTGATGTTCGGTGAAGGCGCCATCGGTGACACCGGTCATCAGGGTCAGAACAAGGCGATGGCCATGCCCGACGGCATGGAAGTCTGCGGCTGCAACGGTGTGTGCAAGGGCGACATCGTCAAGGCGATTCAGGAACACGGGCTGTTCTCCGTTGACGACGTGAAGAAGCACACCAAGGCGGCCAGCTCCTGCGGCTCCTGCGCCGGGCTGGTCGAACAGATCCTGATGAACACCGTCGGCGGTGCGGCGGACGTAAAGCCCAAGAGCGAAAAAGCCATCTGCGGGTGCAGTGATCTGCCGCATGGGCAGGTGCGCAAAGCCATTGTCGAGCAACACCTGATCAGCATTCCGGATGTGATGAGCTACCTGAACTGGCGCACGCCCAACGGCTGCGCCACCTGCCGCCCGGCGTTGAACTACTACCTCATCTCCTCCTGGCCGGGCGAAGCGAAGGACGACCCGCAGTCGCGCTTCATCAACGAGCGCGCCCACGCCAATATCCAGAAAGACGGCACCTACTCGGTGGTGCCCCGCATGTTCGGCGGCGTGACCAATGCTGCCGAGCTGCGCCGCATTGCGGATGTTGCCGACAAGTACCAGGTGCCGATGGTCAAGGTCACCGGTGGCCAGCGCATCGACCTGCTGGGCATCAAGAAAGATGACCTGCCGAAAGTCTGGCAAGACCTGGACATGCCGGACGGCCACGCCTACGGCAAATCCATTCGCACCGTGAAGACCTGCGTCGGCAAGGAGTTCTGCCGTTTCGGCACCCAGAATTCGACCGCGCTGGGCATCGATCTGGAGAAGGCGCTGTTCGGTATGTACTCGCCGCACAAGGTCAAGCTGGCCGTCTCCGCCTGCCCGCGCAACTGCGCCGAATCGGGCATCAAGGACGTCGGCATCATCGGCGTGGACTCGGGCTGGGAGCTCTACGTCGGCGGCAATGGCGGGATCAAGACCGAGGCCGGTGAATTCTTCGTCAAGGTGAAAACCGCAGAAGAAGTCGCCGAATACAGCTTTGCCTTTCTTCAGCTCTACCGCGAAGAAGCCTTCTACCTCGAGCGCACCGTGCACTACATGCAGCGGGTCGGCCTGGAATACATCAAGAAGGTCGTTCTCGAGGACGAAGCCCGGCGCAAGGCGCTGGCCCAGCGGCTGATGTTCTCGCTAAGTTTCGAGGGCGACGGCTGGAAGAAGGCCATCGCCGAGCAATCGTTGAAGAAAGAGTACGAAACCATCCAGTTGACCCAGATCGAGCCGGCATGAGCGGCCGCCGTCAGCTCCAGCCGATCACCCCATCGCGAGGAAACACTCCATGAAATGGTTCGATATCTGCTCCCTGGACGAGATCAACCCACTCGGCGCACGCATTGTCGCCGGGCCGAAAGGCGACATTGCGGTGTTCCGTACCGCCGACGATCAAGTGTTCGCGCTGGACGACCGCTGCCCGCACAAGGGCGGCCCACTGTCCCAGGGCATCGTGTTCGGTAAGCAGGTCGCCTGCCCGCTGCACAACTGGCAGATCAACCTCGACAGCGGCGAAGCGGTCGCGCCCGATGTTGGCTGTGCCCATCGCCATGAAGCCCGCATCGAGAACGGTCGCGTGCTGCTTTCGCTGAACAGCGCAACGGAGTGCGCCTGAGCGTGGCGGGCAACCGTAGGGTGGGCCGGGCGGCGCTCCGCTTCAGCCCACCAACCCGCGCAACCGCAGCTCGGGTTATAGAAGAGAGATGCGTGCTGGAATTTCAATGTTGAAGACCGTTGCTAAAGCCAAGCCACGGTGGGCTAAAGCCCACCCTACGGTTAGGGAATCTCATCAGGAGACCGCGCCATGCAAATGACAACCGCCTCTACCTGCTGCTACTGCGGCGTGGGCTGCGGCGTGCTGATCGAGCACGACGGCGAGCGCATCCTTGATGTCAACGGCGACCCCAGCCATCCAGCAAACTTCGGCAAACTGTGCAGCAAAGGTTCGACCCTGCACCTGACCGGCGATCTCGACGCCCGGGCGCTCTACCCCGAGCTGCGCTTGGGCAAAGCCCTGGCCCGTACACGTACCGGCTGGGACAGCGCGCTCGATCATGCTGCCAATGTATTCGCCGAGACCATCGCCGAGCACGGGCCGGACAGCGTTGCCTTCTATATCTCCGGGCAGTTGCTGACCGAGGATTACTACGCGTTCAACAAGCTGGCCCGCGCGCTGGTGGGCACCAACAACATCGACTCGAATTCGCGCCTGTGCATGTCCTCAGCCGTGGTTGGCTACAAGCGCAGCCTCGGTGCCGACGCGCCACCCTGCAGTTACGAAGACATTGAGCAAAGCGACTGCGTGCTGATCGTCGGCAGCAACATGGCCTATGCGCATCCGGTGCTGTTTCGCCGCCTCGAAGAAGCCAAGGCTAAACGACCCGAGATGCAGATCATCGTGGTCGATCCACGCCGCACCGACACCGCCGAGCTGGCCGACCAGCATCTGGCGATTCTTCCGGGCACGGACGTCGCACTGTTCCACGGCATCCTGCACATACTGCTGTGGGAGGGATGGATCAACCGGGACTTCATCGAAGCCCACACCGACGGTTTCGAGGACCTGAAGCGTCTGGTGCGCGATTACAGCCCGGTCCTGGTCGCGGACCTCTGCGGCATCAGCGTGGCCGAGCTGCAGGATTGCGCGCGCACGATCGGCAGCGCGCCGAGCTTCCTTTCGCTCTGGTGCATGGGCGTCAACCAGTCCACGGCCGGCAGCGCCAAGAACAGTGCATTGATAAACCTGCATCTGGCTACCGGGCAGATTGGCAAGCCTGGCGCCGGCCCCTTTTCGCTGACCGGCCAGCCCAACGCCATGGGCGGCCGCGAGACGGGCAGCCTGTCCAACCTGCTACCCGGTCATCGCGAAGCTGGCAATGCCGAGCATCGCGCCGAGGTCGCCGACTATTGGGGCGTGCCCGCACTGCCGGAAACCGCTGGTCTCTCGGCCATCGAGCTGTTCGAGGCGGTGCGCAGCGGAAAGATCAAAGCACTGTGGATCGCCTGCACCAACCCCGCGCAATCGATGCCGGACCAGCAGAAGGTTCACGAAGCCCTGGCGGCTTGCCCGTTCGTGGTGGTGCAGGAAGCCTTCTTCACCACTGAAACCTGCCGCTACGCTGACCTGCTATTGCCCGCCGCCAGTTGGGGCGAAAAGGAAGGCACGGTGACCAATTCCGAACGCCGCGTCAGCCATGTGCGCTCGGCCATCGCCGCACCGGGTCAGGCGCGTGCCGACTGGTCGATCACCTGCGATTTTGCCCGGCGGCTGGAAAGCCTGATGCGTCCCGGTCAGGCCAGCCTGTTCGACTTCAACAACCCAGCCGCGCTGTTCGACGAATACAAGCTGCTCACACTGGGCCGCGACCTTGACCTGTCCGGCCTCAGCCACAACGTGATCGACCGCCTCGGCCCGCAGCAATGGCCCTTCCCCGCCGGTGCTCGGCAAGGCACGCCGCGACTCTACGAAGACGGCGTGTTCCCGACCGACAACGGCCGCGCACGTTTCCTCGCCGAGCAATATCAGGCGCCGAAGGAGAAACGCGAGGCGCGGTTTCCGTTGACACTGAACACCGGCCGCCTGCGTGATCACTGGCACGGCATGAGCCGCACCGGTACTGCCGCTCGGCTGTTCGGCCATGTCGAAGAAGCGCTGCTCAGCATGAACGGCGATGACATGCGCCGTCGTCGCCTGCTCGATGGCCAACTGGTCAAGGTGCGCAGCCGCAGAGGCGAATTGCTGTTGCCGGTTCACAAGGACGACAGCCTACGTCCGGGCCAGGCTTTCCTGCCGATGCATTGGGGTGACCGCTTCCTCAAGGGCTTGGGCGTCAACAGCCTCACGCTGCCGGCCTTCGACCCGATTTCCAAGCAACCGGAACTCAAGCACGCCGGGGTCGAGGTGGAAAAGGTTGAGCTGCCATGGCAGCTCTTTGCCCTGGTCGAAGGCTCCGTGCAGAAACGCTTCGAAGCGCTGCGCCCGCTGTTCGAAGGCTTCGCCTACGCCAGCTTCAGCCTGACCGGCCGCGAGCGGCCGGCGCTGGTGATCCGCGCGGCATGCAACGAGCCGCCTAGCCGCACGCAACTGGCGCAACTTGAGCAACTGCTCGGCCTAGATGAAGGTCCTGTGCTGGTCTATGACGACCCGCGACGCAGCGTCGGCAAGCGGGTGCGTATCGAGGATGGCCGCATTGTCGCCCTCAGTCTGTCCGGCGAAACCGCCGCGCGCGACTGGCTCAAGCAACTCTGGCACGACGGCAAGGCCGACCAGGCACTGCGCCGCTGGTTGCTCGCGCCATTGAGCACGCCGCCAGGCGGCGACGTGCGTCCCGCCAAGACGCTGTGCAACTGCATGAACGTCAGCCAAGACGCGATCTGTTCAGGCATCGAGCGGGGCCTGGATTTGAATGGATTGAAGCGGGAGCTGGGGTGCGGCACCAGTTGCGGCTCCTGCGTACCGGAAATCAAGCGGCTGCTGGTGAAACAACCGGCAGTGGCTTGAACATCAACAGCTGGCGATGCATGGCGCGTCGCCGACGTGATTAAAGCAACAGGTGAGGTGGAAACATGAGCGCAAAAGTCTGGCTGGTTGGCGCGGGGCCCGGTGATCCGGAGCTGCTGACACTCAAGGCCGTACGCGCCATGGGTGAGGCACAGGTCGTACTGATCGATGATCTGGTCAATCCCGCCATTCTCGAACACTGCCCCAACGCGCGGGTGATCCCAGTGGGCAAACGCGGCGGCTGCCGGTCGACACCACAAGCCTTCATCCATCGGTTGATGCTGCGCTATGCACGCCAGGGCAAATGCGTGGTGCGCCTGAAAGGTGGTGATCCATGCATTTTCGGCCGCGGTGGCGAAGAAGCCGAATGGCTGGCCCAGCGCGGGATAGAGGTCGAACTGGTGAATGGCATCACCGCCGGCCTGGCTGGTGCCACACAGTGCGGTATCTCGCTGACCCAGCGCGGCGTGGCACGCGGCGTGACACTGGTTACCGCGCACACGCTCGACGGCAGCAGCCCCGAGTGGCATGCGCTGGCGCAAACCGGCACCACCCTGGTCGTCTACATGGGCGTGAGCAGCTTGCAGCAGGTTCAGCTCGGTCTCATGGAAGGCGGCCTGTCGGCCAGCACCCCGGTGGCGATGATCGAAAACGCCTCATTACCGCAGCAACGCGAATGTCGTTCGCAGCTCGGTGCGATGTGCACTGACGCAGCCGCTTTTCAGCTCAAAAGCCCAGCGATTCTGGTCATCGGCGAGGTCTCGGCGCAGGCCGTAACGCAGGTTTTGAGCCGAATCGCATAGCCTGCGTGCATTGGACTCACACACGCGTTTGATTGGTTTGGTGGCCATGATGGCAATGTGATGGTAGTTTCCGCGCCCCACATTTAGGCACGGAGCCAACCGATGAAAACGCCCGCATATTTCGCTGCCCTAGCTGCTGCAGCTTTGCTGACAGGCTGCGTCGTGCAAAGCACGTACACCAAGACCGTAACGGTGACAAAAGACCCGAGCGGAAAAGTGTTAAACATCACCGAGACCGAAACCGTGGTGCAGCCTGCCCAGGGCTATCCAGTCAAGTTGCAACTGATCAAGGACGTTCAGCCATAACTGGGTGCGTCATTTGCAGGTCCAGCGGGATATAAAAAAACCGCGACCCTGAGGTCGCGGTTTTTTTGTCACGGTTCGAGCATCACGCCTTCTGCCGCAGCTTCTCCGGTTTGATCAGGAAGCGCGCCAATGCAGGCAGCAGCCAGATCGCGCCGACCATGTTCCAGAGGAACATGAAGGTCAACATCAGGCCCATGTCAGCCTGGAACTTGATCGCCGAGAACACCCAGGTGAACACACCGATGGCCAGGCAGATGCCGGTGAAAACCACCGCCTTGCCAGTCGACTTCAGGGTTTCGTAGTAGGCATCCTGCAGCGTCATGCCCTGGCGCAGGTAGGATTCCAGACGGCTGTAGATATAGATGCCGTAGTCCACACCAATACCCACCCCGAGCGCGATCACCGGCAGCGTCGCGACTTTTACGCCAATCCCCATGAAGGCCATCAGCGCGTTGCCTAGGATGGAGGTCAGCACCAGCGGCAGGACGATGCACAGGGTCGCAGCGACAGAGCGGAAGGTCAGCAAGCACATGAAACTCACCGCTGCGTAGACCGCAATCAGCATGGTGGTTTCGGAGGCGGCGATTACTTCGTTGGTCGCTGCTTCGATACCGGCATTGCCTGCAGCAAGGACGAACTCTAGCCCTTCGCGGTTGTTTTCCTCGGCGAACTCGCGGGCCGCAGAAACAACATGCTCCAGCGTCTCGGCTTTGTGGTCATTGAGGAACACCAGCACCGGCGCGAGCGAGCAATCGCTGTTGTACATGCCTTCGGCACGCGCGATGGAGCTGTTCAGCACGAACTGGTTACGAGACAAGGTCTCCCACTTCAGGCTGCCCTCGTTCATGCCTTTGATGCTTTGCCGTGCCACGGTGACCATCGACACCGCTGACTGGACACCCTCGGTGTTCTCCATTTTCCACATCAGCTCGTCCATGGCGGCGAGCGTGTCGTAATGGGCGCAGCCCTCGGGCGCCGTTTTCACCATCACCACCAGCACGTCCGAACTGGTCGAGTAGTTGCTGATGACGAAGTCGTTGTCGAGGTTGTAACGCGAGTCCGGGTGCAGTTCCGGTGCGCCCTGGTCGAGGTCACCGATCTTCAGGTTCTGTCCGTACCAAAGTCCACCACCCACGGCGAGCAGCGCGATGACAATGGAAATCGGCGCGACGATCGGGTTGGCAAAGTTGGACAGCAGACGCCAGAACGGGTGGTTACGCGCAGCCTCCTCGCGAGCCTGCTTGACTGCACGCTGACTGATGCCCATGTAGGAAATCGCCACCGGCAGCAGGATCAGGTTGGTCAGGATAATGACCGCCACGCCCAGCGAAGCACCGATCGCCAGTTCGCGGATTACCCCGATATCGATCAACAGCAGGGTCACGAAGCCGACGGCGTCGGACGCCAAGGCCACCATGCCAGGAATGAACAGTTGGCGGAACGCCATCCGTGCCGCAGCTAACGGGTCGTCGGTTTCGCCGGAAGCCATGGCGATACCGTTGATCTTCTGCACGCCATGGGAGATCCCGATGGCAAATACCAGGAACGGCACCAGCATCGAATAGGGATCGAGCCCGAATCCCAGGGTGTGCAGCAGACCAAGCTGCCAGGCCACGGCAATCAGGGTCGTCACCACCACCGCGATGGTGCTCTTGAAGCAGCGGGTGAACCACAACAGCAGCGCCAGCGTGATGCCAATGGCGACAAAGAAGAACAGTGCGACGCCGACCAGACCATCAATCAGGTCACCGACCTTTTTGGCGAAACCGATGATGTGAATCTCCACATTCGGATTCTGCGCCTCGTACTTGTCGCGAATCTTCTCTTCCAGTTCGTGAGAGAACTTCTGGTAGTCGAGCTTGATCTGCTTGCTGCGATCATCCGGATCCGAGTAGGACTCCATCAGCGGCACGTCGATGATGCTGGACTTGAAGTCGTTGGCGACCAGACGCCCGACCTGACCGGACTTGAGAATGTTGCTGCGAAGGTCATCGAGACTTTCCGGCGACCCGTCATAAGTCTGCGGAATGACCTCACCGCCGGCGAAGCCCTGCTCTGTCACCTCGGTCCAGCGAACGCTGGGACTCCAAAGCGACTTCATGTTGGAGCGGTCGACACCCTGGATATAGAACACTTCGTCATGGATCTGACGCAGCGTTTCCATGTAGTCCTTGGCGAAGATGTCACCGTCCTTGGCTGCCACGGAGATCCGCACCGTGTTGCCCAGATTGGCCAGATCATCGCGATGCTGGAGCATGTTCTGAATGTACGGATGCCCCAGCGGGATCATCTTTTCGAAGCTGGTCGAAGGACGAACCTGGGCAGCCTGGTAGAACAGGAATACGCTGATCAACAGGCAGACAAGGATCACTGCCGGTCGATTGTTGAATATCAGGCGCTCGAGAAACGACGCCGGCTTCTGCTGATGCTTGGTCATGTTGGCTCCGGCTTATTGTTGTTGTGCAGGCAGGTTGGCGCCGGTCGGCGAAACGATCCTGACACCGCTCTGCCCGACGAGGATCAGGTTGCCGTCCGGATTGGAGACGACGCCCGACAGAGAGCGCCGATCAGGGCGGCTGAACAGTTTGAAGCTCTTTCCGCTGTCCTCGCTACTGAGCACGGTGCCACCGTGGCCTACCACGACGATGCGTCCATCGGCCAGCCTGTTGCCATCAGCCAGTCCCGACTCGACCGCATCACCATCGTCCAACAGCTCGATGGCTTGCCAGCTGTCGCCAAAATCGGTTGAGCGGAACAGGTTGCCGCGCAGGCCAAACGCGACCACGACACCCGGTTCGCCACCGCCAACAACGCCGAAGAACGAGCCCTGATAAGGCGACTCAACGCGCTCCCAGGTCTCACCCATGTCGGCGGAGCGGAACATGCCGCCCATCTCGCCGACGATGAACAGGCCGGACCCGGGAATCTCGGCGATGGCATTGAGGTGAGAGCCGTCCTCGTTGTCCAGGCGGTCGGCAACGTCTTCCCAGTTCTCGCCGCCGTCGGTGGTTTCCAACAACACGCCGTAAGCGCCGGTGGCGAAACCGTGCTGGGCATTCTCGAACCAGACGTCGAGCAGCGGCACTTCGCCCTCGCGGTTCTCGTACTGCTGCGTCCAGGTCTGACCGCCGTCCGTAGTGCCTAGGATCAGCGCGTCGTGACCGACCGCCCAACCGTGCTGTTCGTCAGCGAAATACACCGCCGTCAGCAGCTGCCGGGTAGGCACCTTGGCCTGTGTCCAGTTGGAACCACCGTCGTCGGAATAGAGGATGTGGCCGCGATCACCGGCCGCCACCAGACGCTTGCCCGCATGGGCAATATCGAGAAGCAAGCTGGTGGCGGCTTGCTGCGATTCGATCGCATATCGAACGCCCGGCTCGGCAGGGTTTTGGGCCTGAGCAGGCGCGGCTAGAAACAGGATGGAGAGAACACTGCAGAGCGAGAGCGTTCTTGCCAGCGGCGATTGACTACGGAACATCGGCGTGCGTGTCGTTTTTTCCACGCGGCCAACCGGTGTGCGCCACATGACGGGCTCACTCATACATACCCCCTTTATTCTTATTAGGTAAGGCCTGCGTAGGAAGGCAGGCGAGGCCATGCTATAGGGCTTTCGAAAGCGGCGGCAATTGGCTGGACGTTATGTTTTGTTAAGCATGGCTCAATGATGTTGCGTGATAGGTATGCCTTATGGCACGGCGCTTGGCGCTCTTCTTCTCCGGCATTGGAAGGGGATGTCTGATCGCGACCGGCTAGCACCTCTGTGAACGAAAAATCCCGCGGCAAGCGCGGGATTTTCGATAGTCATGGCCTCAAGTCGCAACCCTGATCAGGCAAGGCTCTTGCTTACCACCTCGTAGACATCACTCGACAACTCACCGGACGCCAGGATGCGTTCCAACTCTGATTTCATCAGGCCCTGACGACCGGCATCGTACTTGCGCCAGCGGGTCAGCGGCGCCAGCAGCCGTGAAGCGATCTGCGGATTGAGCTTGTTGAGTACGATGATCTGGTCAGCGAGGAAGCGGTAACCGGCGCCATCGGCCCGGTGGAAGTTGACCAGGTTCTGATTGGCGAAGGCCCCGATCAACGCACGCACCTTGTTCGGGTTCTTCAGCGTGAACGCCGGATGCTGCATCAGATGCTGGACGCGCTCCAGGCCACCCGGTTGCGTATTGCCGGCCTGGACGCTGAACCACTGATCCATAACCAGCGGGTTGTCCTTGAAGTGCTCAGCAAAGGCTTCCAGTGCCTTGGCGCGCTCGGCCTCGAAGTCTGAATTGACCAATACCGCCAACGCCGTCAGGCGCTCGGTCATGTTATCGGCCTGCTCGAACTGGTCCACGCACGCGGCCACCACGTCAGGCTTGCCGCTCAGCATCAGGTAGGACAGCGAGATGTTCTGCAAGGCGCGACGAGCAAAATGGCTGGCTTCGGCGACATAAGAAGTCTGGCGCGACACCTCGCGATTGGCCTGATAACGCTTCCAGAGCAGATCGAACAGCGCGGTAGCAATGCCTTGGCGCGCGAAGTCGCGTGCCGCATGGATGGCATCGACATCCGCCATCTCACTGATTTCGGTGAGGTAGGCCTCGCTCGGCAGTGACAGCATCTCGGCTACCATAGCCTGATCGAGGCGCTCGTCCTCCAACTGGCTGCGCAATGCTTCGACCAGACGCTGATCAAGCTGCAGCGCTTCGCCGCGCTGGTGCTGGCCGATCATCTCCTGCAGAACCTGAACCGACAGCTGCTGGCCCGCTTCCCAGCGGTTGAAGCCGTCGGAGTCATGCTGCATCAGGAACATCAGCTGATCGCGGCTGTAGGGGAAGTCCAGCTTCACCGGCGCGGAGAAACCGCGCAACAGCGACGGCAGCGGCTGCTCTGGCACGTCGACAAAGGTGAAGGTCTGCTCAGGCTGGTCGACTGCCAGCACACGGGTAGTGCCCACTGCAGCGTCTTCGCCTTGGAGGCGCAAGGCGATTTCATTGCCCTGCCCGTCCAGCAGGCCCAGCGAAACCGGGATGACGAACGCCAACTTCTCGCTCTGCCCAGGCGTAGGTGGGCAGCTCTGGCGGAACGTCAGGCCGTAGGTTTTTGCGGTGGCGTCGTATTGCTCGCTGACAACCAGACGCGGTGTGCCAGCCTGGCTGTACCAGCGCTTGAACTGGGTCAGGTCGGCGCCGTTGGCGTCTTCCATGGCCTTGACGAAATCGTCAACAGTGACGGCCTGGCCATCATGCCGCTCGAAGTAGAGGTCGCTGCCCTTGCGGAAACCCTCCTCGCCCAGCAGCGTCTGGATCATGCGAACCACTTCGGCGCCCTTCTCGTAAACGGTCAGGGTGTAGAAGTTGGAGATTTCGATGAAGGATTCCGGGCGTACCGAATGCGCCATCGGGCCGGCGTCCTCGGCGAACTGATGGGTGCGCAGGTAGGACACGTCCTCCACCCGCTTAACAGTCGGCGAGTTCATATCAGCGGAAAACTGCGAGTCGCGGAATACCGTGAAGCCTTCCTTCAGCGACAGCTGGAACCAGTCGCGGCAAGTCACGCGGTTGCCCGACCAGTTGTGGAAATACTCGTGAGCGACGATGGCCTCGACGCGCTGGTGAGCAGCATCAGTGGCCGTTTCGGCGCGCGCCAGCACGGCGCTGGAGTTGAAGATGTTGAGGCCCTTGTTCTCCATGGCGCCCATGTTGAAGTCGTTGACCGCGACGATCATGAAGATATCCAGATCGTATTCGCGGCCGTAGGCTTCCTCGTCCCACTTCATGGACTTCTTCAGGCTGTCCATGGCGTGCTGGCATTTGTCGACATTCTCCGGCTCGACGTAGATGCGCAGCGCTACATCCCGACCGCTCATGGTGGTGAAGCTGTCCTCGATACACCAGAGGTCACCCGCCACCAGGGCGAACAGATAGGCTGGCTTCTTGAACGGATCTTCCCAGGTCGCCCAGTGACGGCCGTCGTCTTCTTCGCCGCTGGCCAGCGGGTTGCCGTTAGACAGCAGGATCGGATAGGCCTGCTTCTCGGCGCTGACCGTCGTGGTGAAGGTGCTCATCACATCCGGGCGGTCCAGGTAATAGGTGATCTTGCGGAAGCCCTCGGCCTCACATTGGGTGCAGAACATGCTGCCGGATTTGTAGAGGCCTTCCAACGCCGTGTTGCTTTCAGGGTGAATCACCACTGTGCTGTCGAGGGTGAAATTCGCCGCGTCGGGCTGCAGCGTCAGGCTTTCTTCGCAGATTTCGTAATCACCCAGGCCGAGCGGACGGTCGTTGATCGACAGGGAGATCAGCTCGAGATCCTGGCCATCCAGCCGCAGGGAAGGCAGACCGGCACCCGCCTCCGGGTTGCGCCGCATGACCAGCTGCGCATGGACCATAGTGCGGTCCTCGTACAGCTCGAAGGTCAGGTGGGTTTCATCGATCAGGTAATCCGGAACCTGATAATCCTTGAGATGAATGACTTTCGGTTGTTCGGTGCGCATCGGCTGGGCCTCTTCGAGGCAGCTAAAAGCGGCGAGCTTGAAGCTGCAGGTGAATAGCATCTGTTGGGCGGATCGTCATGCGTGATCCAACCAGTAGCTGCATGATCGATCCGTAGGGTGGATGTCGCTTTCTACATCCACCAATTCTGCCGCTGTGTTCATTTGGGTGGATGGCCACCCGTGGGTCGCCACCCGGTGGATCGGTGACGCGTGATCCACCCTACGCCGCGCTGCTTGCAGCTACCTGATACGACGTGAACTTGCGAACGTTGATAACGCCTGTATCGAGAATCAGATATTGACCCTTGATGCCCCGCAGGGTGCCTTCGACCACCGGCGTCTTTTCCAGGTCCAGGCTGACGATCTTGGTTGGGTAGGCCTCAACGGGGTAGCGGATCTCCAGCACCTGTGCATCGGCCACTGGCTGGATCGCCTGTAGCCCGTAGCGCTGTTGCAGCTCCCGCAACCCTTCGGCGCAGGCATCAAAGATCTGTTCACGGATCTCGACCAGATCAATGGGCTCAGCATCGCCCTTGAGCAGCGCGCGCCAGTTGGTGCGGTCTGCCACCTGACTGCGCAACAGGTCTTCGACCATACCCGACTGTTGTCGAGTCGCGACGCGCATGATCGGCAGCGCCTGGCTGGCGCCCTGATCGAGCCAGCGCGTCGGCAGTTGCGTAGCACGTGTGATGCCAACCTTGATGCCCGACGAGTTGGCGAGATACACCACATGGTCGGTCATGCAGAAGTCCATGCCCCACTGCGGATCGCGGCAGGTGCCGAAGTCGTGGTGGCATTTTTCCGGGCTCATGATGCAGATGTCGCATTGCGGCAGTTTCTTGAAGCAGGGATAGCAATAACCCTGGCTGAAACTCTTGTTGGTCTTACGGCCACAGTGGCTGCAATGGATGGCGCCCAGGTACTCCAGCCGAATCGTCTTGCCGATCAGTGGATTGACCGGCACCAGCGTGTCGTTCAGGCGGAAGGAATACTGGGCCTGATCACCCAGTTGAATCGACATCTTGCTCAGGGCGCCGCGTCCCAGCTCGAGCATCAGTGTCGGGTCCCGGAAGCGGGTGAAAACAGGCTGGTATCGATAGGCGCCTTGTTCTTGCTCTTGGAGGCGCATTCCTGGCCACCCATGTAGCCGGTGCGTTCCTCTTCCGGCAGGTTCTTCATCTCCCAGGCAATCATTGCGCCGAGGCAGGTTTCTTTCTGCTCGGGCGTCAACTTACGGCCGTCGCTCCACTTGCCCAGCTCGACGGCGGTCTTCAGGTTTTCGTAGATTTCAGGGGTGATGTTTTCGATGGCTTCGATAAAGGACGACATGACCGGCTCCCGGGGAAACGAGGGCGCATTCTACCGAGCGGCGCGGTTTTAGGGAAAACCGATCAGCCGTTGTGCTGCACTAGACCGCGGCCCTGCGGCGCGACAGCAGTCCCCCTAGAATGCCCGTCAGGCAGCCGGCCACCAGCCCGCCAACGTGGGCTGCGTTGGCAATCGCCAAGGCGCCGAAGCTGACCACTTCGATCACGCCCGTCAGGCAGATCACCAGCCAGACCAGCATCAGCACCACAACGCCTGGGGGCAACCGGTAGGCCTCGTCGGGCGACAGTTTCTGGAACAGCCAACAATGCCCGAGCAGTCCGTACAAGACGCCGGAAAGGCCGCCAAATAGGCCCGGGCCGCCGTAGGTGTATTGCGCCATGTTGGACACGACACCGAACACCAGCGTCAGGCCAAGCAACATCAGCGCACCTTGTCGATATTCGATGCGCCGCCCGAGTTCCCAGTACCACATCGAGTTCATGGCAAGGTGCAGGAAGCCGAAATGGACGAAGATGGGTGTCACCAGTCGCCACCACTCCCCGGCGGCCAGCGTCTGCTCAAGCGTCGCAAAGTAGGCGTAGTCACCGTCGATGCGGAAGTCACCAAAGCTGAACCAGCGGATGGTCTCGAAGTTTTCACCAAGAATGGTGATCGCGGCGGCGATCATCGTCAGCAACAACACGGCTGCTGTCAGCGGGCTGCGGCGAAGGCTGGCTAAGAAACCGCCGCCCCGGCGTGCCGGTTGTTCGGCTACCACAGCGCCATCGCCCCTGGGGTAGCGCTGATACAGCTCTCGGACCTGTTCAGCGGTTGCCGCCGGTACCCGCAACACCTGCTCGCCGGACTCTTCGGAGACCCGGCAAGGGACCTGCAGGCGATGCAACAAGGCGATGAATCCGCTCAGGTCTTCTGACAATGGCAGGCGCAGCGCCTCAACGATGTTCATCTATCGCTCCACGTCTACCCAGACGAACTTCGCTGGGTCGAGTCTGGTTTCCTCATCGAGCCGGTAGGCGACGAGCTTGCCGTATTTCACCGCGCTGTAATCAAGACAGGCGAGGTTGGGCCGGATCGGCGCCGGCGTTCCGCTGCGCCAGTAGTGCCCGACAAACAACAGCGGGTCATCGGGGCCATAGAGCAACAGTTGGTTTTTTTGGCTTTCGCTGAGCGGGATCCGCGCAGCCTTCTCCGGCAGGCCGTCTGGCTGAAAAACGATATCGCCGTAGGTCTGCGGGTTCTCTTCCCAGAACTTCGTCCTGAAAAAACTGCGGGTGAAGCCTTCAGCACTGGTCAAGGTCAGGCCTTCCGGCAGCGGCATGTCGGTGCCGCGCAGGAGCCGGTCCAGCGCCTTGGCAGCGAAGCCCTGGCTGAACGCGGCGTCACGCAGAAAATCCAGATCGACGCGACCCTGGCTCAGCCGCAGTCGCAGCTGACTGATCACAGCGTTGTCCCAGCACGCATGCACGACGCGAAAACGCTCGCTTTCGAGGTACAGCGGCAACGTCATGAACCATTCGCGGAAGGCACTCCACTCTTCCGAATATTGCTCGAACTGCTCAAAGGTATGCTGCAACAGCATGGCGTAACGCGGCGTGTGATCACGAACGAAGGTCTTGCCGCTCTCGGGCGGTGCCGGGGTATACCAGCCCAACGCGTTGAATTCATGATTGCCCATGATGCAATGCGCCTGCCCCGCTTCAACCATTGCATGGACCAAATGCAGTGCCTCGCGAATCCGAGGGCCGCGATCGATGATGTCGCCAAGAAAGATCACTTGCCGGCGTGGATGCCGCCACACATCTCCGTGGTGACGATAGCCCAGCTGCTCGAGCAGGCGGGTCAAGGTGTGGGCACAACCATGCACGTCCCCGATCAGGTCGTAGCTGCGCTCCGGGTCGACAAACACTATTCCCCTCCACCGAGTCGGCTGCCCCAGCCAAGTTTGGTGCGGCAGACCTCGTAATAATTGTGGTCAAGCGGGTGGATCAGGTGAAGCTTTTGCGGTTTCTTGCGCACCGTGACGGTATCGCCTGGCGCACAGGTGAAATGGTTCTGCCCATCACAGGAGACCTGCGGATAGATCTGCATGTTCGGGGAAACGACGATTTTCAGCTCGCTGTTGCCATCCACCACGATCGGCCGGCTGGACAAGGTATGCGGGTACATCGGAACAACCACGATCGCATCCAGGCGTGGGTGCATGATCGGCCCGCCGGCGGACAGCGCATAGGCCGTAGAGCCTGTGGGGGTGGCAATGATCAGCCCGTCGGCCTTCTGACTGCAGACGAACTGACCATCGATGTACAGCTCGAACTCGATCATCCGGGTCGACTTGCCGGGATGCAGCACCACGTCGTTGAGCGCGTCGCCTTCACCGATGGACTCCTCGAAGCGCCGCACCTGAGCCTCGAGCAGGAAACGATTCTCGAGGGTGTATTGCCCACTGAGCACCTCCGCGACCTTCTCTTCCAGCTCATCGGGGCGGATATCGGTGAGAAACCCAAGGCTGCCACGGTTGATCCCCAGCACCGGGACCCGATGTTTGGCCAGCGCACGCGCCGCGCCCAGCAAGCTGCCGTCGCCACCCACCACGATCACCAGATCGCAGGAATCGCCGAGACGCTGCCGCGACGAGGTCTGCATGCCATGGCCAGGCAGCACCTCAGCGATGTTTTCTTCGAGAATCACGTGCAGATGGCGCTCCACGAGGAATCTCTTCAACCGGCGAATGGTATCCAGCACCTGGGAACTGCCCAGGCGGCCGATGATGCCGATATTGCGGAACTGATCCATTGAAGCTCCCTGAGGCGAGACGGGTGACAAGCAATTGCGCAACAGAAGAAACACCGACCGGCCGAAGCTTAACAGGCACTGATTTGGTGTCGCGTAGGCACACTCAAGTTCAACGCCCTGTGTTGACCTGGATGCCCTGTCGCAATGCAGCCGACGAATTATGGGCGAAAGCTGGAAGTGGCAGCAAACCAACCTCGGCTATGCTGCTTGCATGAATCTTCCTTGTCTTGGTGATCTGCTTCCCAGCCTGCAGCACCCCGCCGTGCGGGATCTCGCCTGGGCGCTGCTTTCGCCACCTTTGCTGAGCGAAGCCCCGGCACCGCAGCGACACCCCCTTACGGCCAGCCGCTGGGCTGAGCAGCCTGATGAACTGGCGGACTGGCTGCGCCTGCTCGACACGCAGCCGGGCGTTCTTGATGCCTGGCTTGCACAACGCAGTGTTCGGCGGCTGGGCCTTTATTACGAGCGACTCTGGCAATTTGCGTTGTGCCAGGCGCCGGATATCGATCTGCTGGTGGCAAATCTGCCGATCCGTCAAGGCGGTCATACCCTGGGCGAACTGGATCTGCTCCTGCGCGACCGGGAAGGCGTCCATCACCTGGAACTGGCCGTTAAGTTCTACCTTGGGCTGGACGGCGACAGCGCACGGCACGATCGCTGGCTGGGCCCCGGCAGCCACGACCGGCTCGATATCAAGCTGCGGCGACTTTGCGAGCATCAACTCAGGCTGCCGTCGGAGCCCGCCGCGCAGCTGCTGCTCAGCGAGCTGACCTGCGCCCAGATCAACAGCGCACTGTGGCTGGGCGGCTATCTGTTCCGGCCGCTAGCAAGCAGGTGCTCTGCGCCTGTTGGCGCCGACCCAAGACATCTGGGCGGGCGCTGGCTGCGTCACCAAGACTGGGCCAGCTTCGCTGGATACGACGATCGCGCCACCTGGCAACCGCTACCCCGGCATGCATGGCTGGCACCTGCGCAGATGCCGCTGGATGACGTTTGGAAGCGGGCCGATTTCGATCGTTGGCTCAGCGCAGTAGAGGGTCAGCGCCAGGCGAAAATGCTGGTGCGCCTGGAGCCGCAGGCGAACGGAACCTGGCTCGAACAGGAGCGCCTGTTCCTGGTACCCAGCGCCTGGCCGGCTCACTGAGCCGCAGCTGACGTGAAAACGTCATCGGCATCCTGCAGACTTGAGCGGCGACAGCAGTGCCGCCTCCTTTCACCGCAAGGGTCAGCCTCGATGAGCTCGGACCAGCTCCATTCAAACGCCCCGGAACACTCGAATCCGTGGACAATTTTTATGTTATTCCTGCGCCTGGGTCTGACCTCATTTGGCGGTCCGGTGGCGCATCTGGGCTATTTCCGTGAAGAGTTCGTCCACCGCCTGCGCTGGCTCGACGAGCAAGGCTATGCGGACCTGGTTGCGCTCTGTCAGTTTCTCCCCGGCCCGGCGAGCAGCCAGGTCGGGATCGCCATAGGGTTGCTGAGGGGCGGCTATCGCGGTTCGCTGGCGGCCTGGACGGGATTCACCCTGCCCTCAGCAATAGCGTTGGCATTGTTCGCGCTTGGCGTCGGCCGCTGGGGGGACAGCTTGCCGGACGGAGTCCTCCACGGACTGAAAGTCGTCGCGGTCGCGGTCGTGGCTCAGGCGGTGTGGGGAATGGCGCGCAATCTGTGCACCGGTGGCCAGCGTATCGCTATCGCCCTGCTGGCTGCATGCGCTGTTCTGCTGTTGGCCAGTGCCTGGGCGCAGCTGGTCGTCATTGCCATCGCCGGTCTGACGGGGTTGCTGTTGTTTCGTCCGGCTGCGGCGTCCGGCCTGACGCCCTTCCAGCCTCGCGTGAGCCGAACAGCCGGCGTCTTGGCGTTGCTGCTGTTCTTTGCCTTACTGCTGCTGCTGCCCGCCTTGGTTGCTGTCTCGAGCAACCAGCTGGTGGCGATGGTCGACAGCTTCTACCGCGCCGGGGCCTTGGTCTTCGGGGGAGGCCATGTGGTGCTGCCGCTACTGCAAGCCGAAGTCGTGCCCAACGGCTGGGTCAGCAACGACACGTTTATGGCCGGTTACGGCGCAGCCCAGGCGGTCCCAGGACCGCTGTTCACCTTCTCAGCTTTTCTCGGGGCCTCAATTGGCAGCGGCAGCAGTCTGATCAACGCCGCGCTGTGCCTGATTGCCGTGTTCATCCCCTCGTTTCTACTGGTATTTGGCGCTATGCCTTTCTGGGATCGTCTGCGCGCCAATCGAAGGATGCAGGCTGCACTGGGCGGTGTGAATGCGGCGGTGGTCGGCCTGTTACTTGCTGCGCTGTACGATCCGGTGTGGACCAGCACGATTTATGGCCCTGTTGACATTGTCCTGGCAGCGATTGCTCTGGCGGCCCTGATGGTGTGGAAGTTGCCGCCCTGGCTGGTGGTAATGGCCGGTGGCATCGGCGGCTGGCTACTTGTCATGCTGAGCTAGGATCACATCGGCTCAGCCGCTGAGTTCGGTACGTCCGCCGGAACGTGCGAGGTAACCGTTACCCTGCTCACAGAGCAACATCGCATAATCCTCCGCCGACAGCCCGTCGAGGCCGCCCCGCAGCGGATACGCGCTGAAGCCCAACTGCGTCAGCAGAAACACCGCGCTGGCGCTGCGTTTGCCGCTGTCGCAGTAACACAGGTACAACCGATCCTGCTTCAGCAATCGCGTCTTCAGCCGCAACAGATGCAGTGGCATCGTCAGCGCTTGCTGGGCATGCCCCCGCTCATACTCTTCCAGCAACCGGACATCCAGCCATTGAGCACCCTGCTCGATCAGCGCGTTGGCCTCCTCGAGGCTGAGCTCGTCAACCACCGGCGCTTTCAATAGCGCAACGAAATTCTCGCGCGCCAGCTTCAGCACGCAGCCATCCTCGATCAGCGTAACGGTGGCGTTACGCGGTGCGTCGGTCAGCAGCGCTTCTTCCCCGAAGCAGGCTCCGACGTCCAGCTCCGCCACTACCTGGCTGGCGCTGCCAAGGCCGGTCATAACCTCGGCGCGGCCACTCTTCAGAAAGTAGCAACAGTCGCCGGCCTCCCCTTCACGCAGCAGCACGTGGCCGGCCGGAAGGTCGATGGTTTCGAGCTTGGTAAGCATGTCGCGTACGTTTGCCGGGGGCACCTTGGCGAACAACGGGTTTTCCAGCAACGCTTCGAGCCAGTCGGTCAGTTCACCTGCCGTTGCCAGCTCCAACAGTAGATCGGCATTGGCATGCTGCCATGTCACAAGGCGCTCGAGCTGCGCACTGTCGATGCACAACACGCTGGCATCTTCCAGGGCGCAGACTTTGTTCAGCCGTACGCCGGAGGCAAAAACATGGCAACTTTCAGACGAGCCCGCAACCAAACGACGCTCGCCATCCGGCGTCAGCTGCAACAGGGTGCCGCTGAGGAGAAAATAGCTCAGACCCGACGGCGTCTGCTCATCGAACAGCACCTCGCATGGCGCGAGGGTATGCGGCACCAACTGATGACGAATCTCCTGCAGATACCGAGACGGCAGCGTGTTGAGCGGAATCAGGCGTTGGAGCAGATCCGAAGCTAGCGGCTTGTTCATCCATGAATTCCAAGGGAGCGAGAGGTCAGCGCAGCAGCTCCTCCAGTTGCGCCTCAGCAGCTCTCCTGCCCTGCAGACCACCAGTGTGCACGAAGATGAGCCGCGTACCAGAGGCAAAATAACCGCCCTGTACACTAAGGCGCAATGCCATCATCGCCTTGGCCGTGTAAACAGGCTCCAGCGGCACCCCTGCCATCGCTTCGGTCTCCAGCAGGAACCGAGCCAGCGGCTCGTCGAATCGACCGAAGCCACCGCGGCAGGCATCGATCAGCTGATACCCAGAATCAGCTGTGCCAGCGTCATGCAGCAATCGACTCACCTCGTCCGCTACACCGTGCGAAGGCGGGCCTGCCAGGGCTCCATGGACCGTTCTCCTGCGCTGCTGCGCCTCGCCGATCACCAACCCGGCCAAGGTGGTACCGGTGCCCGCAGCAAGCCACCAGCCGTCGTAATCCGTCCAGCCTAGGGCGGCCAAGCGAGTTTGCACGTGACCGACCAACGGAGCGCAACCCAGCGCACCAGCAAGCCCGCCGCCACCTTCAGGCACGCTGTAGTAGTTGGGATACCGGTCGCGCCAGGTATCGAAGAAATCCGCCCGGTGCCGATTGCGATACCCCCCATAACCCAGCCAGTGCAACTGCATGCCGAAGCGCTGCAAGTCTTCGACAGTCGCTGTTTGCTGCGCATGGCCGCGCAGCAGCCCAACGCTGCCCAGGCCGTAACGCTTGGCCGCCGCTGCCAGCGCATGCAAGTGATTGGAATGAGGGCCGCCAACGCTGAGCAGCCCTGACGCGCCGCCGGCCTGTGCCGCACCGAGGTGATGGACGAGCTTGAACCACTTGTTGCCGGACAGCTCGGGGTCGATCAGATCCAGGCGCAGCATGGCAACCTGAACATCGGCTGCGTGCAGCCAAGGCAAATCAAGCCGCTGCAGCGGTATCGAGGCCAGACTGGGGATGGATACAGAAATAATAGAGACCCTGTCAGCTACCAGTACGCAGGCGATCCTGAGACCGGTGCCTGGCGCAACAGTTGGACTCGCCGATCACGAAGCGTGCGGGTGAGTCGACCTTATCCAATGGCATGTTGCAGCGCTCGCCCGTCGAGAGACTGGCCACACAGGTTGGTTGCTGATAATGCTGAACCCACTTGCCGTATTGCTCCTCGGAGACACCGCATTTAGCGGCGGCATAGGCCAGGGGATTCTCCTGATAACCCGCCATGTCCTGCAGCGCGATTGTCAGATGCCCGGCGCCTGGATGATAAGCCATGAATATCACGCCGAGCCGGGTAAGACGTTCAAGCACCCGGTCACCAGTCTGCTCGGTCAGCACCCCGACCTGCTTCTGCAGCGCTTCGATCTCATCCTGAAGCTGCGCATCCAGTTCGTTGCGATAAGCCAGCTCGACGTCCCGGATAGCAACCTGTTCCTTGTACTCGGCCACCGCTGCGGCGACTTGCACCTGCACCTCGGTGCAGAAACGCGCCCGGGCAGCGTCAGCTTCGTCGCGACTGTTCTGCTCAACCGCACGCAACTGCCGGCTCATCTCTTCGCGGGTCTTCTGGAAGCCCTCGGCCTGCTCTGCGAGCTGCGCGCGAAGTTTCACTGTCTGCTGCTCCTGCTCAAGCAACTCGCCACGCAATCGAGCCAGTTCGTTCTGCAGCGTTGCTTGCTGTTGAGCGGCCAGCTCTCGAAGTTTGCCGAGGTCGGCCTCACGCAACTGTTCCAGGCTGGCAATGCGCAAACGCTGCTGTTTGATCAACTGCGCAGCCTTGAGTCGTTGTTCCTTTTCAAGCTGCTCGGCGCGGCGAGTGGCGACCTGCTTGGCCGCGTCCGGCGCGTACCAGGTATCTTCGGCCACCATTTGCAGGCGCTCGGCGGGCACGGCTTGCGATGCCTCCTCTTCGACCAATAGCCCCAACTGGTTGCGCTTGATGCGATCACGCAACATGACGAAGTGATTCTTGCCAGGCGTCAAGTCCGGGTCCCATAAGTGCATCTGGTGCCAGGACACCGGACACTGGCTACGGCATGCCAGGCGAATCGGCCCGGCGCCGAGGTCCGGCCCGCGCCCGGTGCGTTCGGCAAGGCTGCGCAGCGGAATATTCCAGCCACTGTCGGCTGATCCGTCCTCGTCGAAATCGAGATAGAAGAAAACCGCCGCGCGAATCTGTAGCCGAGGGTTGATCAGCACATACGCGACCCGCATCTGCTGATCGGCAAATTCCCGCATGCTCACCACCCCATCGAGCATGGCCTCGAACTCGGGGTAGAGCATTTCCTTGCAGACGCCGCCATCATTAAAGAACAGTACGGCCTCGACCGTCTGCGGTTTGATCTGCATGCTCGGCTTCCTCAACAACTTGAAACGGCCCGCGGGAATCCGCGCTGCGGGTTCGTGGCGCCCCGCTAGCCCATGGTTGGCGCAAAGTGTAGGGGAAAAAGCGAAACCGGCAATGTGACTGGGTTGGCAGCGACTTCGGCGCCAGGAGCAGCTGTCGAAACGCCACCGACAAAGTGTGAACGGGTCGGACTAAGCCGGTCGGCCTTTCAGTGCTGCGAGCTGAGGTGCCAGGCGCCGGCCCATCTCCTCACCGAGCGCCTGCAGTCCGCTCATCGGCCGAACCATCACTTCGAAATCGGTGATCAGCCCCGCTTCATCGAAGCGAATCATGTCGATGCCCTTGAGTTGGCGGTCACCGACGCGCGCGCTGAACTCCAGCACGACATCTGCCCCATCGGCGCTCGCCAACTCGCGGTGGTAGGCAAAATCTTCGAACACCGTCACCACTGTATTAAGGATCAGATTGACCGCTGCCGCGCTTTCGTAAGGCAAGAAGGCCATCGGCGAGCGGAACACCGCCTGTGGATGCAAGAGCTCCGGAAGCCGGCTCAGATCTCCTGCTGCAATCATCTGATGCCACCGTTTCAAGGTTTCGCCAGCGGCCGGTTGTAGCGCAAGGGATGTACTCACATCGTCGCTCCTATACGAAAAAGTCCCGCCAAACAGACTGTGTGAGAAGCGGGACTTGTCTGGATCAGACTTCAGCGGCCAACCGTGAACCCTGGTTGATGGCGCGCTTGGCATCGAGTTCTGCGGCGACATCGGCTCCGCCGATCAGGTGAACCTGACGCCCGGCCGCCTCGAGTTCGGCCTGCAATTCACGCAATGGGTCCTGGCCGGCGCAGACAATGACCGTATCAACCGGAAGCACCTGCGGCTCGCCATCGGCCACACGGATGTGCAGGCCTTTATCGTCGACCGCCAGGTATTCAACGGCGCTGATCATCTGCACGTGCTTGTTCTTCAGCCCCGTGCGGTGAATCCAACCGGTTGTCTTGCCCAGGCCGTTGCCCACCTTGGACTTCTTGCGCTGCAGGAGATAGACCTGCCGTGCCGGCGCATGCGGCTCCGGCTGAACTCCGGCAACCCCACCCCGAGCTTCCAGCGCGAGATCGATACCCCACTCGCGCCAGAATGCCTCTCTGTCGAGGCTGGTCGACAGGCCGTTGTGTGTGATGAATTCCGACACGTCGAAACCGATCCCACCGGCCCCGATCACCGCCACATGTTGCCCAACGGGCTTGCGTTGCAGGATCGCGTCGATGTAGCTGATCACCATTGGATGATCGATACCTGGGATATCCGGTGTGCGCGGTGCGATACCGGTTGCCAAAATGATCTCATCGAAACCGCCCGCCAGCAGGTCAGCCGCACTGACGCGGGTGTTCAGACGGACATCGACGCCAGTGCTCTGCAGCTTGCTCTTGAAGTAGCGCAGGGTTTCGAAGAACTCTTCCTTGCCCGGCACACGCTTGGCGATATTGAACTGACCGCCAATCTCACTCGAGGAGTCAAATAGCGTCACCTGATGGCCACGCTCCGCTGCTACGGTAGCAGCCGCCAAGCCAGCCGGGCCCGCACCCACCACCGCTATTTTCTTTATCGTGGTGGTGGGGATGTAATTCAGCTCGGTCTCGTAGCACGCCCGTGGATTGACCAGGCAGGTGGTCAGTTTGCCGCTGAACGTATGGTCCAGACAGGCCTGGTTGCAGCCGATACAGGTATTGATAGTGTCGCTGCGGTCCGCGGCCGCCTTGTTGACGAAATCAGGATCAGCAAGGAACGGACGCGCCATGGACACCATGTCTGCATCACCTTCTGCCAGGACCTGCTCGGCTACTTCCGGCGTGTTGATGCGGTTGGTAGTGACCAGCGGAATGCCGACCTGGCCGCGAAGTTTCGCCGTTACCTTGGTAAAAGCCGCGCGCGGCACCTTGGTGGCAATCGTCGGAATACGGGCCTCGTGCCAGCCAATTCCGGTGTTGATCAAGGTGGCACCGGCTTGCTCAATGGCCTTTGCCAGCATCAGTACCTCGTCCCAGGTGCTGCCGCCTTCCATCAGATCGAGCATCGAGAGGCGATAAATAATGATGAATTCGGAACCAACCGCTTCGCGTACGCGACGGACGATTTCAACCGGTAGACGCATACGGTTTTCGTAGCTGCCGCCCCACCGGTCGGTGCGGTGGTTGGTGTGGGCTACCAGGAACTGGTTAATGAAGTAGCCTTCTGACCCCATGATTTCGACGCCGTCATAGCCAGCCTCCTGAGCCAGGCTTGCGCAGTTGACGAAGTCACGGATCTGTTTTTCGATGCCCTCTTCGTCCAGCTCGCGTGGCGTAAAGGGGTTGATCGGCGCCTGGATGGCGCTAGGTCCTACCAGCTGAGGGCTGTAGGCATACCGCCCGGCGTGGAGAATCTGCATACAGATCTTGCCACCCGCCTCGTGCACTGCCTGGGTGACCACCTTGTGCTCTTCTGCTTCCTCTTGAGTCGACAACTTGGCTGCTCCAGCGCGTACCGAACCTTCCTCGTTAGGCCCGACCCCACCGGTGACGATCAGGCCAACACCTCCACGGGCCCGCTCGGCGAAAAAGGCGGCCATGCGCTCGAACCCGTTAGGCATCTCTTCCAGGCCGGTGTGCATCGAGCCCATCAGTGTTCGGTTGCGCAGCGTGGTAAAACCAAGGTCCAGCGGAGCCAGCAGATGCGGAAAAGCAGTCATGTTCGTTCCTCGATCAGGCGGCACAGCCAGTGCCAGTAATACTTCGGTCGGTCGCCACGCCTCTGTTGGGCGCAGTCGCAATGCCGTGACGATAAACAGCACCTGCCGCGCGCTCAATGACCGAAAATTACAACTATCTGACTGAAACGCGCAAAACGCTTGGCAAACGGCAGCACGATGCCTAGGCTCTGCGCAACACCTTCGGTTCTGTATCCCATGCGCACCTATAGCAAGTTGCTCGGCGTCGCCGTTGTCGCCCTAGCGGCGCTCGTCATCTATCTCGACTGGACCCGTGATCGTCGCAGTGGGCCTCTGCTGTCCGATCTCCGGATCTTGCCAATCGAGAGTCAGGGCCAGCCGAGTGAGACCGGCAACCTGCTCGGCATCGAGACCCGGCTGATGCCGGCGGACTACCAGAGCCGAGAACGATTGCGGTTGAAGTTCTCCACCTACCTGGACCAGGCGCGAGCAGCCGGATTGCTGAATGCGCGAACCGTTGTAATTCTGCCCGAGCATGTCGGCACCGGCTTGTTCGCCCTCGGCGAGAAGCCTGAAGTCCAGCAGGCCCGTACGCTACGCGACGCCATGCAATGGATGGCGCTGAGCAATCCATGGGACTACCTGCGGGCGTTGCTGGATAACGAAGGGGATGATCGCCGCACCGAAGCGGTACTGAAGCTCAAGGCACGGAAAATGGCCGATGATTATCAAGAAATTTTCGGAGGTCTGGCGAAAACGTATGGCGTGACGCTCGTCGCCGGCTCGATCGTGCTGCCTGAACCCTATCTGGACGAGGGTCGACTGCGAAGCGGTAGCGGGCCGCTTCGGCAGGTCAGCCTAACGTTTATGCCAGACGGCGATGTGCTGGGCCCGCTGCAGTACAAGAAGCATCTGAGCCGTTATGAACGCCGTTACAGCGAAGCGCCTGCGGAGCTAGCCCCATCGGTGCTCCAGACCCCAGCTGGGCGTTTGATCGTGCTGCTCGGCTGTGACGGCTATACACGACACGTCTCCGAAGAAGCCGAGCTGCTGGCGGTGCCGGGTGCGCGTGACGAACCGCTGAACACCTGCGGCGCGAACCTGAGCACAACGGCAACATTGGCACGGATGGAGGTGCAGACACTCGGACTACCCTGGAATCTCGTGGGTTCACCTCGCAGACCGACAAGACACCTTCACGGCGAGCCGGTGCGATTGAACAACCTGTGGCTGCCAAGTCGGCTATGAATCATCAACGGGTTCGCCTCGGTGATCTTTCGGTCGGCTTCGTGCACAGTTTGGTCAGTGCCTTGCAGGAACAACACATCGACCCACAGCCGCTGCTGGACGCGTACGGCCTCGACCATGCGCGGCTGTCGGAGCCGCGAGCGCGACTGTCCATCCCCCGCTACATGCGGCTGGGTCATGCGGCCATGCAACTGGTGGGAGATCCTGGGCTTGGGCTCGAAATGGGGCGGCTACGCAAGGCCGGTCACCTCGGACTCGTCGGGGTGACCTCGGCCCAAGCCCCTACGGTGCGCGAAGCCGCACGTGCGCTGATTCGCTACGAGCCGCTTTACGCGAGCAACTACCGCGGCGCCTCAGGGTTTCATGAGGATGCGAGCGGTGCCTGGCTCAGGTTCTATTCGATCAGCCCATACAACTGCTACAACCAGTTTGTCGTAGACACAGTATTGGCGAGCTGGGTTACGCAACTTGGTGCGGTCGCGGGCCAACCGCTCACTCCGGTTGCGGTACAGATCGAATTTCAGCGCCCCAACTACGCCGCGCGTTACGAAACGTTTTTTGGAAAACCCGTCGAGTTCGCAGCGGAGCACAATCAGCTGCGGTTGGATCAGGCGACGCTGGCGCTCCGTAACCCGGAACACTGCCCCGGCACCTGGCGCCAGCTTCTTGAGCTTTGCGAAGCTGAACTGGAGTTCCGCACCCGCACCCGCAGCCTCCGCGAGCGCGTGGCTCAACTGCTCGGGCCAATGCTTAAGGGCCAGGAACCTGATCTGCAGCAGGTCGCAGGACGGTTGCAATTGCCGCCCTGGACGCTGCGTAGAAAGTTGGATGAAGAAGGCACCAGCTACCGAGCGATTCTCAACGACACTCGGCGAGATCTCGCCATGGCTTACATCCGCGACACCGAATCGGCGTTCGGCGAGATCGCCTGGTTACTCGGGTTTTCTTCGGCGGAAGCCTTTCAGCGGGCGTTCAAACGTTGGAGCGGACAGACGCCGGGAGAGTATCGGCGCGCACAACGGCGCGCCGAGTGATCTGTCAAAGCTCGAACGCGTCGTCAGCAGGCTCTGGCCCATCCTGCTCAGATGCATGCCATTCGAGTATTTCGTCTTGATAGTCGTCCATAAAAACGATCCTCTTCTCAGGTTTGCCTAGTTCTGCTTTTCAAAGTCCATGCCAGCGAAACTAACCTGCATACATGACGGAAACATGAAGCACTTCACAGCGCGGATGACCATTAAATAGCCTGAGCAGGCTGTAGCCACAACGCGCCATATCGCCGCACGTTAGCTCATAGGCTCTAGCTCGATGCTCAGGGCGAGGTCAAGCCCGCTGCAGTCATCGCCTGTCGGATCAGCCAGGCCACTACTCCCAGGGCGAGTACGCTTGCTGACCAGATCAGAACCAACCAGGTCATGCGCTTCCACAGCGGCTTGGGCTCGGCTGCACCGCTTTCGTGCTTGTTTTGCATATATCGCTCCGTGACGGCCCGTTTCAGTGATAGCCGTCTTCTGCACTGACCTTTCCGCGAAACACGTAATAGCTCCAGGCGGTGTACATGAGGATCAGCGGAATGATCAGCAGCGCTCCGACCAAGGTGAACCCCTGGCTCTGGGGTGGCGCAGCGGCGTCCCAGATGGTGACGGACGGCGGAATGATGTTTGGCCAGAGGCTGATCCCGAGTCCGCTGTAACCCAGGAAGATCAGCGCCAGGGTAAACAGGAACGGAGAATAGTGGGCGTAACGCTTGATTGATCGCAGCAGCCCGAAGGTGCACGCCAGCACCAGAATCGGCACCGGTAGGAACAGGATCAGATTCGGCATGCTGAACCAGCGCTCTGCGATGTCCGGATGGGTCAGCGGCGTCCAGATACTGACGATGCCGGTAACGGCCAGCACCGCCCAGACCAGCGGAATACCGATGTCATGCATGCGTTTCTGCAGGTCACCGGCGGTTTTCATGATCAGCCAGGTGCAGCCAAGCAGGGCATACGCCACGATCAGGGCCAGGCCGCAGAACACCGAGAACGGCGTCAGCCAGTCCAGTGGGCCACCGGCATAAGCGCGATCAGCCACAGGGAAGCCATGGATGAAGGCACCCAGTGCGACCCCCTGGAAGAAGGTTGCGGCCAGCGAGCCACCAACAAAGGCCTTGTCCCACACGTGCTGTCGGGCTGCGCTGGCCTTGAAGCGAAACTCGAACGCCACACCACGAAAGATCAACCCCATCAGCATGAAGATGATCGGCAGGTACAGCGCCGAAAGCACAACCGAATAAGCCAGCGGGAACGCGGCGAACAGTCCGGCCCCACCTAGGACGAGCCAGGTCTCGTTGCCGTCCCAGATCGGCGCCACGGTATTCATCGCGACATCGCGCTCGGAGGTATCGGCCAGAAACGGAAAGAGGATGCCAATACCCAGATCGAACCCATCCATCACCACGTACATCATGATGCCGAAGATGATGATGACGGCCCAGATCAGCGAAAGATCAATTCCCATAACTCAGTTCCTCTCGCCCAGTTGGTCACCATGATCGTGAGGGATCGCCTCGTCTGCTGCGGACAGTGGCCGCATCGGCGTGCGCTTCTCGCCCGGCCCACCAGCGCCCTTCTCGTTGCCTTCATTGATGATCGGCCCTTTGCCGATCAGACGAAGGACGTAGACGAAACCAATGCCGAATACCGCGAAGTAGATCAGGACGAACATCGCCAGGGTCAGCCCCAGCTGCCCGGCGCTATGGTTGGATACCGCATCGGCAGTCCGCATGATCCCGTACACCACCCAGGGCTGCCGCCCAACCTCGGTGGTAAACCAACCGGCGAGAATCGCAAGAATCCCCGACGGGCCCATCAGCAATGCGAGACGCAAGAATGGCTTGGAGTGAAACAGTCTGCCGCCGCGACGCAGCCACAGACTCCAGAAACCGGTGAAGATCATCAGCAGTCCCAACGCGACCATGATCCGGAAGGTCCAGAAGACAATGGTTGAATTGGGCCGGTCCTCCTTGGGGAAGTCCTTCAGCGCCGGGATCTGCTCGGTCAGGCTGTGCTTGAGAATCAGACTGCCCAAATAAGGAATTTCGACCTTGTAGCGAGTTTCTTCCCGCTCCATGTCCGGCCAGCCAAACAACAGTAGCGGCGTCGGCTCACCTGAAGTGTTATCCCAGTGACCCTCCATCGCGGCGATCTTGGCGGGCTGATACTCAAGGGTGTTGAGACCATGGAAATCCCCCACCACTGCTTGGATTGGCGCGACGATCAGCGCCATCCACATCGCCATGGACAGCATCTTGCGCACTGCGGGGTTGTCGTTGCCGCGCAGCAGGTGCCATGCGGCAGAGGCGCCTACCATGAACGCCGTCGCGAGAAACGCGGCAATCGCCATGTGGGTCAGACGGTAAGGAAACGACGGGTTGAAGACGATAGCAAACCAGTCCACTGGAATCACGATGCCATCGATAATCTCGTGACCCTGCGGGGTATGCATCCAGCTGTTGGATGCCAGGATCCAGAAGGTTGAAATCAAGGTGCCGACTGCGACCATTAATGTCGAAAAGAAATGCAGCCCAGCGCCAACGCGGTTCCAGCCAAACAACATGACACCGAGGAAACCGGCCTCGAGGAAGAACGCGGTGAGTACCTCATAAGCCAGCAACGGCCCCGTGACGCTCCCAGCAAACTCGGAATAGGCGCTCCAGTTCGTGCCGAACTGGTACGCCATGACGATGCCAGAGACCACCCCCATACCGAAGTTGACGGCAAAAATCTTCAGCCAGAAATGGTACAGATCTCGATAGACCTGGCGCTTGGTTTTCAGCCACAACCCTTCCAGCACCGCCAGGAAACTCGCCAAACCAATGGTGATCGCTGGAAAGATGATGTGGAACGAAATCGTGAAAGCAAACTGGATTCGCGCAAGCTCAAGCGCTTCCAAACCGAACATTAACCACCCCTCGTCAGTAAGCCACCAGCCCCTGGCTTGTTAGTCAAAGCACGCATTACTGACAGCATTAAACCGCAAGGGTGCGTCGATTACCCCGTTACAGGTTGACGCAGGTCAAGGTAAACGCTCGAAGGTTGTGGTCAGGCCAACCTCTGGCACGTTGCTGTCTGGCATGTGCAGCAACGGTCACGTCGCGGGGTTCAGCGCATCAGCAAGGCATCATCACGCAGCATCAGCCTCGGAAGTAACCCACCTTGCGATTCAACTCCTGAGCGAGCGTCGTCAGGTCTCGACTCGAGGCGGCGACTTGATTGGAGGCAGCAGAACTGGCGACGGCCGAATCATGGATGCGCGTGACGCTCTGGTTCACCTCCTCGGCCACCGCACTCTGCTCTTCCGAGGCCGTTGCGATCTGAGCATTCATTTCGTTGATCGAGCCGACCTCTTGGCGAATCTTCGACAGCGCCCCCTCCGCCTCGTGAGTTTGCTCGACCGTCTGTTGCGCCATTCGCCTACTGGCCTGCATCACCTCTGTCGCCTTGCCTGCTCCAGCCTGCAAGGACTCGATCATTTCACTGATCTCACTCGATGACTGCTGGGTACGGTTAGCCAGCGACCTCACCTCGTCGGCCACGACCGCGAATCCTCGGCCGTGCTCCCCGGCCCGCGCCGCCTCGATGGCAGCATTCAGGGCCAAAAGGTTGGTCTGCTCTGCAATGGCGGTGATGACCTGAAGAATTTTTTCGATGCTGCCGCTTTGCTCGGAAACCTGGGTAACCGTTTCGGTGGCCTCCTCAAGCACCTTGGCCAGATTGTGGATCGATATCGCCGTTTCACCCACCACACGGGTACCGGTCTCGACTTGCTCGTCGGCACTTTTGGCTGCAGACGCGGCGCGGGCAGCAAAGTTGGCGACTTCACTGACGGTCGCTGCCATCTGATTGATCGCGGTCGCCACCTGCTCGGCCTCGGCGGACTGCTGCTGGATCTGCTGATTGCTGTTGGACGATGAGGTCAGCAGTTCCCCTGACGCCACGCCAAGCCCGTCTGCAGCCGCACGAACTTCGGCGATGATGCCGGTCAATCGGCTGGCCATTTTTGCAGTCGCACCCATGACGCTGTCCGGATAGCGGGTGAGGATCACCTGGCCGAGGTCGCCATCGGCAAGGTTGCCGATTACGCGGGCCACTTCATCTGGCTCTGCGCCGAGGGTTGATCGCAACTTGCGGATGATCAGCACTGCGATCGCCGTGCCCAATAAAATCGCTATGCCGGTGACAGTGACGATGAGCATGAGAAAGCCGCTAGCCGTATCACGTACCACGGTCACCTGCTGATTTATGGACATCTCCTGATGATCGATAAAGGCATTGATCAGGCGCAGCCATTCGTCATAGCCACCTGCGACGTTTTCCAGGAGAAAGGCGTAGGCTCGTTCCGAGCCTTGAGCGAACCGCATGTCGATAACTTGCCTGGTCAGCTCATTGGTCTTCACTTCTACCGCTTCGATCTGTCCCATCAGTTGAAGCTCGATAGGGTCAGCGGTGCGCTGGGCCAACATTGCCTTCATCGGACCGGCCGAGTCGGCATACATTTTTGCAAGCCGGTCGATTTCAGCTACCCGATTACGCGCAAAATTCGGGTCAGCCGCGCTTACCGCATCGCGTACTGCAATTGCCCGGTCGTGAACGCTTCCTCGGAAGTTGATCGCGTATCGCTGCTTCAAACCTGCCTGAGAACTGATGCTCTTCATGGTCTGATCAATGGTGTCGACCTTGAACGCACTGATCATCGCAACAACCGCCATCAACGCGAGTACGACGAAAAAACCGAGACCGAGGCGCCTGGACACTGACATATGCTTGTTCATGATGAGTCTCTGTACGGGAGCTGCTAGGCAGCCAGCGATAAAGGTCGTTACGGCGCGCCACCAGAAAACTCTGAGGCGGCCATATCCTGCACAAGAAGATGGCACATTGATATATATTTGTACAAGTATTTCGCGTTTATCGGCAGTAATAAGTAGTTATTCCGATGCAAAACCCTCCCATAGAGCGAAAAAACCTCCACCTTGCACGCTGGATGTACAAGTTTGAGAATTTAGCTTGATACAAGGGCGCGCAGACCCAGACCAGACGCATCGGCGTGGGTGAGGCATATTGAAGTGATCGAAACGAGCATGAGGAAGGTAGAAACGAAAAAAGCGGCCTTATGGCCGCTTTTCGCGTGGCTTCCGCAAATGGGAAGCAGATATGGCGCAGCGGACGGGACTCGAACCCGCGACCCCCGGCGTGACAGGCCGGTATTCTAACCGACTGAACTACCGCTGCGCGTCGGCCGGACTTTCGTCCGATTCGCAAAGCTTCAATCCTCAACCGTTGTGACTAGTGGCTGATCGCCCTGCGAGGCGCGCAATTTACGCACCCCCCCTCACCAAGTCAACACTGTGCCGCGATTATTTATAAAAAAATAACGGCGAACCCAAATGGTTGCTGTAATTGACCGGCCGCTGGGCACCTTTTGCCTGAAAAACAGTCAGTTGCACTGGCATAGTCAGGTGCTTGTTTGTCATGGTCTGGGTCTACACTGCCAGCCAAGCCCGCCGCTTGCAGCTTCCGCGATCCGAACAAGCGGTCACCATCATCAATTACTTGGTTTCATGGAGCGCCTAGCTTGGCTTCCCCCGCAGCACTGCAGAAAGTTCGCCAGTATGCGCCCCTGGTCGTTAGCGCAGTTGTCGTCGTGCTGTTCGGCCTCTATCTGGCTGGCCAGATCATGACCTGGCTCAAACTGACTCAAACGCCGCCTGCCGCTATGCTGGACGATCGCCAAGCTGCCGGGGCCGCACCTGATCTCGAGCGAATGGAGCAGCTATTTGGGTCTCCCCCTTCAACCGACCAGAGCTATAGGCCCGGCGAATCGAGTTCTAATCTAACCTTGCTAGGCAGCTTCGTTCATGCGGACCCGGCTCGGTCGACCGCAATCATTCAGCTGAGCAGCCAACCGCCGCAGCTTTACCGGATTGACCAGGAGCTTGAATCGGGGGTGCGCCTGTACAGCGTTCACCCAGACAGGGTCGAAGTGAAGCGTGGTGCTCGTATCGAGAGCTTATTTTTCCCAAGCGTTCGCTCCCCCACGGCCGCGCTCGATAGCCTGCCCGACTATAGTGAGCCAGCGGAGGAGGAAATACTCGACCCGCAAGCCGAGATGCTTCAACAGCAGATGGAAGCACTCCGGCAACAGATGGAAGGGACTACAAGCCCGCCAGAAACCATGCCCTCCGACGAACAGACCACGGAAGACAACTGACCGATGCTGCCATTTTCCTCCCGCCCGCTCATTGCTTTGCTCGCCGCCGGTCTGCTTGCCGCTTCCCTGCCTCTGCACGCCGCCGACCCAGGAATCGAGCCGAGCGAGACCCAACAGGACGGCTGGACGATCAACCTCAAGGATGCGGATATCCGGGCCTTTATCGATCAGATAAGCCAGCTGACCGGGCAGACCTTTATCGTCGATCCTCGCGTAAAGGGACAAGTGAGCGTCGTGTCGTCAACGACCCTTTCCCTTGAAGAAATCTACCAGCTCTTCCTGTCAGTCATGGCCACCCACGGCTTCAGCGTGCTCACCCAGGGTGAAGTAGCTCGAATCGTGCCCAATGCTGAAGCCAAGTCGGAGGCTGGCGGAGGACCGACCGGTGGAGATCTGCTGGAGACCCGCGTCATCCAGGTCCAGCACACCTCTGCCACTGAATTGATTCCATTGATCCGTCCCCTGGTGCCGCAATATGGGCACCTTGCGGCCGTCAGCTCAGCCAATGCGCTGATCATCAGCGACCGCAGCGCCAACATCGCGCGCATCGAAGACTTGGTACGCCAGCTCGACAAAGCCCAAAACGACGATTACTCGGTGGTGAATCTGCAATACGGCTGGGCTGTGGACATCGCTGAGGTTCTGCGTAACACCTTGGCACGCGGAGAAGCCAAAGACACTGCCGGTGCACAGATCATTGCCGATTCGCGCACCAACCGTCTGATCTTTACCGGACCAGAACTGGCTCGCCAGAAGTTGGCCAGCCTGGCTAAGACACTCGATTCACCCAGCACGCGCTCAGCCAATACCCGAGTGATTCGCTTGCGCCACAATGACGCCAAATCGCTCGCCGAGACGCTCGGAGACATTTCTGAAGGGCTCGCCGCGCCTGGGGATGGCGAAGCCCAGGGTGGCCGCCAGCAGAACATACTCATTCGCGCCGACGAGAGCCTCAACGCTCTGGTCATGCTGGCCGAACCGGAACTGATCTCGACGCTCGAATCGATAGTTCGCCAACTCGATGTGCCCCGGGCCCAGGTGATGGTGGAAGCAGCCATCGTCGAAGTATCCGGGGACATCACTGACGCACTTGGCGTGCAGTGGGCCGTGGATGCGCGAGGAGGCACTGGCGGAGTCGGTGGTGTCAGCTTTGGTAACACGGGGCTCTCTATCGGCAGCGTGCTCAATGCCATCAATGACAATGAGATCCCGAGCAATCTGCCCGACGGCGCCATCATCGGTGTCGGCACGCGTAGCTTTGGTGCACTGATTACCGCACTGTCTGCCAACAGCAAGAGCAACCTGCTTTCGACCCCGAGCCTGCTGACGCTAGACAATCAGGAAGCCGAGATTCTGGTGGGCCAGAATGTGCCATTCCAGACCGGCACATACACAACCGACGCGTCTGGTGCGAACAACCCGTTTACCACGATCGAGCGAGAGGATATTGGCGTCACACTCAAGGTGGTCCCGCATATCAACGAGGGCGCCACGCTGCGCCTGGAGATCGAGCAGGAGATTTCATCGATCGCACCGTCCGCAAGCCTTTCGGCGCAGGCCGTGGACCTGGTGACCAACAAGCGATCGATCAAGAGCACCATCCTCGCCGAAGACGGCCAAGTCATCGTACTGGGTGGTTTGATTCAGGACGACGTGACTCGTACCGATTCCAAGGTGCCGCTGCTCGGCGATATCCCACTGCTGGGAGCGTTGTTCCGCTCCACCCAGGAGAGTCACATCAAACGCAACTTGATGGTGTTCCTACGGCCGACAGTGATTCGCGACCGTGCTGGCCTGGCCGCGCTGTCCGGCAAAAAGTACAGCGACATCCGAGTCATCGAAGCCAGCCCAGGCAGCCCGAGTATCCTGCCAGCCACGCCTGAAGGCCTGTTCGATGGGCAGGGTCAGCCGGCCCCGGCAATCGACCTGCGCTCCAACGAACCCAGCCAACGCAGCCGTCTGCCAGCTACACCGGCAACGCAACGCGCGCCACAGAGCTTCACCGCACAACCGCAGCCTCCGGTTCAAGCGCCGGTTCGCTCAGGCTGGGCAGTGCAGCTGGCGAGCCTGCAAAATGGCGACAGTGCTCGGGGGCTGGCGAACAAGCTTCGCGAGGAAGGATTTGAGGCCTACCTGCGCGTCAGCGGGCGCACGCACCGGGTGTTCGTGGGCCCGATAGACAGCCGGCAGGAAGCCAGTCGAATTCGGGACCAACTGGAGATCGAACAGCGGCTTGATGGTTTTGTGGTGAATTTCGAGCCGATGAAGAACTGAACCACTGACACTCGACACTGACAGGTTGCGTCGGCGTCCAGCCAGTAAAAAAGCCCCGCTTAAGCGGGGCTTTTTTTACTGTATCGATCTAAAGCGCAGCCAATCCTCGTGCGAGATCAGCTTCCAGGTCAGACACATCCTCAAGCCCCACTGCTACCCGAATCAAGCTATCACGGATCCCTGCTTTGGCTCGGTCTTCGGCAGATAGACGCCCATGGGTGGTGGATCCGGGATGGGTGATGGTGGTTTTGCTATCACCCAAATTCGCCGTGATTGAGATCAAGCGAGTGGCATCGATGAAACGCCAGGCGCCCTCTTTGCCGCCAGACACCTCGAAGCTCAGGACCGCACCAAAGTCTTTCTGCTGACGCTTGGCCAGTTCGTGTTGAGGATGGCTAGGCAACCCTGCGTAATAAACTTTCTCGACCCCCGGCTGTTGCTCTAGCCACTCCGCTAATGCGCGCGCACTGGCACAGTGTGCTTGCATACGCAGGCGCAGCGTTTCCAGGCCTTTGAGAAAGACCCAGGCGTTGAACGGGCTCAACGTCGGTCCTGCTGTGCGCAGAAATCCCACCACTTCCTTCATTTGTTCGGCACGACCAGCAACCACACCGCCGAGACAGCGGCCTTGGCCATCGATGTATTTGGTGGCGGAATGAATGACAATATCGGCACCAAGTGCCAATGGCTGCTGCAGGGCAGGTGTGCAGAAGCAATTGTCCACCGCGAGCATGGCACCATTGCCATGACACAGCGCTGCCAGCTCGGCAATATCCACCAACTCGGCCAGCGGGTTGGAGGGGGACTCGACGAAAACCAACCTGGTGTTGGGCTTGAATGCGGGCGCCCAGTCTGCAAGATCGGTAAGCGGTACGTAATCGACCTGCAGTCCGAAACGCTTGAGGTATTTCTCGAACAACGAAACCGTAGCTCCGAAAACGCTGCGCGATACCAGCACGTGGTCGCCAGCGGAGCACAAGCTCATCACCATGGCCAGGATTGCGGACATCCCCGACGCGGTCGCTACGGCCTGCTCAGCGCCCTCCATGGCGGCAATACGCTCTTCGAATGCTCGTACGGTGGGGTTGGTATAGCGTGAATAGACATTCCCCGGCGTCTCACCGGCAAAACGCGACGCAGCGTCAGCCGCACTTCGGAACACATAGCTGGACGTGAGGAATAACCCTTCGCCATGCTCCCCCTCAGGCGAGCGGCGCTGGCCCGCTCGAATAGCCAGCGTATCCATGCTCACACCGGACAAATCACTGTCCAGACGGCCTGCGTCCCAGTCGGTTGTCATAGTCATTTCCACCCTGGACCGTGGCGGCAAAGCCGCCGGGTCGATCAGTTGTTATACAGGTCGATAATGGCACTGCCGGCGACGCCCTTGCTCTTGCTCAGGTCATTGCGGGCCTGTTCGATCTTGTGCAGATAGACGTCATCGATGTCGCCGGTCACATACTTACCGTCAAACACTGCGCAATCAAAGTTCTCAATCTTTACCTTACCGCCGCCAACAGCCTCGATCAGGTCCTGTAGGTCCTGATAGACGAGCCAGTCGGCACCAATCAGCTCGGCGACCTCTTCGGTGCTGCGATTGTGCGCGATGAGTTCGTGTGCACTGGGCATGTCGATGCCATAAACGTTCGGATACCGAACGGCTGGCGCTGCCGAACAGAAATAGACGTTTTTAGCCCCGGCTTCGCGAGCCATCTGGATGATTTGCTTGCAGGTCGTACCGCGGACAATGGAGTCATCCACAAGCATCACATTTTTGCCGCGAAACTCGAGATCGATGGCATTGAGTTTCTGCCGTACCGACTTCTTGCGCGCGGCCTGACCGGGCATGATGAAGGTCCGACCGATATAACGATTTTTGACAAATCCTTCGCGAAACTTCACACCAAGCCGGTTCGCCAGTTCCAATGCTGCCGTGCGGCTGGTGTCGGGAATCGGGATGACCACGTCGATGCCATGTTCGGGACGCTCCCGGAGAATCTTGTCAGCCAGTTTCTCACCCATGCGCAGACGCGCCTTGTATACCGACACGCCATCCATCAGCGAATCCGAACGCGCCAGATAGACATGTTCGAAGATGCAGGGGGCGTAGTGCGGGTTAGGCGCACACTGACGAGTGTGCAACTTTCCATCAGCCGTGATGTAGACGGCTTCGCCTGGGGCGAGATCGCGAATCAGCGAAAAGCCCAGTACATCAAGCGCGACGCTCTCAGACGCGATCATGTACTCCACACCTTGATCGGTGTGACGCTGGCCGAACACGATTGGGCGAATTGCATGCGGATCGCGGAAACCAACGATGCCATAGCCGGTGACCATGGCCACCACGGCATAGCCGCCCACACAACGTTCATGCACCTTCGCAACGGCGGCAAAGACATCCTCCTCGGTGGGCTGCAACTTGCCCCGCACTGCCAGCTCATGGGCGAAAACATTGAGCAGCACTTCCGAGTCTGAGTTGGTGTTCACATGGCGCAGGTCGGACTCGTAAATTTCCTTGGTCAACTGGTCGACGTTGGTCAGGTTGCCGTTGTGCGCCAGCGTGATGCCATAAGGGGAGTTCACATAAAATGGCTGCGCCTCTGCCGAGCTCGAGCTGCCCGCCGTGGGATAACGCACATGACCGATACCCATGTTGCCTACCAGGCGCTGCATGTGACGCTGCTGGAAGACGTCCCGTACCAGCCCGTTGTCCTTGCGTAGAAACAGCTTGCCGCTGTCACTGGTCACGATTCCGGCGGCGTCCTGCCCACGATGTTGCAGTACGGTAAGCGCGTCATACAACGCCTGGTTGACGTTCGACTTACCGACAATGCCGACAATGCCACACATGCAAGGAACCTCTCAGTTGTTACAGGCTGATCCGGACATAGCACAGGCTTGAGCCTTGGCACGTCCTTCTAATGAGTGCTCGCCTCAGCTTGAAGCATCGAGCGAACCGGCCACCCACTGACTTCCAAACCCGAGAATCAGGTTCTTCGACCAGTCAGCAACCAACAGAAAATGCGGTAAAAGTGTCGACTCTCGCCACCAGGGATCTTGCTGGACAGGGGCGAGGCTGAGCAGGCCAACCAATACCACGACCAACAGCCCCCCTCGAGCGGCGCCGAATACCATGCCAAGGAAACGATCAGTACCGGAAAGGCCAGTAACCCGCACCAGTTCTCCGATGAGGAAGTTGACCAGTGCCCCGACTAACAAGGTCAGGACGAACAGAATTACGCACGCCGCAATGACCTGAAAGGAAGGTGTGCTGACGAACTCCGCGAGGTAGTGCGAAAGCGCGCCACCAAACATCCAGGCAACAACCCCGGCGATGATCCAGGTGAGCAGTGAAAGCGCCTCCTTAACGAAGCCTCGTTTCAAACTGATCAAGCTGGAAATGACCACAACGGCGATAAACGCCCAATCGACCCAAGTGAATGCCACAGGGTTTCCTGCAAAGGAGAAAGGCGGCGTATTTTAGCAGAGCGCCCGCTTGGGAGTAAGCACCGTGGAGGCGCCCTCCCGACTGGCGTTAAAAGGGGTGGAGCACCATCAAAATCAGCGTTGCTCTGGTTTGAAACGTACTACGAATCCGTCAAGTTTATGCTGTCGCTGCAATTGATCACGCAAGCGATTGGCCTCCGCCCGCTCCACCAACGGCCCCACGAATACTCGATTCATCCCGTCCGCAGTGCGTATATAGGCGTTATAACCTTGAGACCGCAGAGTTTTCTGCAACTTCTCGGCGTTCTCGCGACTGGAAAGGCTGGCCAGCTGCACCGACCAACTAACCGGCAGGTTGGCAGTATCCAGCCGCTGCTCTTCCGCATTTTCTGGCATGAGCGGTGGGGCTGCGGTGACTGCCTGCTCGGAAGCTTCCGGCGCAGGCTGTGCCTCCGCTGGAACTGGATCGATCGGATTAGCGGGAATACTGGATTCGGCGACAGAGTCTTCTTCGATAATCTCGTAATCTTCAGGGATGGCTTCGACCGCTGGCTCAGGGACCTCTACAGGCTGGGTCTCAATAATCGGCGCAGCAGGTGTCTCTGGCATTGCCGGAGCATCAACAGCGATCTGCTGGCCGGCATCATCTCGATTGAAAAGCATCGGTACGAATATTACCGCCAGCGCAACAAGCACCAACGCGCCGACAATACGCTGCAACAATCTTCTATCTACCAAGAGCATGCCCTCCGCTCGATGCGAGCTGATCTAGCCAAGCCAGCGCCTCAGCCACACAGTAAAATGATCCAAACACTACTATCTCGTCACCCTTGCGCGCCTGCTCACACTGCTGCTGGAGCGCCTCGGGTATTCCAGAGCAGATAGTGACGGCCTCGCCTCGCTCCATCAATGCCGATCTCAACTCGCCTGCCGTTCGCGACCGAGGGGTTCCCAAGGGCGCCACCGCCCAGGAGTCGAAAACGGTCTTCAGCGCATTGATGACACCCAAAAGATCCTTGTCAGCCAAAAGGCCGAAGACGGCAAGGCGGCGACCGGACGCCGATTTATGAGGCAGTTGACCTGCCAAATAGTCAGCCGCGTGCGGGTTATGCCCAACATCAAGCATGATCGTCAGCTCAACACCGCGCCAGCAGACAGTGCGCCGATCCAGGCGACCGGTAACGCGAGTGTCTTGCAATGCCTCGACGAGCTGCTCCGGCTGCCATGACGATTCAAGCAATGCAAAGGCCTGCAAAGCTAACGCAGCGTTATCCAGTGGAAGGGAGAGCATCGGTAGATCTAACAGCTCCAGGCTACGTCCATCGGCGGTTTTGCCACGCCAATGCCAACGGCCCGCCTCCTTGCTCAGATCAAAATCGCGCCCACGGACCAATAGAGGCACAGCGGAACGGGACGCGCTTTCCAACAAAGATTCTGGCGGATTAAAGTCGCCACATACGGCGGGCTTTGCAGGGCGAAATATCCCGGCTTTTTCAAAGGCCACGCTTTCGCGGGTAGTCCCAAGCCATTCGGCATGATCCAAACCGATATTGGTAACCACCGCCACGTCCGCATCGACTAGGTTAACTGCATCGAGACGCCCGCCTAGCCCAACTTCAAGGACCACTGCATCAAGTGCTTCGCGCTCAAAGAGCCAAAAAGCGGCCAACGTACCCATTTCGAAATAGGTGAGGGAAACAGAGCCTCTCGCTTGCTCCACTGCCTCGAATGCTTCGCATAAGGCCTCGTCTGTCGCATCGGCATCGTTGACACGAACCCGTTCGTTGTAGCGCAACAGATGCGGTGAGCTGTAAACACCCACCGTCTTACCCTGCCCTGCCAGCATTCGCGCAATGAAGGCGCACGTGGATCCCTTGCCATTAGTACCGGTTACGGTGACGACCTGGCAAGCCGGACGTGTCAGTCCTAGCCTTGCGGCGACTTCGCGGCACCGCTCAAGGCCCATATCAATAGCAACAGGATGCAGCTGCTCAAGATACTCGAGCCAGCCTCCCAGGCTGCGCCCGGTCATGCGTCAGCCGTGACTAACGCGGGTTCGCCCGGAGTAGGCAACTGCTGAAGCTGGGCCAACAGACGCGATAGACGAGCGCGCAACTCGGAACGAGGGACTATCAAGTCGATCGCACCATGATCAAGCAAGAACTCACTGCGCTGGAAACCTTCAGGCAGTTTCTCACGCACGGTCTGCTCGATAACGCGCGGACCGGCGAAACCAATCAGCGCCTTAGGCTCTGCGACAATGACGTCTCCCAGCATGGCGAGACTTGCCGATACCCCCCCATAAACCGGGTCGGTAAGAACGGAGATGAAGGGCAACCCCTCCTCGCGCATACGTGCCAGTACTGCAGATGTCTTGGCCATCTGCATCAGCGAAATCAGCGCCTCTTGCATCCGAGCACCGCCGGACGCTGCAAAGCAGACCAGCGGGCACCGTTGCTCAAGCGCAGCGTTCGCAGCACGCACAAAACGCTCCCCAACGATAGCCCCCATAGAACCGCCCATGAACGAAAACTCGAACGCACAAGCTACAACCGGCATATGCATCAAGGTCCCAGTCATTGCGATCAGGGCATCTTTTTCCCCGGTTTGCTTCTGCGCAGCGGAGAGCCGGTCCTTATATTTCTTACTATCCCGGAATTTCAGTCGGTCGACTGGCTCGAGGTCTGCAGCGATCTCTTCACGGCCTTCCTTATCGAGGAATATATCCAGGCGAGTTCGCGCGTCGATCCGCATGTGATGCTGGCACTTCGGACAGACATCCAGGGTTTTTTCCAGCTCCGGGCGATAGAGAACCGCCTCACAGGACGGGCATTTATGCCAAAGCCCCTCGGGTACTGAACTTTTCTGCGTCTCAGAGCGCATGATCGAGGGGATCAGCTTATCTACCAGCCAGTTGCTCATGCTTTTTGTTCTCCACAGTTTGTCAGTCCCGCGCGTAGCGACTGCACGCACCGGCAAAATTCACGTTTGCGACAAGTGTCCAACCGGAGTCACTGCGTCGCGTAGGCACTATTCACAAAACGCTGCCACTGACAATTGCCCCTAACCCCACCAATGGCAGCTCATCATTGATGGGCCTGGACAATCCAGCCAATGGTAACTGGACGGCAAGCAACCTCCGTTCGTCACATCGACGCCCTTACCAACCGAACGAACTCCCTCACACTCGCGGCATCTTTGATGCCCTTGCTAAGTTCCACTCCCCCACTCACATCCACGGCGAACGGCCGCACCTCAGCTACGGCCTGCTGGACGTTTTCGCAAGTCAGCCCGCCGGCAAGTATCAAAGGCTTAGGGAGGTCAGCGGGTATGAGCGACCAGTCGAAAATCTCGCCAGTCCCCCCAGGAACGCCAGCAACAAAAGTGTCGAGCAGAATGGCGCTGGCACCAGCATAGCGTGCAGCCTGCCGCTGAACGTCCTCGCCCGTCTGGACGCGGAGCGCCTTGTACCAGGGTCGACAGAAACCTTCGCAGTCGGCGGGGCTTTCATCACCGTGAAACTGAAGCATATCCAACGGTACGGCATCGAGCGTTGCGCTGATCTCGCTACGCGATGCATTGACGAACAAGCCGACGGTTGTGACGAAAGGTGGCAGAGCAGCAACAATATTCCAGGCTTGCTGCACACTCACTGCCCGCGGACTCTTGGGGTAGAACACCAGACCGATTGCGTCCGCCCCGGCTTCAGCCGCAAGAAGCGCATCCTCGACGCGGGTAATTCCACAGATCTTGCTACGAACGATAGGCAACGGCGGGCACCTGCAAGAGAAGACCCCGGATGGTAACAAAAGCACAAGAGGCTGCAACCTGCATCACCCGCCCGCCTAACATCCTGCATCGCCAAGGCCCGTTCGAATTTAGCCTTTTGCTTCATCACTGGAGCGCGCGAACATCCGGCAGCCCTGACAGGAAGTGTGGCCCCAAAAAGCGCTCTGGTAACTGGAACTGCTCTGGATAATCCACTTGAACGAGATACAACCCGTACGGATGGGCCGTCACTCCACCAGTACGCCTCACCCGCGACTCCAGTACCTCCCGAGCCCATGCCACAGGCCGTTCGCCGGCACCAATTGTCATTAGAACGCCAGCAAAGTTACGCACCATATGGTGCAGAAAGGCATTGGCCCGAACATCGATGACGATAAGCCTGCCATGTTCGAGTAACTCAAGGTGATGAATTGTTTTGATCGGCGATTTTGCCTGACATTGGCGAGCACGGAAGGCACTGAAGTCATGAGTTCCAACGAAGGCTGTAGCTGCCTCACGCATGCGAGCGATGTCTAGAGGGCGGTGATTCCAGGTTACCTCTTCGGCCAGATGGGCAGGTCGTATGTGGTCGTTATAGATAACGTATCGGTAACGACGAGCCATGGCGCTGAAACGCGCATCGAAGCTGTTCGGCATCTCCTTGGCCCAGGTCACGCTTATATCACTGGGCAGGTTCTGGTTCGTACCCATGACCCAGGCGTGCATGGACCGCTTCACTGGCGTATCGAAATGCACGACCTGGGCGCACGCGTGAACGAGCGCATCGGTACGCCCAGCGCAACTCAACGTCACCGGGTGACCGCCAGCAACCTTGCTCAAAGCATTTTCCAACGAAAGCTGAATGGACGGTACGCCGTCACGCTGTCGTTGGAAGCCCCGATAACGGGCGCCTTTGTACTCGACGCCGAGGGCAATTCTGAAAACGTCAGCGGCAGCCGAATCGGCTGCCGCTGGGCGTACTGCTTCAATCATAGTCAGGCTAGTTTGGCGAGCATCTCTCGCGCCTCTTGCTGCTGGTTGTCACTTCCTTCGCTCATTACTTCGTCCAGAATATCGCGGGCACCCTCAGCATCACCCATGTCGATGTAGGCACGCGCGAGGTCAAGTTTGGTGGTGGTCTCATCAGTATCGGCAAAGAAATCGAAATCGTCGTCAAGCGCCTCAGGTGTCGACGCAACCGGCTCAACCGCACCAGTCGTCATTGCTGGAGACTGATCAAGCGGCTCATTGAAATCGCGTGACAGATCTTCCAGATCCGCCTCGACCACCTCCAACTCAGAAGAGAATGTTTCCGGCGCAGGCTCTGCAACAGGCTCGTCGTCCAAGGACAGATCGAACTCGTCCGGCATGTCCGTGGGCTGGTCGGGGTCAGTAAGCCCAAAGTCAAGCTCATCCACTGACTCGCTCGAGGCCGGCTTAGTCTCGCCTGCAAGACCCAGCATCAAATCATCGCCAGCAGCCGAACTGGAAGATGGCTCATCTAGATCGAGGGAGAAGCCAGCCAGCTCATCATCCAGGGAGACATTGCTGGAAGTTGCCGGCTCGTCTAGATCAAACGAAAAGTCATCTGCAGCTTGGTCCTGTGCTGCGGCATCCAGGCCCGTCTCGTCGAAGTTGACGTCATCCCGCTCCACAGCGGACCCACCGACAGGCGTAACGGAGAGGTCCGTCAGGTCATCTTCTAGTTCGAGATCATCAAGGCTCAGATCAAAATCATCATCCGCCTGTTGCTCCGCCAAGGGGGCAGGCTCTTCCAACTCAAGATCATCCAGACTGAAACTGTCGAGGTCGTCGCTCGCGGAGACAGACGCAGCCACCGCGCCAAAACCTGCGGCCGCCATTGCTGGATACCTCGCCTTAGTTTGCTCGATCTCCGCAGACGAACCACCTATTTCCCGTAGCTCTGCTTCCTGGCGGGCAAACCCTTCTCGATCGCCAAGCTCAGCATAGACCTCCATGAGCTTTAGGCGCAGGTCGCTACGTTGTGGCTCGTCATTCAGCGCATTCTGAAGCAGCTCGGCTGCCTGGTTAAAACGACCGTAGGCAATATAGATGTCTGCTTCCGCCAGGGGATCGCTGCCCGTACCTGCCAGCGAGTCAGCAGAAACCTGACCAGCATCGTGAGAGGCCCCCAGATCAGCAGATTCAGTGTCGGACGAATCGAGCTCATGCTGCGCAACATAAAAGCTATCAGTCGAATTGTCGGCCAGAAGACTTTCTTGCAACTCAGCCTCTCTCATCGCGTTGCGACGAGACAGCACCATTAATCCAACCAGCAGGAGCAACAACGCGCTGCCACCCAGAACACCGAGTAGAACGGGACTACCCATCAATTCATCAACATAGCCGTCGGCTTGCGGTTCTTGCGGAGCAGAAACCGGTGCCGCGGGAGCAGCAGGCGCCTGAACATCCGGCTCAGGAGCTTCTGACTTCTCACTCTGGGGCGGCTGAGGCGCGGCGCTCGGAGCAGGATTGGCCTCAGTAGCAACTTCAGGGACAACCTCGGCCGCTTGCGTCACAGGCGTAGCGCTGTTGCCGGCTTCATCGACCGAGGGAGACGGCGAAGCAGCCAAGTCAAGACCTGCCTCTGCCCCGGACGCCAGCTGCGCCTGCAACTTGGCGAGCTGGTCGTCTTTTAGCTGCATCAAGCGCTGTAGCTTATCCAACTGCCCCTGCAGATCATTTAGACGATCCTTCAGGTCGAGATTTTCTCGACGACTGGAATCAAGACTTTCTTCACTGACAGCCAGCTTGTCGCGCAACGCTGCAGCGTCAGCGCCGTCCCCCCCATCACTGCCAACGGTAGACTTACCGGCCGCTGGCGCAACCAGGCGGAGGTTATCGCCTTGCTCGCTACGCGAGGGTGCAGCATCGGCTGAGCCGCGCTGGGTTGCGTCGAGCTGACGAGCAGCCGGCGCCCCAGGGCCCGCAGCCTGTCGCCAACTCGCGTTCTGCTGGGCAACCTCCTGAATCGCCTCTGCTTGCGACCGACGGCCAATCTGCTCGGCGCTGGGCAAGCGAAGCACCTGACCGTTCTTCATTCGATTGATGTTGTTGCCAATGAACGCGTCCGGATTAATATCCTGAATGGCCAACATGGTTTGATGGACGGTACCACCCAGACGGGCCCGCTCTGCTATCTCCCAAAGCGTGTCGTTAGGGGTAACTTTATATTCGCCACCCTGCGACGCAGGAGTCGTGGAAGACGAAGAGGTAGATCGGGACGCGACTTGCGGGGCAGCGGCCGGCCGGGAAACCGGAGTGGCAACCGGCAGTTGCGGCGCGACTGAAGCCGCAATCTCAGGCGAATACAGTGGCGGATCCAGGAGCAACGTGTACTCACGCAGGAGACGACCGCTTGGCCAGAGCACTTCGATGAGGAAATTCAGATAGGGTTCGCGAACCGGTTTGGTCGAAGACACGCGAATGACGCTTTTGCCGTCTGGGCGTAAAACCGGGGTGAAGGTCAGGTCAGTCAGGAAATACTGGCGATCAACACCTGCACGATTGAAATCTTCAGCGGATGCCAGAACCGGCACAACTTCACCGGGCGCTAGCGTTTTGGCATCCAGCAGTTCGATTTCGGCTACCAGCGGTTGATTCAGCGCAGACTTCAGCGTGACCTCGCCCAAGCCCAGCGCATAAGCCATTTCGGAAGTCAGCGCGGTAGCAGCCGCGATTGCCAGCACCAGATTGCGAACCCGAACCATTGTGTAAATCCTTGTTTTTAACTTTTCTCGGATCTTCGAGAGGGTCTTATAGTCACTGCCTGCGCCCGCCAGGTGGCGGTCCCCCGTCAGCGATAAGCCTAAACAGCGTTTTTAGCTAGACTAATTCTTCGAACTTCCAGCAAGTATCTTTTACAGATAGGGTTTTATCAACAACTCACCAGACCAGCTGGCGCTGCCCGTCACGCCTTTTCGCGTGTTATCAGACCCAATCCACAAATTAGCCCGGCGTGCAAAAGCGAGCGGCAGGATTAATCATCGGCACAACATCTCAGATGCCGCTTCCCTTGCGTGCCTTCAGGCGCTTCGCTGTGGTGGAAGCAACCCCATATACATGACACATAGACTTAAGCTGATCGAGAGCGGTAATTCGCTTTGTCATGGCGCAAAAAAAGCGCCGCGGTATCCCGAGGCGCTTCAGATTTGGCTCCTTCGTGACTTATCGCTCGAGAAGGATACGCAGCATGCGCCGCAAAGGCTCTGCAGCACCCCACAGCAGCTGATCGCCCACAGTGAATGCGCCAAGGTAATGCGACCCCATGTTCAGCTTGCGCAGCCGACCGACCGGAACACTCAATGTGCCAGTCACTGATGTCGGACTCAGTTCCTGCATACTCGCGTCTCGATGATTCGGAACGAGCTTCACCCAGGGGTTGTGCTGGCTGATCATGCCTTCGATATCCGAAATGGGCACATCTTTGTTCAGCTTTATGGTCAATGCCTGGCTGTGGCAACGCATCGCGCCGACACGTACACAGATACCGTCGACCGGAATCGGGCTTTTGAAACGCCCTAGAATCTTGTTGGTCTCCGCCTGTGCCTTCCACTCTTCGCGGCTCTGGCCGTTCGGCAGCTCTTTGTCGATGTAAGGAATCAAACTGCCCGCCAGTGGAACGCCGAAATTGTCTACTGGGAACGCTTCCGAGCGTTGGCATTCGGCGACCTTACGATCGATCTCCAGAATGGCGCTGGCCGGATCAGCCAGTTCATTGGCAACCGATGCGTTGATACTGCCCATCTGCTTGATGAGTTCGCGCATATTCTGCGCGCCAGCACCGGACGCAGCCTGATAAGTCATTGCGCTCATCCAGTCGACCAACCCATGCTCGAACAGGCCACCCAGGCCCATCAGCATCAAGCTGACCGTGCAGTTGCCGCCGATGTAATTGAGGGTGCCCGCGTCCAGTTGATGATCGATGACCTTGCGGTTGACCGGATCGAGCACGATAACGGCATCGTCGTGCATACGCAGCGTGGAGGCTGCATCAATCCAGTAGCCTTTCCAGCCCGCTTCCCGCAGTTTGGGGAAAACCTCGCTGGTGTAGTCACCACCTTGGCAGGTAAGAATTACATCGAGGGATTTCAATTCATCGATGCTGTAGGCGTCCTTGAGCGGCGCCATATCCTTGCCAATCGAGGGGCCCTGACCGCCGACGTTGGAAGTAGTAAAGAATACCGGCTCGATCAGGTCGAAATCCCGCTCCTCCAGCATCCGCTGCATAAGCACGGAGCCAACCATACCGCGCCAACCGATCAGACCTACACGTTTCATCGCAACTACACCTATATATGTGTGACCCGCATGACGGGCCGTCGACTAAGAAATACGCTTTCGGGTTCGAAAGCGCGGGCGCGCTGTCCATTTATGTCTGACACCACGCCTCGCACTCCTCGGCGTTTCCGCCTAGCCGTCGCCCCACAAGCTCTATCAACGGCTGGTGCAAATGGGACCAGAGAGATTACAACTTCGCGAGCGCCGCGACTACCGCATCACCCATCGCCTGGGTATTCGCCTTTTCACAACCCTCAGACCAGATATCACCCGTTCGCAGGCCCTGATCCAGCACGTTACTAACCGCCTGCTCGATCGCATCTGCTGCAGCGACCTGGTTGAAGCTGTAGCGCAGCATCATCGACACCGAGAGGATCGTTGCCAGCGGATTGGCGATACCCTTGCCTGCAATGTCCGGTGCCGAACCGTGACAAGGCTCGAACATACCTTTGTTGTTCGAATCGAGAGAAGCGGACGGCAGCATGCCGATTGAACCTGTCAGCATGGAAGCTTCATCCGACAGGATGTCGCCAAACATGTTGTCGGTGACGATTACGTCGAACTGCTTCGGTGCGCGCACCAGCTGCATTGCGGCGTTATCGACATACATATGGCTGAGTTCAACGTCCGGGTAGTCCTTACCGACCTCCTCCACCACTGCGCGCCATAGCTGACTGGATGCCAGTACGTTGGCCTTGTCCACCGAGCAGAGTTTCCTGTTGCGCACCCGAGCCATGTCAAAACCGACCTTGGCGATCCGGCGGATTTCACTCTCGCTGTAGGGCAGCGTATCGAAGGCCATACGCTCGCCATTTTCCAGCACCTTGCTCTCGCGTGGTTGTCCGAAATAGATGCCCCCAGTCAGCTCGCGAACGATCAGGATATCCAGGCCGGCCACGATCTCCGGCTTCAGGCTGGACGCGGCCGCCAGTTGCGGGTACAGCAAAGCCGGACGCAGATTGCCGAACAACCCCAGCTGCGAGCGAATCTTCAACAGGCCACGCTCAGGCCGGATAGCAGGGTCTATTGCGTCCCACTTCGGCCCGCCAACGGCACCCAGCAGGATTGCATCCGCAGCACGAGCACGCTCGAGCGTCTCGTCAGCCAATGGCACGCCGTACTTATCAACCGCCGCGCCACCCAACTCGTCGTAGCTCAGCTCCAGGTCGAGCTGAAACTTGTCGTTAGCCAGCTTTAGCACCTTGACCGCTTCAGCCATGATTTCGGGACCGATGCCGTCGCCAGGAAGAACCAGAATCTGTTTAGACATTTAAAGATTTCCTTCTAAAAGCTGAAAGCCGCGTGTAAACCACCCAGGCTCACAACTTCTTGTTTTATTTGATCGCGCCGAACAACCAGGGCTGGCTCTTTTGATGACCTGCTTCGAACGCCTTGATGGCCTCAGCATCCTGTAACGTCAGGCCGATGTCGTCCAAGCCATTCAGCAGGCAATGCTTGCGAAACGCATCGACTTCAAAACTGTACTGCACACCGTCCGGACGGGTGACCGTTTGCGCAGCCAAGTCCACGGTGAGTTGATAACCCTCTGCAGCCTCGGCCTGTTCGAATAACTCGTCGACTTCTTCTTCTTTCAACACGATTGGCAGCAAGCCGTTCTTGAAGCTGTTGTTGTAGAAGATATCGGCAAAGCTCGGCGCGATAATCGTGCGAAAACCGTACTCTTCCAATGCCCAAGGCGCGTGCTCACGCGAGGAGCCGCAGCCGAAGTTTTCCCGGGCAAGCAAAACGCTGGCGCCCTGATAGCGCGGAAAGTTCAGCACGAATTCCTGATTCACCGGACGATGCGAGCAGTCCTGATTAGGCTGCCCGACGTCCAGATAGCGCCACTCGTCGAACAGGTTCTGACCAAAGCCAGTACGCTTGATCGACTTGAGAAATTGCTTGGGGATGATCTGATCGGTGTCGACATTAGCGCGATCGAGCGGCGCGACGAGACCGGTATGCTGGGTGAATGCTCTCATGGTGGTCTCCTCAGGCCTGCATCAATTCACGAACGTCAACGAAGCGACCAGTCACCGCAGCCGCAGCAGCCATTGCCGGACTGACCAGATGCGTTCTGCCACCGGCACCCTGGCGCCCTTCGAAGTTGCGGTTGGACGTTGACGCGCAATGCTCGCCACTGCCCAGTTTGTCGGGGTTCATTGCCAGGCACATCGAACAACCGGGCTCGCGCCACTCGAAGCCCGCCTCTACAAAAATCTTGTCCAGCCCCTCAGCCTCGGCCTGTTGCTTGACCAGTCCCGAACCTGGCACCACCATCGCCTGCTTCACCGTTGAGGCAACCTTACGCCCCTTGGCCACTTCCGCGGCAGCGCGAAGGTCTTCGATACGCGAGTTGGTGCAGGAGCCGATAAAGACGCGATCAAGCTGGATGTCGGTGATCCGTTGATTGGCCTGCAGCCCCATGTATTTCAGCGCACGGGTTATGGAGTCACGCTTGACCGGGTCAGCTTCAACCGCCGGATCAGGTACGCTTTGATCAACAGCCAGGACCATCTCAGGTGACGTACCCCAACTGACCTGCGGCTTGATGTCTTCTGCCTTCAACTCAACGACCGTGTCGAAAACCGCGTCCTCATCCGAAACAAGTGTCTTCCAGACCTCGACAGCCTGGTCCCAGTCGGCGCCTTTGGGTGCGAAAGGCCGGCCTTCGACATAGGCGATGGTCTTCTCGTCCGCAGCCACCATGCCCACGCGGGCACCCGCCTCGATGGACATGTTGCAGATCGTCATGCGTCCTTCCATCGACAAGTCGCGGATGGCGCTGCCGGCAAATTCGAGCGCATGACCATTGCCACCCGCGGTGCCAATCTTCCCGATGACGGCCAACACGATGTCTTTGGCGGTCACACCGAAGGGCAGCTTGCCTTCAACACGCACCTGCATGTTCTTCATCTTTTTAGCGACCAAGCACTGTGTTGCGAGCACATGCTCGACTTCCGAAGTGCCTATGCCATGGGCCAACGCACCGAACGCGCCGTGCGTCGAAGTGTGCGAGTCGCCGCAGACCACGGTCATGCCTGGCAGGGTTGCGCCCTGCTCCGGGCCGATGACATGAACGATGCCCTGACGAATATCGTTCATCTTGAACTCGAGGATGCCGAAGTCATCGCAGTTCTCGTCCAGCGTTTGCACCTGGATGCGGGAAACCTCGTCTGCAATGGCTTCCAGCCCACCCTGACGCTCGCCCTTGGTAGTCGGCACGTTGTGATCCGGAGTAGCGATATTGGCATCGATGCGCCATGGCTTGCGCCCTGCCAGGCGAAGCCCTTCGAACGCCTGGGGCGAAGTCACTTCGTGCAGGATATGACGATCGATATAGATCAGTGACGAGCCATCATCACGGCGCTTGACCTCGTGCATCTCCCAGAGCTTGTCGTAGAGCGTTTTGCCAGCCATCGGACTTTCCTCATCAGTGCGTTGGGCAATAGCCCTTTTGCTTATAGGGTCATGCTACGGACCTACCACAGATTACTCAAATTCATATTTTTCATCGCAATCATTCCCCTGTGGAATACTAATGCGAAGCCAAGCAAACCACTGGAGTCGGACATGGACCTTGCCAACCTCAACGCTTTCATAGCGGTCGCCGAGATGGGCAGCTTCTCCCAGGCGGCCGAACGCCTCCACCTGACTCAGCCGGCGGTAAGCAAACGCCTGGCTTCACTGGAGTCACAGCTGAACGTGCGGTTATTCGATCGGCTAGGCCGCGAGATCGGCCTGACCGAAGCCGGCAGAGCGCTGCTTCCTCGCGCGTATCAGATCCTCAATGTCCTGGACGACACCCGCCGCGCCCTGACCAACCTCAACGGCGACGTCAGCGGGCGACTGACCCTGGCCACGAGCCACCACATCGGCCTGCATCGCCTGCCCCCCTTGCTGAGGCGCTTCACTCGCGCGTACCCGAACGTGAATCTGGATATCCGCTTCCTCGACTCTGAGGTGGCATACGATGAAGTCCTGCATGGGCGCGCCGAGCTTGCGGTGATCACCCTGGCGCCGCAAACCGCAGCGCCTATTCGTGCGGTCAAGGTGTGGGAAGATCCGTTAGATTTTGTGGTTGCGCCCGAGCATCCCCTGGCGCGTATGGGCGAAATAACCCTGGCTGATGTCGCCGGCTATCCGGCCGTGTTTCCAGGCGGGAATACCTTCACCCACCATATTGCCCAGCGGTTATTCGAGCGCGAGGGGCTGACGCCCAATATCACGATGAGCACCAACTACATGGAGACGATCAAGATGATGGTGTCCATCGGGATCGCCTGGAGCGTCCTTCCACGCACCATGCTTGATGATCAGGTGGTGCGCTTACCCATGCCGGGCGACCAACTGGCAAGGCAGCTCGGATATATCACGCATACCGAGCGCACCCTGTCTAACGCAGCCAAGGCCTTCATGTCTTTGCTGGACGCCGACTAAGCGCACTTGCACTTTGCCATCAGCTACGGATAAGTTCGGATCACAACTACAAAATCAAAGAGAACCATGAGCATCGCCTGCCATCGACACCTTCAGCAGACCCAGCCCTCCGAGGTCGCCTATGTTGCCGCCTGACGCGAAGCCAGAGTCCTCACCAAGCGCAGCACCCAAACCATGGCAAGACGTAGCTCGCCTGCTATCCGTGCTCGACGGGGCGGGACTCGGCCTGTGGTCCTGGGATGTCCAACGCGGCACCATGCACTGGTCGCTCGGCACAGGAAAACTGTTCGGTCTGGACACGCCGCTGGTAGAGCTATCTCCAGATCAGTATCTAGATCTGATCGTTGCTGAGGATCGTCCGCATATCGAAGCCGCTGCTTGTTGGGTGCTTGCCGGCTCAGAAACGCGCTTCAGTTTCCGGCACCGGGTTTGCTGGCCTGACGCAAGCGTGCGGTGGCTGGAGATCGATGGCCAGCGGCAGATCAGTGATGATGGCAACACGATTCTGGTTGGGGTCATCCGCGACATCACCGACCAGCACACTCAGGCGCAGGCGCTGGAAGACAGCCAAGAGCGCCTTGAGTTGGCATTGGCCTCCGCAGAACTGGGCAACTGGGAATGGCACATACCAAGCGACCGCCTATATGCCTCTCCCAGAGCGTCCGAACTGCAAGGCCTGATAGAAGGCCCATTCGATGGCTCGTTTCGCGAGTTTTTCCGCAGCGTTGCTGCCAATGACCGCAAGACGATGCGCACGGCATACAGCGATTTACTCGCCGGACGCCGGCAAACCTATCAGGCCACGTATCAGGCGATCCATTCAGACGGCACAATTCGGCATCTTGAAAGTACCGCCAAACTCTACCGAGACGAGCATGGCGCGCCGTTGCGCATGGCGGGGATCATCATCGACGCCACCGAAAGGGTCCTGCGCGAGCAACATTTGGCAGCCTCGGAAGCGAAGTTCTCGGCCTTGTTTCAAGGCAGTCCGGACCCGATCTCCCTGTCCCGCATCCGCGACGGGGTTTTCATGGAGATAAACCCGAGCTTCAGCGTCGTGTTTGGTTGGAACAGTACCGACATCGTCGGGCGTTCTGCCCCTGAAGTGGGCATCTGGCGAGACGAGCGGCAGCGAAAATCACTGTTTGAGCAGCTGATGCGTGATCAGCGGCTGGAGAACGCCGAGGCACAGTTCCGCACCCGCTCAGGGCAAATCGTCACCTGCGTGGTTTCCAGCAGGTTCATCCGTGTCGACCGCCGCCTGTGCATCGTCACCACTTTTCGTGACATTACCAAACGACAACAGGCCGAAGCAGCACTGAAGGCCAGCGAGGTCAAATTCGCCAAGGCGTTCCATTCGAGCCCTGACGCCATCATCATCAGCGAGCGCAGCACTGGAAGATTCATCGAAGTCAACGAAGGCTTTCACCGCCTCTCTGGTTACCGTCCGGAAGAAGCTATCGGCAGGACCTCTTCCGAACTGGGCGTCTGGCCCAGCACGCAACGCCAAGAAATCCTCGAACGGCTCGAACGTGATGGCCGGGTGACGAACTGGGAGATGGTCGGCCAGGACCGTCACGGTCGTCTCAAGCAGATTGAGGTGTCGGTAGAGCCAATCGAGCTGAACAACACCGATTGCCTGCTGTTATCCGCGCGCGACATCAGCCAGCTCAAGGCGGCTCACGCGCAGATCCATCACCTGGCCTATCACGACCCGCTGACCAATCTGCCCAACCGTACCTTGCTGATGGATCGCCTGACCCAGCAGACGGCGCTGCACAAAAGACACAACCTTCGCGGTGCGTTGTTGTTTCTCGACCTCGACCACTTCAAGCACATCAATGACTCGCTCGGTCACCCCGTCGGCGATGCAGTCTTGAAGATGATCACTGCTCGCCTTGAGGCCAGCATCCGCCAGGAGGACACCGTTGCCCGCCTGGGAGGTGACGAATTCGTTGTGCTGTTGACCGGCTTGACCGGCAAGCGCTCGGAAGTGACCCGCCATGTTCGCCAGGTTGCCGAAAAACTTCGCACCCTTCTCGCGCAGCCCATGGTGTTCGAAGGCAACAGGTTGCAGGTAACACCCAGTATCGGCATCGCCCTGATGCCGGATCACGGCGAGACACCCGCCGATCTATTGAAGCGAGCCGACATCGCCCTTTATCGCGCCAAAGATGCCGGGCGCAATGCAATCCAGCTCTTCCGCACGACCATGCAGCAAGCCGCCAGCGCGCGCCTGCAACTTGAAAGCGAGCTGCGCCTGGCGCTACAGCGCAACGAGTTCGAACTGCACCTTCAACCGCAGGTAGATGCGCGCTCCGCCAGGGTGATCGGCGCCGAGGTTCTGTTGCGCTGGCATCATCCCGAGGATGGCGTGCGCTCTCCAGCTCAGTTCATCGACGTGCTTGAAGAGAGCGGCCTGATCGTGGATGTCGGAAATTGGGTCATCAAGGATGCCTGTCGTATTGCCGCCTCGCTACTGACAGGCGGGCTCGTGCATCCGGACAGCTTCAGCCTTTGTGTGAACATCAGCCCGCGCCAGTTCCGCCAAAGCGAATTCGTCGAACGGATTCTCGAGGCGCTCAAAGCCGCCGAGCTCCCGCACAGGATGATCAAGCTGGAAATTACCGAAGGCATTGTGATTCAGAACCTGGAAGACACCATCGCTAAAATGCGCCGTCTCTGCCGGCAGGGCGTGAGCTTCGCCATGGACGATTTTGGTACTGGTTATTCGTCGCTCACTTACCTTAAGCGCCTACCGGTAGATGTTCTCAAGATCGACCAGTCGTTCGTCCGCGATGCGCTGGACGACCCAAACGACGCCGAGATTATTCGCGCCATCGTTGCAATGGCGCGGAGCCTCGGGCTGGAAGTGATTGCCGAGGGTGTCGAAAAGCAGGCACAGCTCGACCTGCTCCAAGCGCAGGGTTGCCACCTGTATCAGGGATATTTGTTCAGCCACCCTCTTCCGCTGTCGGATTTCGGAAAATTGCTAAAGGTCCATTCATCTAGCTGAATGAGCCTTCTGCTGCAAAAGAAAAACCCCGCCGAGCGATTTCGCAGGCGGGGTTCCCTCAAGTTACAGGCCTATCGCTTATGCGCGGACTGCCCGATCAGCTCTCTAACGCCAAACGCTCACCGTTAATTGGAATGCGCTTGGGTTTAGCCTCCTCCGGCACGACACGCTCGAGCTCGATGCTGAGCAGCCCATTATTCAGCGCTGCGCCTTTCACCTCTATGTGGTCAGCAAGGCGGAACGAGAGCTTGAACGCGCGCTGGGCGATGCCCTGATGCAGATAGGTAACGTTTTCGCCACCGTTTTCACGCTTGCCGCCACTTACCGTCAGCACGCCTCGCTCGACCTGCAGATCAAGGTCGGACTCCTGGAACCCAGCGGCTGCTACGATAATGCGGTACTCGTCATCACAGTGCTTTTCCACGTTGTAGGGCGGAAATGAGCCGTTTGCGTCATTGCGCAGCGCGGACTCGAACAGGTCGTTGAAACGATCAAAACCAATGGACTGACGAAACAGTGGAGCCATCGAAAAATTAGTCATGTTGCTTTCTCCTGAAATTCAGCGAGTGGTTCATACAGGACCCGGATTCGGCACCCTGTAATGCCCTAGATAGGAGCGGCTCGCTTGTTTTCAAGACCGTACGCCGGGGATTTTTTATGTCGAAAGTGATGTTGATAACAGGCGCCAGCCGTGGCATTGGCGCAGCCACCGCCAGGCTCGCAGCGGCTGAAGGTTACGCGTTGTGCCTGAACTTTCGACAGCGTCATGACGCAGCAGAGCAGCTACTGAAAGAACTACACAGCCAGGGCGCACAAGCGATTGCTATCGAGGCGGATATAGCGGACGAATCACAGGTCGTCCGACTGTTCGAAGCCGTCGACGCAGAGTTCGGCAGGCTCGACGCACTGGTGAATAACGCCGGAATGCTTGAACGCCAAATGCGCCTCGACAACATGGATAAGGCACGCCTGGAGCGCGTATTCGCGGTCAACGTGTTTGGAAGTTTTCTCTGCGCACGCGAGGCGGTCAAGCGCATGTCGACCCGCCACGGCGGTTCCGGTGGCGCCATCGTCAACGTATCGTCGATTGCTGCCAAACTCGGTGCGCCCAACGAGTACATCGACTATGCAGCCGCCAAAGGCGCAATAGACAGCATGACCCTTGGTTTGGCCAAGGAAGTCGCAGCGGAAGGCATTCGGGTTAATGCGGTACGGCCTGGCGTGATTTACACAGAGATCCACGCCAGCGGTGGCGAGCCAGACCGCATCGAGCGCGTCAGGAGCAGCGTGCCCATGGGCCGAGGGGGCGAAGCGCTAGAGGTGGCGGAAGCAATTCTTTGGCTGGTCAGCGACAAGGCCAGCTACACCAGCGGCGCTCTGCTCGATGTGAGTGGTGGACGTTAGCAGGTGACTAGACAGCCTCTTCAAATCCCAGTGAGCTCTCGTCTAAGCCCAACAGCGCGTCGAGCCGCTCGCAATCATTCTCCCGCCGTACCTGAGCGAACATCGTAACGGCTTGCGGATAACTGCGTGTCAGCAGAGATATCCACTGCTTCAAGCGGCCAGGTGCATAACGCGGAGACATCTTGCGTCGCGCCTGCCCCCAGAAATCAGCCAGTAGCGGCTGGAGATCTTCCCAACTCATCGGCTCACGCAGCTCACCAGCTTTTGCCGCCGAGATCTGCCGGGCTAGATCCGGCCGACAGACCAGGCCGCGACCTAGCATGATGTCCTCGACACCGCTGACTTCTCGGCAACGGCGCCAGTCATCTACCGTCCAGATATCGCCATTAGCAAACACTGGCACATTGACGGCGTCCTTGACCCTGGCCACCCACTCCCAGTGCGCGGGCGGCTTATACCCCTCGACCTTGGTCCGCGCATGCACCACCAGCTGCTCTGCGCCCCCGTCAACCAGCGCGCGGGCACAATCGAGCGCCCCTTCCTTACTGTCAAAACCCAGACGCATTTTGGCGGTGACGGGAATCGGCCCCGGCACAGCCTTGCGTACCTCATGAAGTATGGAATGCAGGAGGTCTGGCTCATTGAGCAGGATGGCACCGCCGCGCGACTTGTTGACGGTCTTGGCCGGGCAGCCAAAGTTGAGGTCGATTGCCGGGGCGCCAAGGCTGCACGCATAAGCAGCATTATCAGCCAGACAAAGAGGATCGGAGCCCAGCAACTGCACTCGCAATGGCGTGCCCGCGCGAGTAGCGGCTCCGCGCTGAAGCTCAGGCGCCAGTCTGTGAAAGCTGGACGCCGGTAGCAGACGATCCGAAACCCGAATGAACTCGGTCACGCACCAATCGACGCCACCTACACCGGTGAGCACGTCCCGCAGGATGTCATCAACGAGCCCTTCCATAGGTGCCAAGGCGATCTGCATCAGAAACGACCCAACCGAAAAAAGGCTGCATTGTACGGACGTAAGCGCCGGTACGAAATCTGCGTATTACACTCAGCCGGCAGACTGAATGAGCAGGCGTATCGTGCAACCTACCGGTTATCGACTGACAATACCTCAGCTGTTTCGGCCCGCGTGATCAGCGCCCGACTGCTAGATGGAAAATCGATAATTTCAAGCGTTTCGGGACTTCAACGGCCACGCGATGGCCGAAAAGCGCTTGCTGGGTGGACCGCCGGCTCGATGGCGCTGGATGCCATGCACCAGACCTAAAGTAAGCAGTCTGCGCATATAGAGCACTCTCGCTCGTCTCAGGCAATCAAAGACCGAGTTTGGCAGCGCTGGCCTTGTAATGCTCTGCCTGCTGAGTGTCACGAGCCAGCCCATGACCACCAGCCATGTACAGCTGGGACAACCGTGCCGCAGCTAACGGGTGCCCCGCCTCGACGGCAAGCTTCCACCAGTGCGCGGCCTTTGCACCGTCTGGGCCGTGAGTAGCGTCTTCGCCCAGGCAGATGACACCCATCTGGTAGGCAGCCTTGGCATCGCCTTTCTCAGCCGCCAAGCGCAGCAAACGTATGCCTTCCTGCCTTGCCCCGTAACCTTGACCACGGAACAGCAGGATATGGCCATAAAAACTCTGCGCTTTGATATCACCAATCGCAGCCATCCGAGAAAACTGGCCCTCCATCCACCGCCACATTTTCGGTTGCCGAACAACCCGTCGAGAGCTCATCAGTCTGCGCGCAACCAGATAGCCGACTCGCGCTTGAATGTTGTTCAACATCTACGGAATCCCCGGATAATCAAATTCGAACACTCGCGCAACCTCGCCCGCATGCCAGGATGCGGCAGCAGAACCATCTGCCGGACCAGAAAAGCGCCCGAGGCGCGTCGCACACTCGAAAAATCCTGTTCTTGGTAACCGACTGGCACCTTGACTGACGACCAATGCACTACGTAGCGGCCGATCAGCATGGGCATCCAGAGCCGCCAGATGCTCCAACGCGGCAGTCAACGTTTGCATGGCAGGCGCGGGTAGCTGGAGGCGTTCGATCAACGCTCGGTAAGTGACCAAATGGCGTTGTCGCCGGACTTCAGCTAATTCGTCCATCAACGCCTGCCAGTGAGGACGACTGATGCGAATTGACGCTGCGGTGCCTGTTACGCCTCCTGCTGCCATCCTTCAATCTCCAATGCACGGGCAAGTGCGCGACGTATAGCCTCACCAGGTTCGCGTTCGCCCCGCTCGATTAGATCCAGGTAAGCAGGGCTGATGCCGACAGAGCGTGCCAGCGCTTCCTGAGTCAACCCTTTGGCCTCTCGCAACACCGGCAACGTATTGAACTTCGGCAATACGCCTGAAGTACCTGCTCCCACCGGCACAGCGGCACTCACGCTACGCCCGCTGCCTAATAGTGCCTGGTACTCGTCCCAAGGCAGCACGGCATACTCCGGCATACCGTCCCGCATGATGACCTGAACGCTCATCCTCTACCCCGACCGTAGTCTCAAATTCAAAGACAAGATCTTATCAGCCCGGGCGACAATTCATTCATCATCAAAACACCCCACTAAAGAGTGAGGGGGCGATGCTGAGTAAGCACTCGAAAGGATTAAGCCCTCGAGCTTCTAGAACTCGGGATTACGCCCTCTACCGACAGAGCCGGCGCCTGCTTCGTCGATGGAAGGCAGCTGATCGATATCTGCCCGCACATCTGCGGGCTGGCTGTCTCGCCAGGTGCGAAACGCCTGCAACTCGCCAGACCATTTTCGGATTATCCAGCCCAGTACCGCCAGATCATCGACAAATCCGAGACCTGGAATCCAGTCTGGGATGGCGTCCATCGGTGACAGGAAATACAGCAAACCAGCGACTGCAGCGACCAGCGCGGGCCTGCTGACCTGCCGATACTCACCTCGCCACCACGCCACGCACAGCCCTTGCAACAGACTGAGATCTTCACGCAACCCTTTTACCAAGCCACCCCGAGCTGAGCGTTTTTTAGCGACCGCAAGCAGCACTATCGGTAACCTTCCACGAGCGAGAACGCCTCGCGCTACCGGCAGGTACTTTAAGAAATTCCAAGGTGCTTTCATCGAATGCCTCCTGCTAAAGCTGCTTTGCCACTGCCGGAAGAAATATCCACAGAACCTGTGGATAACCCTGTGAGCAGTTGCTTGATGACTAGCTGAAACGCCCGCGCGACGCGGCCTACGAACAGATCGGCGGCTTTTTGCCCAGAGCGAATAACGCCTTTTAAATCAGCAACTTAAAAAAACAGCACAGTACGCTTGGTGAGTCCGCAAAGACTCTCAGGCTTTACGAAAACGATTGTGAATAACCGTAACATGTCAACACCTTTGTAAGGCCAATTGCACTTGAAAACAGGGTGCTAAAGCCGATTAAGCGTTCTAACAAGGACAACATCAGCCAGTCCACGTTCCTGCCCAACCGTCAGTGGTGACGCCGCACAACCAACACTATGGAGAGCAAGCGGCCAGCAACTTAAAATCACGGAAACAAAAAAGCCGGTCGAATGACCGGCTTCGTTGAAACAGATTTTGGCTATCAGTTTGCGCTCAACTTGGCTCTATTTTTTTCCAAAGTGGCCGCGCCTATTCCTTTGACTTCGAGCAATTGGTCGATCGAGCTAAATGGACCATGGGCATCGCGGTAGGCGACGATCGCCTTGGCCTTCGTAGCGCCTATCCCCTTGAGTTCACGGGTCAGGGTTTCAGCGTCGGCTGAATTGATGTTGATCGGCGCCACTTGCTGGGCCGCCGCAACCATCACGGGGTCAGCGGACTTCGTCGGGCCAGCAACACTACCGAGAGAGACACTAGCGAGCAGAGCGATTATTGAAGCGGATAGCAAAGACTTAAGCATTGTTCATGTCCTTATGAGTGTCGGATTAACGACGCGGTACTCCATGCGCCGCAGTCACACTCTAAGTCGCACCAAGATCAAGTCAAATCGCGGTGCTTGTTCTGTGAACCGTGCCCGCCGGCGGCTCAACGCATCACGTTGAACAGGCTCAATCCTGCAATCTTCACATAACTTTGCTGGGCTGCCTCAAGTACCACCGTTTGCATCGATAGCCGAGACAGCGCCTCAGCGTAGTCGAGCTCCCGTAGCTCGGCCTGCACGCCCTTGTTGACTAGCGCAACATCTTCGTTATCGGTTTGTGTAGTTTCGATTACGTTAAGTCGAGCCCCGATATTTCCGCGCGCCTGATCCACACTGACCATACCGTGATCAAGATTGGTTAAAGCCACCGCTACGGCGTCGCGTACGCCGGTATTGCCAGTGGAAGGGTTTTCCAGAGATGAGCGGAGGTTGGCGATGGTGTCGAGAATTCCCTGCTTTTGCTGCGTTGCACTGGAACCAGATGGTTTCGGTGTGATATTTACCGCCTCCCCCCCCGTAGCCGCTCCGTTGAGCTGCAGCGTCACACCGCGAAACACTAACGAATCACTGTTGCCAGAGTCACCGTCCATTTTCAAGCCAGTTCCGTCCGCAAACGGGACCGCCGCAGGCATACCGCTATTGTCCAACTCATAAACGTCGTAGCTGCCGTCCGCATTGAACTGAAGCTGAACTCCACTGGCGGGAAAGCCGTTCGCTCCGGAAAAAGCCACCTCGTCACTCACGAGTGGCGCTGAAACAGCTAGCGTTGAGCCAGGCGGAAACGGTGCGGCGGGCTGGCTTTCCAAGCGCCCCGCATCTGTTACGTTCTGAAAAATGGACTTGCCGTTATCGCTGATCGGTATCCCCAGAGAGCTTGCGATCTGCAATTTCCGCTGCCCTTCGTCGCCTTGGTAGCTGTAGCTTCCATCGGCAGCACGAACGAACGGTTGCGTCTTTCCCTGAAACCCGGAAAACAAGTACTCGCCACGAGCGTTGCGCGTGTTCATAAGCGATAACAGCTCGTCCTCGCGCTCACCCAGCTCCGCGGCGATAGCCTTCCGGTCCTGCGGATCCAGTGCACCGTTGCCGGCCTGTACCGCCAGCTCACGCACACGTTGCAGGACGGTGTTCACCGAGTTCAGGGTGACCTCTTCCTGGGTCAGGCTGTTCTTTGCCGCCGTCAGATTGGAGTTGTACTGGCTGAGCACATTCTGCTGCTGCTCAAGCTGCAACAGACGCACTGACGCAACCGGGTCGTCCGCAGGCGTCAGGATGCGATTGCCCGTGCTGATCTGCTCCTGCGTGCGAGTTGCATTGGAGTAGTTGCGCTGAATACCGGCTACGCCGTTATTGAATGCTTGCAGTGTCGAGATGCGCATGGGCGGGCCTGTTACCTGAAGGTATTGATCAATGTATCGAACAAGGAGCGGGCAACTTGAATGATCTGAGCGGAAGCGTTGTAGTACTGCTCGAACTTAATCAAGTTCGCGGCCTCCTCATCGAGGTTTACAGCCGACAGCGAATCGCGATTATCCGTGGCCTGCTTGAGAATCGCGCCGGTCGCTTCACTGTCCATGCGGGCCTGAGCCGTCAGGGTGCCGACGCGCTCAACCAGTTCGCCATAACCATCGGTGAAGCTGAAGCCAGACCCCGCTGATCCAGCGTCAACACCAACGGTCTGCTTCGTCTGAAGATCAACAAGCTTCAACGCATTGCGATTATCGGAAACCCCGCCTTGGTTATAAGTCAGCGAAAAATTATCGTTTGTCTGAGGTCTTCCGCTGACATTGAAGTCGAACTGATAAGTGCCTCCTGGGGTGACCGTGTATGCCAGCCGTACGGTATTGGTCGTACCGGACTGGAATACCGGTGAAAGGGGGTTGCCGCTACCATCAACAATAGGATCGCCCTTCGTATCCACGTATGCCCAACCGGCAGGCAGGGAGCCAGCATCGGTCAACGTATAAGTGCCGTCCGAGTTCGCGGTTGCGGTGAGGTTCAGCCCACTGCCAAATGCCGTCTTGAGGGCGTTTAGGTCGATTGGCGATGGTGCCGATGCCATATCCGGTTGGCTGATAGCGCCGGTGCCGGCATTCTGAAGATTACTCTGTCCGCTTGCTACGGCAGCGAAAGCCAATTGGTCGGCCTGGTCCAGTGCCACTCTGACGTCCGCTGCACCCCGACGAGTGGGCTGAAGGTTGAACTTGTCACCAACAGCCGGCAACGCGCTACCCAGTTCAACCTGGAAACCCTGATCGCGACCATCCTTGTCGGTAAAAGACAATGGGCCACTCGGAGCGCCAGACACGGTCATCATCTGATTGTCGCTCAGTCGACGAACCTTATAGGCAGCACCGTCGTACTCCATGAGGTAGTCGCTGGTAGTCAAGGCACTCGTGTTGGTGATGTTCAGCAGTGGCTGTGCATTAGAGCTGTTGCCAGCGAAAGCGGTGACCCGGAGCTGTGCTAAGGATGAAGCGTTGAAATCGCCGAACAGCGCTTTGCCGACCTGCCCCTTCAGATCCAACCCCTGCCCCAACTGCGTATTGACCTGGTCGCTGACAGCCAGAGCCAGTCGCCCCAGAGAATTCAGGGTTGGGTCCAGCACTTCGCTGCGGTAGCGGATCAGGCCACCCAGCTCACCGCCACTGATCTGTGAGGTGATGCCCTGACGGGAGCTCCCACTTACGAACTGGATTTCATGACGATTGGGATCGCCTTGACCCGGAACGACTTCGAGGCGACTCACCGTGCTGCCCACTACGAGCGGCTGACCCGTTCCAACGGAAATATTGAAGCTGTTGTCGTCCTGAGGCGTCACCGTGACACCAATGTACGTGGACAACTGACGCACCGCCTCATCACGAGCGTCAAGAAGATCATTGGGCTTCTGGCCATTAGCCGACGCAATGGCGATCGCATTATTCAAGCTACCGATGCTGCCAGCGAGCCGGTTGACTTGGTCGGTCACCGCCGCCATCTGTTTATTAGTGAAGTTGTTCTGCTCGGTCAGGCGGTCCGATACCGTATTGAAGCGCCGTGCCAAACCTTCGGCTTCAGCCAGCACCAGCTGGCGCGCCGGGATATTGGCGGGGTCTTCCGCTGCGGTTTGCAGTGCCGAGAAAAACTTCTGCAGCGACGGTGTAATACCGGTCGTGCTGCCGGCCAGCAAGGAATCGAGCTGGTCGATCTGGCTCTTATAGGCTTCAACATCGCTGCTCAGCGATGTGCTGCTGCGCAGCTGGCTAGTCAGAAACTCACTGTAGCTACGGCGTATTTCCACCAGCGTCGTGCCCGAGCCCACATAACCCGCACCGCTGAACTGCGGGGTACGGGTCGCCTGCGAGGCATCCTGCCGGCTAAAGCCCGGCGTGTTGACGTTGCTGATGTTGTGACCCGTAACGGACAACTGACTCTTGCTGGCACTCAGGCCGGACAGGCCAATATTCAATAGATCAGCCATGTTTAACCTCTAGTCCGAACGGCGGGCGACGTGCTGGCGTCGGCAATTGTCTGATAGGTCTGCACTTTGCGAGCGATCTGGTTGATCTTGCGTGCGTACTGCGGGTCAGTTGCATAACCTGCCCGCTGCAGTTCGTTGACGAAACGCTCGGAGTTGCCAGACGCACTGGCCACCTGAAGGGCTGGCTTGTAACGATCGTTGTTTTCCAACAGCCGGACGTAATCGTTAAAGCTGTGTTCGAACGAGTCATATGCCCGAAACCCGGCAACCTCTTTGGTTGCCTTGCCATTGACGTACTCGGTCGTGGTGACCTTCGCGGACGCACCGTCCCACCCCGTGGCTTTGATGCCGAACAAGTTGTGGCTGTTAGTGCCGTCCTTCTGCTTGATGATCGATTTGCCCCAACCGGTTTCAAGCGCGGCTTGTGCCACGAGGAAACGCGGCTCGACACCTAAACGCTTTGCTGCTTTTTCAGCCATCGGCAGCATCGTGGCGATGAATTCTGCGGGCGAGCTGAAACGCGTCTTGCTCGGCGCGCTTGGAGCAGTCGCCTCGACGCCGTTAACTGTCAACGGTGCGTCCTGAGGCGCTGCGAAAGCGGTAGCAGGCTTCCAGTCAACATCGACCAGAGGCTGAGCCGTGCCCGCCTGGCTAGCTTGAGCCGCTTGGGTATTTGCAGCTGTAACCTCCGCATGAGCGCGCTCGGCAAATCGTCCCGGCAATGCCAGACGACGCTGATTGAGCAGCTGAGAATCGTTGCGCGCCGGGTCAACTGGAGCAATCTTCGAGTTGGGATTGCTCGACCACTTGGCCCCTTCGGTCTGTGCCACCTGGGCGAAAGGATTCGGCTTTTCGCTGGGCTCCTGCTGCTTGCTAAGCTGACGAATCAGCACGTCAGCAAGGCCGATGCCGCCGCCTTCTTTGGATAACGTGACCGAGAGCTGCTGGTCGTGCATGTCCTGATACTGCTTGCTGGCCTGGCTGTTGAACGGGTTGTCCTTCGACATGACTTCGGTGGCCGAACGCATCGACTTGAGCATCTCGTTCATGAACAGGGACTCGAACTCCTGCGCCACCTTGCGCACGTTCTCGGCACCGTCACGATCCTTGCCGACCTTGAGTTGGTTCAGACGATTGAGGTCAGAGTAGCTACCGCTGTCAGGTGTGCGTCGACCCAGTCCCAGACGATTTTCCATTATCCCTGTCCTCAAATGACAATCAGGTCTGCTTGCAGGGCACCGGCCTGCTTCAACGCCTCGAGAATCGCCATGAGATCGCTCGGCGCCGCGCCGACCTGATTCACCGCCCGAACGATTTCGTCCAGAGTCGTGCCAGGGCCAAACTTGAACATCGGCTTGGCTTCCTGCTCTGCCTTGACCTTGGAATTGGGAACTACCACGGTCTGCCCATCAGAAAGCGGATTTGGCTGACTCACCTGCGGATCTTCGGAAATGGTCACGGTCAAGCTGCCGTGTGTCACTGCAGCTGGCTGAACACGTACGTTCTGGCCGATGACGATGGTCCCGGTTCGCGAGTTAATGATGACCTTGGCCACCGCCTGCCCCACGTCCACTTCCAGATTTTCCAGGATCGATAGGTAATCCACACGCTGGCTAGGATCCAGCGGGGCGGTGATGCTGATCGAGCCGCCATCGAGCGCCTGAGCCACGCCCGGGCCTAGCAGCTCATTTATGTGATCCACGATGTTCTTGGCGGTGGTGAAGTCCGGACGATTGAGGTTCATGGTCAGGGTTGTGCCCTGGTTGAAAGCGCTGGGCACCGGTCGCTCAACTGTCGCCCCTCCGGGGATTCGGCCTGCAGAGGGAATGTTGACGGTGATGCGCGAGCCATCTGCGCCGCCGGCATCGAAACCGCCCACGACGAGATTGCCTTGAGCAATCGCATAGACATTGCCGTCGATCCCTTTGAGCGGCGCCATCAACAGGCTCCCGCCACGCAGGCTTTTGGCGTTGCCGATCGACGATACGGTGATGTCGATCGTCTGGCCCGGCTTGGCGAACGGCGGAAGCTCGGCGTGTATCGAAACAGCTGCCACGTTCTTCAGCTGGACGTTGCCGCCCGCAGGCACCTTGATACCAAACTGCGCCATCATGTTATTGAAGGTCTGCACTGTGAAAGGCGTCTGGGTCGTCTGGTCGCCGCTACCGTTCAAGCCAACCACAAGACCGTATCCGATCAGCTGGTTGCTACGTACACCCTGAATGGTGGCGATGTCCTTCAACCGCTCGGCATGGGCAGGAAGCACCACCACACAGAACAAGGCAACCAAAATCGAGCTGAACAGTTTCATTGCCTGTACCTGCTTAGAACGGCCACAACGGGCTGATGAAGAAACGATCCAACCAACCTGGCTGGCTGGCATCGGCGAAGGCGCCGGTACCGGAGTAAGTGATACGGGCATCAGCAATACGGGTCGAAGGGACGGTGTTATCGGTGGCGATATCGTCCGAACGTACCAGCCCGGCAATTCGCACTAACTCATCACCAGTATTGAGCGTCATCCATTTTTCCCCGCGGATCGCGAGAATGCCGTTCGGCAGCACATCCGAGACGGTCACGGTGATCGAGCCGGAGAGGCTGTTGCTCTGCCCCGCCTGACCGGAACCAGAGGTATCCCGTGACGCTTCGTATTCAGCGCCCAACGTCATCTTGTTGTCAGTCAGCGGATTAACCATCGATACGGCACCGCCGAACAGCGAACCCAGGCCGATGTTGGCACTGCTGTCCTTGGCGATTTTCGAATTGGAATTCTTGCTGGCCTGGGTTTTTTCGTTGAGTGTGACGGTGATGATGTCGCCGACCCGATAGGCCTTACGATCGTCGTAAAAATTGGTCTCGAAGCCGGCCTGATAGATCGCGCCATTGTTCTGCGCGGCCGGCAGTGGCGTACGCGGCAGAACTGGCGAGTAATAGGGATCGTTGGGCTTCGGAGCCGGCGCCATGCAACCGGACATAATCACGGCGGACACCAGTGGAAGGACAATCAACAAGCGGCGCATATTCACCTCAATCCAGCGGCTGACGGCTGTTACAGCTGCTGGGTGACAAAGGACAGCATCTGGTCGGCCGTGGAGATGACTTTCGAGTTCATCTCATAGGCGCGCTGCGTGGTGATCATGTTCACCAACTCCTCGACCACGCTGACGTTAGAGTTTTCCAGGGTGTTCTGCAGTACGGTGCCCAGGCCGTTGAGACCGGGTGTGCTGACTTGTGGCGCACCGCTCGCGGCAGTTTCCAGGAACAGGTTGCTGCCCATCGCTTGCAGACCGGCCGGGTTGACGAAGTCAGCGGTCTGAATGTTGCCAATGATCTGTGGTGCCGGGGTGCCCAGCGTTGTAACGGACACAGTGCCGTCCTCCCCCACGGTGAAGGTCTGCGTTTCCGGCGGTACGACGATCGCAGGCTCCAACGAGTAACCGTTGGAGGTCACGATTTGGCCTTCAGCGTTCAGATGGAAACTGCCGTCACGCGAGTAGGATACGGTGCCGTCTGGCAGCAGCACCTGAAAGAAGCCACGGCCATTGATAGCCATGTCGAGCGGCTGTTCGGTGGTCTGCAGGCTGCCGGCGGTGAACTGCTTTTGCGTGCCTACGATTCGCACACCGGTACCCAGCTGCAAACCCGAAGGAAGTTCGCTGTCCTGGCTGGACTGTCCACCGGGCTGACGACGTATCTGATAAAGCAGATCCTGAAATTCGGCCCGATCCTTCTTGAAGCCCGTTGTCGAGACGTTCGCCAGGTTGTTGGAAATGGTGGTCAGGTTCATGTCCTGCGCGGACAAACCGGTCTTGCTGACCCACAGTGCTGGAAGCATGTTCTTCTCCTCGTGCGCCGGAATTCGGGCGCCGCCTAGTTTGTTTAGCTGATCTGCAAGACTCGGGCCGCTGCGGCGCCATCTTCTTCGGCAGTACGCATCATCTTCACGTGCAGCTCGAATTGCCGGGACAGCGCGAGCATCGAAGTCATCTCGGCAACGGCGTTGACGTTGCTCGCTTCAAGGAAGCCTGAGGTCACGCGAACCGCGGCGTCAGCCTCGACTGGCTGGCCATCCTTCATGCGGATAAGACCGTCGGTGCCCTTCTCCAACTGCTTGGGATCAGGATTGACCAGTTTCAAACGATCGACCGTAACCACCACATTTGGATCTTCACCGAGCGCGCGGATACTGATCGAGCCGTCAGCTCCGATCTCCACTTTCTCTTCTGGCGGCACTGCGATCGGCCCGGCATTGCCGAGCACCGGCAAACCGTCGCCGGTTCTGAGCATGCCAAGCGTGTCGATATTCAAGCTGCCGGTACGGGCATAGGCCTCGCTGCCATCCGGCGCTTGCACGGCTATCCAGCCATCTCCCTCAACCGCTACGTCCAGGTCCCGACCGGTCTCTTGCAAGGTGCCGGAACTGAAGTCCGTGCCTGGACGCTCGGTCATGGCGTAAACACGTGCCGGAAAGCTGTCTCCGAACACTTGCATCGAGCGCGCTTGCTCGAAGTCCCGCCGGAAGCCCGTGGTCGAGATGTTTGCCAGGTTGTTGGCATGTGCCTGCTGAGCACGAGCGTTTTGGCTCGCCCCCGTCATGGCCACATAGAGCATCTTGTCCATCGAACCTCCCTACGCAAATTGACGCTAACTGAACTGATATCAGCTACAAAGCAAGCGCTATGCCAAGCGACCAAGGCCTTATTAAGCTATTGAAATACATAGAATTACCGGATAAAAAAAAGGCCCCGAAGGACCTTTTGAAAACGGAGCGGCAGTTTCCCGCCACCCCGCGCAGTGCCTGGTAGCAATCAACGGAGGTTGATTATCGTCTGGGTAATCGCGCTTTCGGTTTCGATCGTCTTGGCGTTGGCCTGGTAATTACGCTGCGCCACGATCAAGTTGACCAGCTGGTCTGAGAGTTCAACGTTGGAGTCTTCAAGAGCGCCAGCCTGCAACGAACCGAGGGTGCCACTGCCAGGCGGGTTGCGCACTGGCTCACCTGATTCGAAAGACTGGACCCACTGCGTCTTACCGACTGGCGTGAGCCCCTGAACGTTGGCGAAGTTGGCCAGGATGATCTGACCCTGCACTTTGGACTGGCCATTGGTGTAGCGGGCGAAGATCGCGCCAGTTTCGCTGATCTCAAGGCCCGCCAACTCACCGGTCGTATATCCGTCCTGGCTGACACTGTTGACGGCGAAGGCGCTTGCATACTGGGTAGACCCGCGCATATCGATCGATACGTCGAGACCGCCTGCCGGTGCAGCATTGTTAAGCGCCCAGGTACCATCGGTATTCTTGACTGCAGGCTGCCAGCCGGCCACAGGGGTAACCCCTCCGGTCGGAGTGAGCAACGCTCCGGACGGAGTAAAGGTCAACTGAGTAGAGCTAGGCGTTGTTGCGACAATGGGGTCCGCATCAGCTGGCTGCTGAGGATTACGACCGTCGATGAGCACATGCATCGTCCATGTGTTCGGCGTGTCGTTAGGTGGAGTCGCGCCATCAGTCGGGGTTTTCACAAAGTACTGCGTCATCACGTGCGCGTTACCTTGCTGGTCATAAATGTTGGTCGAGGTGGACGAGTTATAGCTCAGCGGGTCAGCCGGGTTGAACGGGGTGTTCACCGGCTGGACGTTGGTCGAGTTCAGGTTGAATCCCTGGACTACTTTAGTAGTGGCCTTGGGTTCCTGACTGGCCGTCTGAATCTTCAAATTGCTAACTTGCCCCGTCTGGATATTACCGCTGTCGTCAACCGAATAGCCCTGGAGGTTATAGCCGAAATTGTCGACCAGATTGCCTTCTTTGTCCGTGCCGAAATAGCCGGCGCGGGTGTAGCTCAGCGCACCGTTGTTGCTGACCTGAAAAAAGCCATTGCCGTTGATGGCGAGGTCCAGCGCGTTCTGGGTGTAGTTGATGTTGCCCTGGTTGAACTGCTGCGACACGTTCGCAAGAAGCACCCCACTGCCTTGAGGGTTTTTGCCAGTACCAAGGACCGACGATGCGTAGACGTCCGCAAACTCTGCACGAGACTGTTTGAAGCCCGCAGTCCCAGCGTTGGCGATGTTGTTACCCGTGACATTGAGGTCTTTGCTGGCGGCACGCATGCCGCTAAGGCCGATATTGAACGACATGAATTGCTCCTGTTACCGGACGTGCCGGCAGTTACTGACCGATAACCTGGACTTGAGACAGCCCAATGCTGCCGACACCGGCTAGATTGAGCTGAAGCTCACCACCGTTTTGCCCAAGCGTGACGCTGTCTACGTTGGCAGGGAGCAAGGTATAAAGGCCCTTGGTCTCGCCCTGGTAGGTCGCTTGTGCTTCGAATCGATAGGTGCCGGGCGGCATGGTTTTGCCGCCCGAGTCCTTGCCATCCCACATGAATGAGACGTTTCCAGCTTGCTGCTGACCCATGTTGATTCGATTGACCACCGTGCCCGCGCTGTCGTAAACGTTGACCGCTACGTTGCTGCTGGTTGTGGGGAGAACGATGCTGGCCTTGAAGGTTTCGCTGGTATCTACGACTGCTTTGTCGGTCGGCACGATGACTTTGCGGCCGACCAGCGAAGAGGCTTGCAGCGCTTGGGATGACTGATAGCCGGACAGCATGGTTTCCATGCTTGAGTTCAGTTTTTCGACACCCTCAACGGTGCTGAACTGCGCGAGCTGGGCAATGAACTCGCCGTTTTCCTGTGGCTCCAGCGGGTTCTGGTTGTTCAGCTGGGTCACCAGCAGCTCCAGAAACTCATTCTTGCCAAGGTCGTTGCTTTTAACTTCGCGATCTTTGATCTGGTATTGGTCCAGTACCGAGCCGGTACCGCCGACGCCGCCTGTCGTGCTCATGGCAATCTCTCGTTAGGGTTACTGGCCCAGGGTCAGAACTTTCTGCAGCATGGTTTTGGCTGTATTCATCAATTCGGCATTGGTCTGGAACGAACGACTGGCAGAAATCATGTCGGCCATTTCTTCCACCACATTGACGTTTGGGTAGTACACGTAGCCCTCGGTGTTCGCCGCAGGATGGTTGGGCTCATAGCGAGCTTGCAGCTCGCTCTGGTCTTCCACGACACCAAGCACCTGTACGCCTGCGCCCGCCTGATCCTGTTCGGCGAACAACGACTCGTTCGGTGAACCGTTAGCCTGTTGCAGCATGGTCGCGAACACCGGGTGACGTGCACGGTAGGTTTGGTCAACGCTGGATGAGACTGTTTCGGCGTTAGCGATGTTGCTGGAAATGGTATTCAGGCGAGTGCTTTGGGCACTCATGCCGCTGCCGGCGATGTTAAAGACGCTGCTGAGGGACATGATTTTCGCTCCTTTTATTCGCCGCGCAGGGCGCTCATCAGCCCCCGAAACTTACTGTTGAGCAAGGTAAAGCTTGCCTGGAAGTCGATGGCATTCTCGGCGTAAGCCGCCTGTTCAACCTGAGCATCTACTGTGTTCTGATCGAGCGACGCATGCGCAGGGGTGCGGAAGCGCAAGCCAGGATCGGCAATTTCCATCCCTTCGGCAGCGATATGTTTGCTGCTGGTCACGGCCACGCCGAATCCGCCCTGATTCTTGCTGTTCTGCGCAGCAAGAACCGAGCTGAAATCCAGATCACGCGCCTTGTAATTGGGGGTGTCAGCGTTGGCAATGTTGTTGGCCAGCACTTCGGCGCGCTGAGCGCGAAAGCCGAGCGCCTTCTCGTGGATGCCAAGTGCCTTTTCGAAACTGATGCTCATGATCTGGCCCTCTGCCGGATACAAGTCTGCTTAGCAAACCACCAGCAAAGCCCATGCCATTTATGCAACAAGCTGATCTATAAGGATTTTTTCTAGAAAGGCTTGGGTTGCGCGTCAAAAGCGGCAAAGCGTGACCATGCTTTTGCCGCTTAGTCAGCCCGAAGCGACAGATTCCTGCCGCCTGTCCGGCAAAGATTAAGGCTACTTGGCCTTATAGATGATGCCTGGGCTGCACTGGACCATTTGATACAGCTCGGGAAGGCCGTTCAGCGCTTCGGATGCTCCCAGAAACAGGTATCCGCCTGGCTTCAGCGTTGCGTGAATCCGCTTGAGGATGTCTTTCTTAACATCGGCGGAGAAATAGATAAGGACGTTGCGGCAGAACACCACGTCGAACTTGCCGAGCACCGCATAGCTGTCGAGCAGGTTTTGCACACGAAATTCGACGCGACTGCGGACTGCCGGCTTGACTACCCAGCGGCCCGGGCTTTTCACATCGAAATAACGCTGCAGACGCTCGCTGGACAACCCGCGAGCAATGGCGAGACTGTCGTATTCGGCCGCTTTGGATGCCGCAAGCATGGCCCCGGACAATTCAGTGGCCACTATCTGTATGGCCGTTTTCGGCTGGCTAGGGCTGCTGCGTTCGTACTCATCGATGGTCATCGAAAGCGAGTAAGGCTCCTGCCCCGACGAACAAGCGGCAGACCAGATACGCAAGCGCTGACCTGGGGAGCCTTTCAAAAGCTCAGGCAGAACCCGGCTCCGCAGCACCTCGAACGGATAGGTATCCCGAAACCAGAGTGTTTCGTTGGTCGTCATCGCATCCACGACCTGCTCGCGCAGGCCGCTGCGCGGCTGAGCCTGGATCTTCCTGACCAAGTCACCGAGGCTCTTGAGGCCCTGCTGCTCCATCAGCTTGTTTAACCGGCTCGACACCAGGTACTGCTTGTTGCTACCCAGTAGGATGCCGCAGGTCTTCTCGAGAAAGACGCGAAACTGATCGAAATCGGGATCAACAGACACTAATACTGCCCACCAGTCGAATTGAGAGGACGAGGCCTCATTTCTTATCCGTTGTCCGGATCCGCTCTATGACCCGATTGGCCAGATCATCCGCCTGAAACTTGGCAAGGAAATCGTCCGCACCGACCCGCTTGACCATGCTCTGATTGAACACCCCGGAAAGCGAAGTATGCAGGAGAATGTGCATGTCGCGCATCGCGGGATCCTGACGCACTTCGGTCGTCAGTGTATAGCCATCCATTTCTGGCATTTCGATATCGGAAATCATCATCACGAACTCGTCAGACGGCTTCTTGCCTTCCGCCACCAGCTTTCGCAAATAGGTCAGCGCCTGCCTTCCGTCGTTGTGCGCAACGACTTCGATCCCCAGATTCTGTAGACAACGCATGATCTGCTTTCTCGCGACAGACGAGTCGTCGACAATCAACACTCGACTGGTGGACGCCTTATTACTGGTCGCCTCATCTGCAATGCTGACCGAGAGCACCTCAGACACTGGCGCCACTTCGGCTAGCACTTTTTCAACGTCGATAATCTCGACCATCTGCTGATCCACATGGGTCACTGCAGTCAAATAATGGTCGTGCCCCACGCCTTTAGGCGGGGGAAGGATATCTTCCCAATTCATGTTGACTATCCGCTCCACCGAGCGGACAAGGAAACCGAGCACCTTCGTGTTGTACTCAACGATGATGGCAAAGCTGTTTGGCAAGTCCTGTAATACGGGTTTGCCAGTGGCAGCGGATAGATCAAGGATGGAAAGCGTACTTCCCCGAATGTTCGCTACCCCTCTTACAACAGGGCTCGACCGAGGCATGACCGTAAGCCGCGGGCACTGCAGCACCTCTTTGACCTTGAATACGTTGATGCCATAGAGCTGCTTGTCGTCCAGTCTGAACAACAACAGCTCCAAACGGTTCTGCCCCACTAGCTGGGTACGCTGGTTAACCGAATCCAATACACCGGCCATGCCAGTTTCCTCTTGTGTGTGAGATGGGTAGGCAGACATCTGTAGCTCAGACAATCTGGCGCGCAGTGCACTGCTTTGACAACGGAGTTGCTGACCCGCCTTGCCTGCCTCGGCCATTCCCAAATTACCGGCAAACGGCACGCCCCTTGCTTCGAGCAAGCCATGAACAGACAGACGACTTTTTTCCGGCATCCATGCAAGGCGCTTTGCCAACTGGGCCTGTTGGCAACTCTATGCCTGCTGAACCAGCTGGCTGTTTCAGCGAGCTTCACGCGCCCTGAACAGCTTATCGACGCGACCCGCGCTTTTCTTGAGCGTGAAGTCACTGACTATTTACAGAGTAGCCAAATCAAGGCGCGCCATGAGATTGAACTGAACAGGCTCGACCCGCGCCTGCGCCTGGCGGCTTGCGATCAAGCATTGACGACCAGACTCGAAAGCCCGGCACAACCCGTTGGTCGCACTACCGTGCGGGTTAGCTGCGAAGGCACATCACCCTGGTCCGTTTTCGTCCCCGCTCAGGTACATTTGTTCCGCGAAGTGATCGTAGCCAGACGGCCCTTGGCCCGTGAAAGCGTCGTCGAGCTCGCTGACGTCTCCCTTGCCGAGCGCGACGTCGGCTTGTTGACCCAGGGCTACCTGACATCGTTCGATCAAGTGCTGGGCAATAAAATCACCCGCAGCGCCCTACCCGATCAGGTATTACCACCAACTTACTTATCCGCGGCTGAAATAGTCCGAAAGGGTGATCAGGTGGTAATCAGCGCGAAAAACTCTACGATAAATGTAAGAATGCCAGGTGAGGCCCTTACCAACGGCGCACTTGGCAGTCAGATCCGAGTCAAAAACCAACGATCCGGACGAACTATCAAAGCTCGCGTCACTGGCCCCGGGCAGGTTGAAGTGGCGATGTGAGGACGAGGCGCTGCGGCGTCAGGTCTTAGCATGAAAAAAGACTAAAGTTTCATGAGGATTTGCCGAAAAGCAGGCAAGCGTCCTGACTTATTCGAGGTTTCGATCATGGTTATCGATTTCAACCGGCCTAACAGCGCCGTCAATTCTTCAAGCAATACGCGGAGCAATAGCGTCCAAAACACAGAGCGACCAACCGCGCAGCAGGCTCCTGCTGAAGAAGTGAAGACCACCGGTAACAGCTCCGTATCGGGAGAAAGCGTTCAGCTGAGCCCCGAAGCCCAGCGTCTTCAGCAGACAACCGAAAAGCTGAGTCAGCAGCCCGCTGTTGATCAGGAGCGTGTCGCCCAGATCAAACAAGCAATCGCCGATGGCAGCTATCAAGTCGACAGCCAGCGAGTAGCTTCGAAGCTGCTGTCATTCGAAAGCCAGCGCTGAGCTGGGCATCAATGCGAGCAGGCGTGAGTGCAACAGAGGCCACTATGCTAGATTCCGAATTGCTCCAGCAGCTGACTGACGATATCGGCACCGCCCGAACACTACTCGAGCTCACCGATGCAGAATACCTGGCACTCGCTGAGCGAAATCTCGCGGGATTGGAGCAGCTGCTCACGCAAAAGCAAGCACTGTTAGCACTTCTGGGCCAACACGGCACGCTACGCAGCCAGGCATTGGCTAAGGCGCAGCTAAGCGCCGACCGGAATGGCCTAGCGAAGGTTGCCGCAGGCTCGGCTATAGGCAATGAGATCCTTATCCAGGCGGAACAGCTGGAGGGCATTCTCGAAGACTGCCGCAAAGCCAATGAACGCAACGGCAAACTTATCCGCGCCAACCAGAGCGCCGTTGGCACAATGTTGCAGGTATTGCAGGGCACCACCACGACCCCGGATCTATACGATCGGCGCGGAAGCGCCGCTAAAAGCACTCATCATCGCCCGCTCAGCCAGGCCTGAACCATCCGCAGCACAATGACATCATAGTGCTATCATGCGGCTGACGTCGTTACATGCCGGAGAGCAATGCCAAGTGTCTAGTCCTTTCGCTGAGGGTGAAGGCCCTCAGCCTCCTCAGATACTCAAGACTCCAGTCGAAGTCCAGGCGAATCTACGCCCCCTGCTGGACAACCATATCCCTCTGCAGCTTCGCTTTGCCGAGCGCACGCTGCGGTATCAAACCTACCTGGTTGAGATAAATCGTGAAAAGGGCTGGCTAGCATTAGACGAGCTGATACCTAGTGATGGCGAGCGGCTGATGGCATCAGGAGAAGCTTTCCAAATCGAAGGCTTTTATGAAGGCGTGCGGATTGCCTGGAACAATCCACACCCAGCACATATCGGCGAACTGGACGATGCGCGCTGCTATTGGGTCCCTCTGCCCGACGAGATTCTCTACCACCAGCGGCGGAACGCCTATCGCGCCACATTGAGCGGGCAGACCATCGCTGCCGAACTGAGCGGCAAGATGGTCAAGAAGCATCTCGCCGGCAAGGTGCTGGACATGTCAGCTACGGGTTGCAAGTTGAGCTTTCCAGGTAACCTGCAAACAAACCTCCAGTCAGGGCAGGTGTATGATCAGCTCCGTTTGGAGTTGCCGTTTGGCGTTGTGACAACTGCAGCCGAGCTAAGGCACGTGGTGTTCGACGAGAAACTTGATCTGACATTCTGCGGAATGCGCTTTTACCGCATCAGTGGCCTGACGCAACGGCAGGTCGAACGATTCGTCTATCAACTACAGCGCGAAGCCCGACGCGACCAGGTCACCGACCGATTTAGCTGATACTGCCGAGCCCACAGGCTATAGTTCTTATCGAAGCTGCAGCCGGCCTTCGTTACCGGATCCAGCACAGCCAGATCCCCAGCCAGTGGGCCGACTCGTCAGCTCGCGGTTAACTATGACGGTTAGCCACTTCGAGCACACAATAAGTCGACGCTTTCCAAGCAAGCGACCCCTCCCACGGCGACAACCCCATAGCGCTTGAGATCCGCTCAGCAGACCTCGGGCGCAGACTTCTCTGCTAGATCACACCGCGACCGCAAAGGCAGGCGTCACAGTTGCACTGCTGGCTGGACGTGATCGCTGAATATCCACGCTGCGCAACAACGGCTGAGCTGTCCGCTACGGACTGCATCATCGCCACCAGACCAGCCGCTGAAACAGCGTACGAAGCTATCGGCAGAACCTGTGATGGGGGCTATCCCTTGCAGCTCCTGCTACTTGTCAGCAACGTATTAATTCGCCGCTGCGACGAACCCCTAGGGCCGCGCAGTTTCCTTTCGAGCAGCCTGCGGATTGGCGTTCAGCGCCAGCCAGACGCATCTGGGCATAGTTTGGAATGAGGAAGGCGGGAATAGTGTCATTCAAGACAGCGACAAGCAGCGAGACAGACAAAGCAAAGGCTGCAGAAATTGCCAGAAGCTTCGACGGACAAAACGCTCTGATATGTGGCGTCCCAGGCGAGGTTCGAACTCACAACCTTCCCCTTAGGAGGGGGATGCTCTATCCAATTGAGCTACTGGGACACGCGAGCGGCAGCATGTTAGCGAGCCTTGGCGCATTTGTCATGCTCGTCCATGATGCATCAGACAACTACATGCACACCGAACTGAAGCAGCACATCGCTCGCCTTGCAATTTGCATGGCCTTGACTCAAGCAATCTTGCAAAGCGCATTGCGCATCTTCGATATTCATCGGTATGCATCTGATTTACAACGGTTTTATTTCCGAACGCCATTGGCATGGGAGGTGCTTAATTACCTGAACGTTAAGCGAAGGAGACGCCAATGCTACGCCCAGCCTATCTACTCTGCACTGCCGTCTTGGCCGCTGCCGCGATCCCGCTGCTCGAGAACTTCCCAGATGCGGAGCCAATGCAGACGATGTCGAAAACGTCCCAGGCGACCACTCCAAGACTTTCGGTGCCTGCAAGCACCATCAGCGGCAACGCGCTGATCAAACCTGCTCAAGCACAACGCTGGGTCTTTTAAACGTAGATTGCTGCACGCGGTTCTATAGGAGATTAAAAGTGTCGATTTATGGATATCTATTCTTTGTGCTCGGCGTGCTGTGCGGTGCGCTTAGTATCGGCTCTACGCTTCCGAACTTCTGGGATACGCTCGTCACAACCGGTTCGGTGGTCTTCGCAGTGCTGTTTGCGATTACGCTACTGGTAGGCCGACGCATCAAGTTCGATCCAGTGCTGCGCTAGCGGTCGTTCATACGGGCGAGACAAGCGCTGGATCACATAAAGGCCATTAGCCACCACAATCGGCTTTACTCCTTTTTTGTACGCCGTATAATTGGCGTCATTAAGTTGTCCGGCAACTTTTTCGCAGGTCGTGGAACAGCATGTGCTGTTTGGTGTCAGACCGGTGACTAGAACGGCAATAAGCCACCATCGCCCACCTGACTATCCGGTTTAATATGCGCCCAATGAAGCAGGCAGTTTACTCCAGCCGCACGGCTGACAAATTCGTGGTTCGCCTCCCAGACGGCATGCGAGAGCGTATTGCAGAGGTTGCGCGGAACCATCATCGCAGCATGAATTCGGAGATTATTGCGCGGCTGGAGCAAAGCCTTCTGCAGGAAGGTGCGCTTGACGATGATTCAGCAATGCGGCTGGACAGCCCAGAGCTAACGCTGCATGAGCGCGAGTTGCTTCAGCGTTTTCGCCAACTGGCCCACCGCCAGCAAAACGCCTTGATCGCACTCATAGCGCATGATGCCGAAGCTGCAAAAGAAGAAGATTGATCCGCTCGGTACTAATGAGCAGCGTAATTGCCCTGACAGCTGTCAGGGCAATTACTTTTGGCAAAATCTTACTGCCCAGCTAGGCAATACTGTGGGCTTATGCGGGACATGAAAACGCAAGATGCCTGCGCTTCAGCGCAGGCATCCTTCAGTTCTCGCTGCCCGTAGCCACACATCAACCGAAGCGCTAGCCAACAAAGCTGAGCAGAATTCCCGCGGCGACCGCTGAGCCAATGACCCCCGCTACGTTCGGCCCCATGGCATGCATGAGCAAGAAGTTCTGCGGGTTCGCCTCTAGCCCCACCTTATTCGACACTCGCGCCGCCATTGGCACCGCCGACACACCTGCCGATCCAATCAGCGGATTGATCTTGTTTGTGCTGAAGATATTCATGACCTTCGCCATAAGCACACCCGCCGCCGTACCGCCACAGAAGGCAACCATACCAAGTAGCAGGATCCCAAGGGTCTTCATCTGCAGGAACGCTTCGGCGGACAGCTTGGAGCCGACAGTTAGCCCCAGCGCAATGGTCACGATGTTGATCAGCGCATTACGTGAAGTGTCGGCCAGACGATCCACGACCCCACATTCGCGCAACAGGTTACCGAACGCGAACATCCCCACCAGCGGCGCGGCATCCGGCAATAGCAAACCAACCATAAGAGCAAGCATGAGCGGAAAGACGATCTTTTCTGTCTGACCCACATGGCGCAGCTGGGTCATGACAATGGCACGCTCCTCCTTCGTCGTCAGTGCACGCATGATGGGCGGCTGAATCAACGGCACCAGCGCCATGTAAGAGTAGGCTGCGACAGCAATCGGCCCCAGCAGATGCGGCGCGAGCTTTGCCGTTACGAAAATCGAGGTCGGGCCGTCTGCACCGCCGATAATTGCAATCGAAGCAGCCTCGCGCAGGGTGAACTCCATGCCTGGAACCCCCATTGCGGCCAGCGACAAAGCGCCAAGCAAGGTGGCGAAAATACCGAACTGCGCCGCTGCGCCAAGCAGCAACGTCTTCGGATTCGCCAGCATTGGTCCGAAGTCGGTCATCGCACCGACGCCCATGAAGATCAACAGCGGGAACACACTGGTCGGTAAACCGACTTCGTAGAAAAGATGGAGGATCCCTGCCCCCTCGGCCATGTTGGCGACGGGAATATTGGCTAGCACCCCTCCAAATCCGATCGGGATCAATAGCAAGGGCTCGAACCCCTTGCGAATCGCCAGATAGATCAGTCCCAGGCACACCACGATCATCAGCAGCTGACCAGGCTCAATGTGATAGAGGCCTGTGCTGTGCCAAAGCTTGAGCAACTTATCCATGCAGCGCTCCTTAAGCGATGGTCAGCAGGCTATCGCCCACCGACACCGCATCGCCGACCTTAACGTTCACACCTGAGACGGTGCCGGCTTTGAACGCACGGATTTCAGTCTCCATCTTCATGGCTTCGAGGATGATCACCAGGTCCCCCTCCTGAACCAGCTGACCGGGCTGCACGAGGACCTTGAAGATGTTGCCCGCCAACGGAGCCGGCTGAGGCTCGCCTGCACCGGAGACCGGTGCGCTAGTAGCTGTTTGTGGGACGCCTGCCCCACCGCCGACCGCCTTGATCCCCTCGATATCGCCACCCTCGTTGACCTGGACGACGAAAGACTTACCGTTAACTTCGACCGTGTAAGTTTCAGGCACGCCTGCTGCGCGCGGCGCCTGTTCCTTGCCAGTCGGCACCGGCTCGAAAGCAGAGGCGTTGCCCCGGTTTTCAAGAAACTTGAGGCCTATCTGAGGAAACAATGCATAAGTGAGGACGTCATCAATCTCGTTCGAAGCAAGCTTGATGCCTTTCTCCTGAGCCAGTCCTTTCAACTCCGCCGTCAGCTTTTCCATTTCCGGCTGTAGAAGATCAGCAGGGCGGCAGGTGATCACGTCAGCACCATCAAGAACGCGCCGCTGCAGTTCAACATTGAAAGGGGCCGGTGCGGCGCCGTATTCACCTTTAAGGATGCCCGCGGTTTCCTTGGTGATGGACTTGAAACGCTCACCGGTGAGCACGTTGATGACTGCCTGGGTGCCGACAATCTGAGAAGTCGGCGTTACCAACGGAATGAACCCGAGATCTTCACGGACACGAGGAATCTCAGCGAGCACCTCATCAAACTTGTCGAGAGCTCCCTGCTCCTTCAATTGGCCTTCCATGTTGGTCAGCATGCCGCCTGGCACTTGCGCCACGAGAATGCGCGAGTCGACACCCTTGAGCGTGCCTTCGAACTTTGCGTACTTCTTGCGCACCTCCCGGAAGTACGCAGCGATTTCCTCCAGCAGCAAAAGATCAAGGCCGGTATCACGCTCGGTGCCCTGGAAAATGGCCACCACCGATTCGGTTGGAGAATGCCCATAGGTCATCGAGAGCGAGGAAATGGCCGTATCGACGTTATCAATGCCTGCTTCGACAGCCTTCAGAATAGCCGCCGTAGACAGGCCCGCCGTGGCGTGACACTGCATATGGATCGGAATAGACAGACTTGCCTTCAACCGCGAGACCAGCTCGTAGGCCATATATGGCGTAAGAATGCCGGCCATGTCCTTGATCGCCACCGAGTCGGCGCCCATGTCTTCGATCTGCTTGGCCAGGTCGACCCACATTCCCAGGGTATGCACCGGGCTGGTGGTGTAGGAAATGGTGCCTTGTGCGTGCTTGCCCTGCAGCTTGACCGCTCGCAGAGCGGTTTCCAGGTTGCGCGGATCGTTCATGGCATCGAACACACGAAACACGTCAACGCCGTTGATCGCCGCGCGCTCAACAAATTTTTCGACCACGTCATCGGCGTAATGCCGATAGCCCAACAGGTTCTGGCCACGCAGCAGCATTTGCTGTCGGGTATTAGGCATCGCTTTCTTCAGTTCGCGAATGCGCTCCCAAGGGTCTTCACCAAGATAGCGAATACAGGAATCGAACGTCGCCCCACCCCAGGATTCGACGGACCAGAAGCCAACCTGATCAAGCTTGGCGGCAATCGGCAGCATGTCTCCAAGACGAACGCGGGTGGCCAGAATGGATTGATGCGCATCACGAAGCACCACTTCGGTAATGCCGAGCGGTTGTTTGACAGATGTCATGAGGGGAACTCCCTGTTCTGAATCAACCACGACGAGCGCGGTGCTGATGGATAGCGGTCTGGATTGCCTTAATGACATCGGCATCCACTTCAGCCACAGCGGGTTCGCTGGAAGCCAACTGAGCGGTGGGCGCACTGTCGAAGCGGGCGATCACAACAGACATCAGGCGAATGCAGGCAATCAACAAAACGAGGAAGACAAAAACGGAACCTAAGCCGAACAGCATAAGTTCGACGCCTTCAAGGAGGAGTTCGCTGGGGGTCATCGGGATTCCCTTTCTATCAGCGGCTCGAGCCGCCTGTTATTCGCTTCAAGTTGGGGCCTTCGCTAGTGCGAAACCTCAGAACAGTAGCCTGAACAACAGGCGCAAGGCAAACGCCAAGTCGACGCAGGAGGGGCGGGTCAGAGAAGAAAAATCGTTGCGAGCCCGAGAAATATAAAGAAACCACCACTGTCGGTTACGGCAGTGATCATGACACTGGCACCCAGCGCTGGGTCTCGCCCCATTCGCGCTAAAGTTACCGGGATCAGCACGCCCATCAAGGCCGCCAGTAGAAGATTGAGCGTCATGGCTACAGTCATGACTACCCCCAGCGACCAGCTTCCGTACAGCCAGTAGACCACGACGCCGATAACTCCACCCCATATCAAGCCATTCAGCATCCCGACACCCGCTTCCTTACGCAGTAAGCGAGCGCTGTTACCAGTACCCATCTGATCAAGCGCCATTGCCCTCACAATCATGGTGATTGTCTGGTTGCCTGAATTACCGCCAATCCCTGCAACTATCGGCATCAGCGCCGCCAATGCAACCAGCTTCTCGATTGAGCCATCGAACAGACCGATGACGCGTGAAGCAACAAAGGCGGTAACGAGATTGACTGCCAGCCAGGCCCAACGGTTGCGCAGCGACTTCCACACAGAGGCGAAGATATCTTCTTCTTCGCGCAGACCCGCCATGTTGAGCACTTCGCTTTCGCTCTCCTCGCGGATCAGGTCCACCATCTCATCGATGGTCAGACGCCCGATCAGCTTGCCGCTCTTGTCCACGACAGGCGTCGATACCAAGTCGTAGCGCTCGAATGCCTGGGCCGCCTCATAAGCATCCTCATCCGGATGAAAGGTCACCGGATCACTGGCCATCACCTCAGCCACGTGCCGCTCCGGATCATTGACCAGCAATCGCTTGATCGGCAGAACACCCTTTAGCACGCCGTCGTAATCGACAACGAACAACTTGTCGGTATGACCGGGCAGCTCTTTGAGCCGCCGTAGATACCGCAGCACGACTTCCAGGCTCACATCCTCTCGAATCGTGACCATCTCGAAGTCCATCAGCGCGCCGACCTGATCCTCCTCATAGGACAGCGCCGAGCGGACACGCTCACGCTGTTGCGCATCGAGCGTTTCCATCAGCTCGTGAACAACGTCTCGGGGCAATTCGGCCGCCAGGTCGGCCAGCTCGTCAGCGTCCATTTCCTTGGCCGCCGCAAGAAGCTCATGGTCATCCATGTCGGCGATCAGCGTCTCGCGAACCGCGTCGGAGACCTCGAGCAGAATGTCGCCGTCGCGATCGGACTTGACCAGTTGCCAGACGGTCAGGCGGTCATCTAGGGGCAAGGCTTCAAGGATATGAGCGATATCCGCGGGGTGTAGCGCCTCGAGCTTGCGCTGCAGCTCAACGAGGTTTTGGCGATGCACCAGATTCTCGACAAGATCCTGATGCTGCCCTTCCTGGCTCTGACGATGCGCCAGATCTTCTACGATCCTGTGGCGATGGAGCAGCTCGACGACTTGCGCCAGACGATCCTGGAGACTTTCCTGCGGCTTTTTTGCTTCTACTTCAGTCATGGCGCACTCCACCCCCAGCGGAGCGCACCAGGGGATCAATCATTCAAAAATTGATTGGCAAGCGAAGGTTTTATACGACTACTGGGCAAATCCATGAGGGGGATCCAGGAGCCCGAAGGGCGGACCGCGCAATAATACCACCGCAACCGCGATGCACGACCGCGAAATACAGGCAATACAAACGCTTGCGCGTAGCCACAGAGGGGTCGCGCGCTATCAATGTGGACGCATTCACGTTGCGGAAAGGCACCACTGCGAGCCAAGAAGTATTTGGCTAGGCTGGGCCAACCTATCGTCAAGGAGGACGACCATGAACAAACTGATTACAGGAAGCTGCTGCGCCCTGCTCCTCTCGACCGCCCCGACATTCGCCGCAAGCATCTATCGCTGCAGTGATGCCGCAGGCCACGTTACCTTTACTCGACAGGGGTGTCCGATCGATCAGTCGGCACAGCGTCAGGAAGCCGTAAACCCTACGCCTAGCTCCGGCAAAGCGATACCGCTGGCCAACCCCCTGGAACGGCGCAAGAGCCGAGAGAAAGAGTCGACTCGAAGCCTTATCGTGGTCGGCGCGCAGGATGATGGATGCGGAAACCGCATAATCGGACGCGCAAGACGAGATGCGTTGATTAAACAGCAGGTTCGTCCAGGCATGACCCGCGACGATATCGATAGCACCTTCGGCAAACCCGACACGGTCACCAGCCGCAATGGCCGCGTACAGTATCGTTACAGCAGCAAAACGGGCCGAACGCAGACCATCAGTTTCGACGAGCACGGCTGCGTTCAGGGAAAGCGCTAAAGCGCTGACCCCCAAACGAAAAAGGGCCTGCATCGCTGCAGGCCCTTCTCGTTTTTGGTGCACTCAGGAGGATTCGAACCTCCGACCGCTCGGTTCGTAGCCGAGTACTCTATCCAGCTGAGCTATGAGTGCATAAGCGATTGATAAACCAGATCACCGCTGGCTACAACAAAGAACCACATTTCTGGGATTCTCTAAAAGTGGTGCACTCAGGAGGATTCGAACCTCCGACCGCTCGGTTCGTAGCCGAGTACTCTATCCAGCTGAGCTATGAGTGC